>JACXWG010000022.1 GCA_014764605.1 Quinella sp. 1Q5 | reverse complement strand
GTGCCGCAAGCTCGGCGAGGATTTGGCTAAGGCTGTGTAAACTTCTTAAACGTAATAAAAATCCCTCGCTGAGTGCGGGGGATAATTTTTTCGGTTAATGGCTGAAGTATTCGCGGTCGAGCATTCCTAGCACAATCAAATTTTCCCAGACGCCGTCGGTTAAAAGGATTTCTCGCAAGATGCCTTCGCGCACAAAGCCCAAACTCTCGTAAAGGTGCAGGGCGATTGGATTGTAGTCCTTGCAGTCAATCCAAACACGATGATGCTTCCTAACTTTGAACGTCCACTCAAGCAAAAGGTTCAAAGCCTCGCGCCCATAGCCCAGACCCTTGCGCCCGATGATGACGTGGGTAAACTCAATGAACGGCGAATCCATCTTGCGGAGCATGAAATATCCGACGGCTTGCCTTGTATCAATCTCCTCAACAATCACGTCCAACTTTTCCGAGCCGTCCGAGCCGATAATCTCGCGGTGATACTCTTCGCTGAACGGCACGATAAATTTCAAATTCTCCGGCGCGTGTTGCAACGCCATAATATAGCCTAAGTCCGTCATGTTCGCACGCCTTAAGCGCAGTCTCTTTCCTTCGATTAAAATCATTGCTATCATCTCCTTTACGATGATTCATGATATATTGGCTGTAAAACTTTTTCAAGTAAGAGGTGTTTTGGTTGAATCTTTTTGAAAATATTCCGTGGTCAAACGTGATTGATGATTTAATTATCGTCGCGTGTATTTTGACTGTTTCGTTGATTATTGGTCTCGTGCTCAATCGCATGTTGACGAAAAAATTGGACGCGAAAGTCAAAGCCACCGATTCAGAGCTGATGGAAGTTTTTTTCCGCGCAATGAAAGGTTTGCCTATTCCGCTGTGTTTTGTCATAGGACTTTATTGGTGCGTTCAAGCATGGGAGGATATGCCGAAGAGTCTCGACATAATTTTTTCTTGCGTGCTGTTCGCGGTAATAGTCTTTTCAATAACGCGGGTTTGCGAACGGACATTATCGGGCTTTATCAGATTGAAGTTTTCCGGCACGAGCGACATGACTCAATCGACGCTACTGGATACAATCTTCCGCGTGGCAATTTATGCTTCGGGTGCGCTAGTCATTCTAGACTACTTCAACATTTCGATAGCTCCGATTATGGCGGCAATGGGTGTTGGTGGTATGGCGGTTGCTTTCGGTGTTCGCGAAACATTGGAAAATATTTTCTCTGGACTGCAACTCATCATCTCTAAGCAAATTCGTGTCAACGACTACATTAAACTTTCAACCGGCGACGAAGGCAAAGTTATCGACATCAACTGGCGTTTTATCACAGTCATGCCCGCCAATGAAGGTAGCGTCGTGGTCATTCCTAACAAAGTTATCGCCAATGCCGTCACGTCGAATTTCTCTCAGCCCCGTGATGATATTGTCGTAATCGTTCCAATCGGCGTCGGTTATGAAAGCGACCTTGAGAAAGTGGAGCGCGTGACGGTTGAAGTTGCCCGCGAACTTCAGATTAAGATTGACGGCTACGAACCGCATTTTGATTCCGAAGGTGTCGACAGGAACAAGCTTGCGCCCGTCGTCCGCTATCAAAAGTTCAACGATTCGTCGATTGACTTCAACGCGGTTATGCACGTCCAAACCTTTACTAACCAGTATCTTCTTAAGCACGAATTCATTAAGGCGATTACCAAGCGTTATCGCGAGGAGGGCATTAACATTCCTTTCCCAATTCGCACGCTCGACTTGCCTGATGATACAAAAATTGACCTAAGGAAGTGATTGCTTATGATTGTTGACGGTGTTAAGGTAAACTTCTTTGGTATCGACGACGCCACACGCGAAGAGGCCTCCAATTACGTGGCTTACGTTCGCGGGCGGGTCTCAATGCCGGTAAAGACAATTAACGTTAAGCTGTGTGATGATGGCATGGTTGATGTCAGCTACACGGCACGCGGCGAGAAGTTTGAACGCATTCGCCGAGTGACGGGTGCCGGTTAAGGTAGCCCCAAAAGTGACGCTGTGGCAGAAATGCCGCTATGTACGCTAGACTTCAGAAGAGGTCAGAAGTAAAAAAATAACGTGCATGGTTTCGGGGGAGGTCGTTATTATGACCAATCGCGAGTTTCGTAAGATACCGTCATTGAAATTCTTGTACGAAGTCAGCGAGGACGGGCGTATTTTCCGCAACGTGAAGTCGAAGAAGCAAAACAAAATCATTGTCGACTATCATCATTCGCCCGCAGGATATTGTTTCACGTTCATTAACCGCAATAAAATTTGTCAGCGTATCCCTATCGCCCGCGTGGTTGCCGAGTGCTGGCTTGGAGCTAAGCCCGAAGGTTACGAAATTGACCATATCGACCGCAACAGTCAGAACAATCATTGGACGAATTTGCGCTACGTGACTAAAAGTGAGCAAATGAAAAATCGCGACCACAGTGGCATTAGCAAAATTGGCTCAGCAAATCTCGAAGCGGAACGACAAAGGAGAATGAAACCGCTTGCGCTGATTAAAAACGGCGAAAGGCACATATTTGAATCACAGACTGCCGCTGCCCGTTGGTTAGCTGAACAAACAAACAAGACCGTCGAACATGTCCGCGCCAAATTCAAAAAGCACCGTTCGCACGTTTACGGCTATGACGTTATCTATTGGAATGTAGAGACTGTACGCGTCCGCCTCATGGGGCAAGAAACAGTCCAAATAGTACCTTGTCGGCACGCTCGACCGTTGGAATGACGCTAAGCAAGCTGAAGAACACGACCGCGTTAAGCACAACATCTATTGATTAAAAGCTTGGCAAAAAAATCAGAGCCGCTCAATCGCGAGGGGCTCTTTTCTTTTGCTTAGGCATCAATGTCCACGTCGATTATCCCCGCCGCATACGGAGCAATCTCGTAGTGCTGAAAGATGAAGTGCACGTGCAAGTTCTCGTCCCAATAAAAGTTCTCCGGCAACTGCTTAAGCGGCAAGGCGTCTTCAAAAAGATAAATTCCCTCGCGCTGGATTTTCTCACGAAGCTTTTGCTCCAAACGTTCAAGCAAGTAACCTGCCCTCAAACCTTCGCCGACCTCCGTCAGATAATCCAAGCCCATGCGATTGCCGCTCGACGTGTTGAAGTTCAGAACGCGTTGCCAAGTCGCTGGGTGCGCCGCGCCCTCAATGTATTTGCTCTCGGTCATGACGATGCTTAGGATAATTGTGTTGCCCGCCTGATTGGAGCCGACCTCGTAGCTCGTGCGTGCGTCAAGGACTTTGCGGTCATAGTATTGCGCGTCGTAGTGTATGCCCTTGATAAAGCTCATAAGCTCTTCTTGAATCTTAGCGTTAATCTTTTGGTCAATCGCCGCGTCCCCAGTGCTAACGACGGGATAAGTCAATTTCTCGTTGCCGTTAAAGTGAGCCGCCTCAATCGTCGCCGCGCTTGCCGAACTCATCAACATCATCACGAACGCTAGCATTAAAAATATTTTCCGCATAACTCAACACCTCCGCGCAGATTATAGCACAAAAATTTGCGGCGACGTTCCTTTTCTGCTATCATGCAAGAAAAACTTTTGAGGCGAGGCAATGATTCAACTTGATAACGTTACAAAGTATTACGGCGAGCGGCTCATCTTCCGCGACGTGACTTTTAAGATTGTTGACGGGGAACATATCGGCATCGTCGGAAAGAACGGTGCGGGCAAGTCCACTTTGGTTAAGATTATGATTGGCGCGGAACCATTCGACGCGGGGACAATCAGCGGCTTGCATGCAGAGGATATTGGCTTTGTCGAACAAACGCCGCGATTCACTGCCGCGAGTCTCCTCGACGAGATGTTGACGGTCGAAGGCGTCGAGAAGTTCCAAGCGCGGAAAATTTTATTTGGGCTGGGCTTCACCGAACCAGAGCTTGCGAAGAGTCCTAATCACTTCAGCGGCGGCGAGTCAGCTAAGATTTCTTTAGCTAAGGCACTCCTCAACGAACCGCGTATCTTAATCCTAGACGAGCCGACAAATCACCTTGACATTTACTCGATTGAGTTCCTTGAAGAGTTCATCAAGAATTATCGCGGAACAGTCATTGCCGTCACGCACGATAGACATTTCCTGCAACAGTGCGTCGGAAAGATTTTGGACATGGAAGGCGGGCGGGCGACGCTTTACCCCGGCAACTACGAAAAATTTGTAAGGCTCAAGCGGGAACGACACGCGGCGGAGCTTAAAGCTTATGAACGGCAGCAGGAGGAGATTGCCAAGCTTGAAGAGTTCGTGCGGCGCAACAAGGCGGGTGTCAAGGCTAAGCAAGCTCGTGGGCGTCAAACGATGCTTGACCGTATGCAACGACTGGAAAAGCCGCCGTCAACGGAGCAATCGACAATCAGATTGGGCGACGCTTCAGAGTCCGCTAACCGCGTGCTGATTCTGGAGGGCGTCAACTTCAAGGGGATAATCAGAGACTTTAGCGCGGAGCTGTTTAAAGGGGAAAAGGTCGGCTTAATCGGTCGCAATGGCGTCGGCAAGTCCACGCTACTTAAACTCATTGTCGGCGAGCTTAAGGCGGACAGCGGCGAGATTAAGATTGGCAATCGCGTCAAGGTCGGCTACCTGTCGCAGGGGCATGAGGAGCTTAACGAGAACGCAACGCCGCTTGAAGAGCTTAACAACGAATTCGGATTGACGGAAGGTCAAGCGCGTTCGGAGCTTGCAAGGTTGAATTTATTCGCGCAAGTCGTCGAGAAACCCATTGCCGATTTATCGGGCGGAGAAAAGACACGCGTTGCACTGACGAAACTAATCTTGACGGGCGCGAACTTCCTAATCCTAGACGAGCCGACAAATCATCTGGACTTGCCTGCGCGAGAGGCAATCGAATCGGCATTGCAAGACTTCGACGGGACAATCCTAATCGTCACGCACGACCGATACTTGCTTGACAAAGTGGCGACGCGGATAATAGAATTCGCCGAGACAACGGAAACTAAACCACTTAAGGACGACAAGGTTAAGGGCGATAAGAAGAAACCTTCCACGCCTAAACCGAACGAGCAAGCACTAAACAAAGTCGAGGCGCAAATAAAAATGGCGGAGATGGAATTAAAGATGATTGAGCACGAGATAAACGGAGCAGTCGAGCCGGACAAGCTAATGGCATTGGCGGCGGCTCACGTTGACAAGCTCGCGGAGATAGACGAACTTTATTTGCGGTGGGAGGAGTTGCTATGTTAAGAGCCGTGCCGATTGTCCTTGCCCTTGCCCTGTGCTTTTCCAATCTCGGCTTCATCAATCTTGGCGGACGCATTGCCCAAGAGGATTCGATAAGCGTAGCCGACGCCCGCGCCACGCACAACCACTTGACGCAGGACAAGGACACTCAAACCGCCGTGATTGCCGAGGTCTATACCTTCGAGGACGCGACGAACTCTCCCACACAAGATACGCCCGAAGAAATCATTCCCCGCGAACAAAATATCTTGCGGCTTTACTGGGACATCGTGCCAAACGCCGTCAAGTATGAAGTCTTCATTGCGGGCAATTCGCTGTTCGCTTACACTAACGGCATTGAAATCCCTGTCGAGAACGTCAACGCAAAGTTCCAAGTCAACGCCGTCTCGTTGGAAGGGACTACTCTTCAGAACAAGTTGCCAATCGTCACGATAGACACCAACCCGACGGCTCCGCTCACGACGACTGAATTTGATAAGATGAACTACCCGCCGATTTATCCTGTGTACTCGTGGATACCGACCAGCGGCGCAGACCATTACGAGATTGAACTTATAAAGGACGGCAAGATTATCCGTCGATACTTCACGTCGACGCAACAGCAAGACGACGATTTTGATTTATATGATAAGGTACCTGTACTTGACGAGGGCGAATACTTCTGGCGGGTGCGCGGGCTTAATCAGGACAATCAGCCGCTTACGCAGTGGTCAACTAAGGATGCGGCAAATAGTTTCGAGGTCAAGCATCAAGTCCGATTCGCGGCGTTGGGTGACAGCATTACTCACGGCGGCGGCTCAATCTCCGTTCCGCCCTCGACGGTCATGTACAACTGGGAAACCTATTGCGCCATTCCCGTTAAGAACCTAGCTAGGAGCGGCGACACCACGGCGGAGATTCTTGCCCGCTTTGATAATGACGTGTTGCCCTTCCGCCCCGAAGTCCTCTTCATTATGGCGGGCGTCAATGATTATCGCGCAAACATTCTCGGCTCGGAGTCGGTTGAGAACTTAGCGGCTCTTCGTGACAAGTGCGAGCTCAATGGAATCAAGCCCGTGTTCCTAACACCCACGCCTTTAAACCCCGCGCAGATTCAAAAGCTCGGCTTTGTCGACTTGCCGCCGGAGGATTGGCAAGAACATCAACGCTTTATCTGCGAGTGGATTCGCGACCAAGAACACTTCATCGACGTGAACGACAAACTAACTGACGAGGCGGGCAACTTGATTGAGTCTCTTAGCGTTGACGGCTTGCACCCCGACGCCGAAGGCAAAAAAATAATCGGCGAGGCTGTTGCCGATTGGTTAGATAAATATTTGAACTTGAAATAAAAATTTCCCGTCGACGTGGCGGGAGTTTTTATTTTGCGTAAAGGTTCTTCATTTCGTCGAGTAGTATTTGAGCTTGCGGCGTTAAAAATTTATCTCGTCGCCAAATGAATTTCAGTTCGGACTTTAAATCGGGCGCAAGCGGTCGGAAGCAAAGTTTTTCGTCGCAAATCAGCTTGTCTAATGAAATCGGGTAGCCAACGCCCTCACGAGCCAAAATCGCCGCGTTGAAGATTAAATTATACGTGGCGACGACGTGAAATTTTTCAAGCACGTTGCCAAAGACTTTCGGATATTCTTCCTTAAAAGCCTCTCGCGATAAAATCAGCGGCAAGCTTTGCAAATCTTCCAGCGTGAAAAAATTTTTTTCTGCAAGCGGGTCATCACGGCGCAAAATTATTCCCCAAACGTCAGGTTCAGGCAATGTCAGCGAATCATACTTGGTAACGTCGACACTTTGCAACGTGATATAGAAATCGAGCAAGCCTTTATCCAAACGAAAGGCAATATCCTCGACGTTGCCGCTGTAAAGATTAAATCTTACGTTCGGATGGCGTTCGATTACAACTTTAGCCGCCCGCGCAAAGTATTTCATGGCTTGAGACTCCGCGCAACCAATATAAATGTCGCCTATAACGTCGTCCATAGTTTTAAATTCGGATTCAATCTCGTTTGCCAAAGATAAAAGCTTTACGGCACGCGGCAAGAGCAATAGACCAGCCGCAGTGAGTTTCACGGAATATTTTCCGCGCTTGAAAAGTTTTTTGCCTAATTCCTCTTCCAAAAGTTGCATTGCCCTTGTCAAAGCGGGTTGGGTTATCGGAATTTTTTCTGCGGCGCGGGTGATACTTTGTTCCTTAGCCACCGCGATAAAATATTTCAGCGTTCTTAGTTCCATAAATCAATCTCCATACAGATATAAACTCGCGGCATTTTACTAGACCGCTCAGAAATTTTATAATCTGCGCAAAGAAAAGTAAAGGAGAGCAACGAACATGTTCAAAGTAAAAAAAGCCGCGATATTGGCGGCGATGCTGGCGGGAGTGATTTCAATGGGAACTATTAATGACGTTTCGGCGGCTCCGATGAACTCGGCAACGTCTACGACGATGATAAACTGTTCGATAAGAGATTTGAACGACGATACGCGGGTTTTTGCGCTCGATAAGTCGATTCAGACAAAATTTGTGACGTTCCGCAATCGTTACGGGATTGACGTAGCTGGTCATCTCTATTTGCCGAAAAATTTTAATGCAAACAAAAAATACGCCGCGATAGTCGTCAGTGGACCTTTCGGCGCAGTCAAGGAGCAAGCTAGCGGTCTCTATGCGCAGGAATTCGCTAAGGCGGGCTTCGTTGCTGTGGCGTTCGACCCGTCTTTTACTGGGGAGAGTGGCGGAGTTGCTCGTGACGTTGCCTCGCCCGATGTCTTCACCGAAGATTATAGCGCGGCGATAGATTTTGTCGGCTCGTTGGCTTATGTTGACCGTGAACGGCTCGGCGCAATGGGCATTTGCGGCTTATCGGGCATGGCTGTCACTGCCGCGATTAACGACGTGCGCATTAAGGCGGTTGCGGTCTCGGCAATGTATGACATGGTCGATAGCATTCGCAACCACTATCAAGGCGACTACTACACGCCCGCTCAGCGCGAAGTCGTCAAGAAATATCTTGCGGACATGCGTTGGCAAGAGGCGGAAGCAGGTCACACATTGCCGGGCTATCATGAAGTGCCCGTCGTCAATGGAGAGGCAGTTCACACTGACGGAAAACTTTTCCCGCCTGCATTGCCCGCCAACGTCGATTCGGTTACTAAGGAGTTCTTCGATTATTATCGCGGCAGGGCATTCCACCCACGCGGCATAAATTCAAACGGCATTTGGTCTTCGACGACGCCCTACGGCTTTTTCAACTTCCCGCTTGATATTCACGTTGAAGAGCTTAGCCCGCGTCCGATTATGTTAATCACGGGCGACAAGGCGCATTCCAAATATCATTCGGATAATCTCTATGCACAGGCGAAATCGCCCAAAGAAATTATCGTTGTGCCCGGCGCGACTCATACCGACCTTTATGACCAACTCGATAAGATTCCGTTCGACCAGCTGAATAAATTTTTCAAGGACAATCTGAAATAACAATCGGGATAAGAACTTCACCAAGCTCCTCATACAGAAAGTTCGCGGCAGTCAAGTCGTTCAGCTCCAGTAGAAACGTTTCGACTTGCTCTGGCAAAAGTAAAAGCTCCTGCGTCACGACATCGGCATAATCGGTGTTGGCGACGCGGATTTTTTTATTACGCAGATAATTTTCCACCGTCGCTAGGAAGTTGTATTCGAGCGTCAAGGAAATCCTCTTAAAGGTCGTCATGCGCACGAGCTTTGAATTGGCAATGCCCAAAGCCGCCGTATGTGAATACGCCCGAATCAAACCGCCCGCGCCGAGCTTTATCCCGCCAAAGTATCGCGTCACGACGATTGCGCAATCCGTCAGCTCATTCTTTTTAATCGTCTCAAGGATTGGATTGCCAGCCGTGCCGCCGGGTTCGCCGTCGTCGTTTGACTTCTGTTTATCGCCGCGTTAGCCGAGTACCCACGCCGAGCAATTATGCGTCGCGTCAAAATATTTCTTGCGAATCAAAAGCAGGAAGTCCCGCGCCGCCTCCTCGCTGTCGACGTGCCTGACATGTGCTAGGAACTTCGACTTGTTGACTTCATAAGCCGCAGTGAAAATTTCCCCGTCAGCAACTGTCTTGTTCGTCATAAGCTCACCTCACAATAAAAAATCCGCGAAGACTTCATTGCCCAGAGCCATGCCGCAGGTCGTCAGATAAATTCTGTCGCCGTCAACCTCAAGCAAGCCACGTAGACGATTCTTAGCAATGACTGCGCCGAACACCTCCGAGATACTCGCGCCGAACTTTTTACTGAACGTCTGCGCGGAGATGCCAGCCGTCATGCGCAAGCCGAGGAAACAAAATTCCTCCATTGCCGCCTGCCGAGTGACAACCTCCTCAACGATTGGTTCAGTGCCTTTAATGTAAGTAGCCACGTCACGAACGTTTGAAGTCCTCAAAGCCCCGTCGAAGCTGTGCGCCCCCGCCCCGAAGCCGAAATAACTTTTGCCCGTCCAATAGCCGACATTGTGGCGGCTCTCGAAACCTTCCTTAGCAAAGTTGCTTACCTCGTAGCGTCTAAACCCGAACGCCGGCAAAGTTTCTGTTATCAAGTCGTACATATCGGCGCAAGTGTCTTCGTCTGGCAAGGGCAGTTGGTTCTTAAGCTCAAAAAACTTCGTGCCCTCTTCGACTTCCAAGCCATAAATCGAAACGTGCTCAACGTCCAAAGCTTTGACGTGTTCAAGGTCGCGGCGTAGGTGATTCAACGTCTGACCGGGCAAGCCGTACATCAAATCGACGCTGACATTGACAAAAAAAATCTTCGCGTGCTCGACAGTCTCAATCGCCGCCCGCGAATCGTGAATCCTTCCCAAAGTCTTTAGTAGTCCGTCGTCGAAACTCTGCACGCCCAAGCTTAGACGATTAAAGCCCAACGACTTCAGCCCGCGCAGATAATTGCCGTCAACGGTGCCTGGGTTCGCCTCAATCGTAAGCTCCGCCCGCTCGTCAACGCTAAACGCCTTCCGAACTGCGCCAATGATTTTCTCAAGCTGAACAATGCTTAGCGTCGTGGGAGTGCCGCCGCCGATATAAACTGTCTCAATCGTCGAATCATCAGCACGCAAATTAATTTCCCTAATCAAAGCCTCGACGTAAGCTTGCTGCTCCGCCACGTCGCCGACTTTGGAATTGAACGCGCAGTAGTTGCACTTTCGCACGCAGAAGGGCACGTGGATATAAATCATGATGCTAATCTCTTTGCTTGGTCGGCGGTTATCAACGCGTTAATGAAGTCGTCAAGGTCGCCGTTCAAGATTTCTTCCAGCTTGTAAAGCGTCAGCTTGATTCGGTGGTCAGTCACACGCCCTTGAGGAAAGTTGTACGTGCGTATCTTCTCGCTACGGTCGCCGGAGCCAACTTGATTCTTTCTGTCCGCCGCAATGCTCGCCGCCTGCTCACGAACTGCCAAATCATTCACGCGGGCACGCAGGACACGCATCGCCTTTTCCTTGTTCTTAAGCTGCGACTTCTCGTCCTGGCATTGAACGACGATACCCGTCGGCAGGTGCGTTATCCTAATCGCCGTCTCGGTTCGGTTGACGTATTGCCCGCCCGCCCCGCTCGCACAGTAAGTATCAATCCGAAGGTCAGCAGGATTAATCTCAACGTCGACTTCTTCGGCTTCGGGCATGACGGCAACGGTTACTGCGCTCGTGTGAATCCTGCCGCCGCTCTCCGTGACTGGGACGCGTTGAACTCTATGGGTTCCGCTCTCGTACTTAAGCTTGCTGAACGCGCCCGCGCCCTCCACCGTGAACGAAATCTCCTTAAAGCCGCCGATAGTCGTTGGGCTCGCGTAAACAATATCGACGTGCCAACCTTGCCGCTCGGCGTAGCGCGTGTACATCCTAAACAGCTCGCCTGCGAATAATGCCGCCTCCTCGCCGCCGACGCCGCCGCGTATCTCCATGATTACGTTCTTGTCGTCGTTGGGGTCTTTGGGCAACAGCATTATCGGCAACTGCGCGTCGAGTGTCGCTTTGGACTTCTTAAGCTCGTCGAGTTCTTCCGCCGCCAATGTCCTCAAGTCCTCGTCGTCGGCAGTCTCAAGCAACGCCTTGTCCTCGTCAATCTGCGCGGTGATTCGCTTGTACTGTCGGAAGGTCTTTACAATCGGTTCAAGGGCGGCGTGTTCGCGAGTGAGTGCCGTGAACTTTTTAACGTCCGCGATGACTGAAGGGTCACTTAGCCGCGCTTCGACCTCCGCAAAGTGTTCTTCGACCTTCTGGAGCTTATCAAGCATGGTCGCCACCGTCCAAAGTCTTAACGGCGGTGTCAAGTGTATGCCAAGCAAGCGTCGCGCACTTCACACGGGCGGGCATAGTCGAGATATTTTTAAGAGCCGCCGCCTCGTCAAGTTCCTCAAGCTCGGTGTCGTCGGTGACTTCGCCCTTAATCATGCCGATAAAGAGTTCAGCTAGCCGCCGTGCCTCGTCCAATGTCTTGCCGCGCATTAGCTCAATCATCATGTCCGTTGACGCCCTAGAGATTGCACAGCCCGCCCCATTGAACGCCGCGTCTTTAATCACGCCGTCCGCAACTTCAAGCTCAAGGGTTATATCGTCGCCGCAACTTGGATTGTGTCCGCGTTCAGTTATCGTCGCGTGTTCAAGGTGTCGCCGATTGTCCTTAGCCTGGCTGTGTTCGGCAATCAGTTCCGTGTAAATGTTCTCAAGCAAGGTGCATAACACTCCTTACTGTCTGCAAAGTCTCGATTAATCGTTCAACGTCTCGGCGCGTGTTGTAAAGGTAAAAGCTCGCCCGGCACGTCGCGTTTTGCCCAAGGTACTTTATCAGCGGCTGTGCACAGTGATGACCAGCACGAATCGCCACGCCCGCCGCGTCAAGAATCGTCGCCACGTCATGCGGGTGCACGTCCTTGACATTGAACGACACGATACCAATCTTGTTAGCCGTCTCGCAACCGTAAAGCTCCACATAAGGCAACCGCTTAAGCTCGTCAATCGCGTAAGTCGTCAGCTCGTGCTCAATGCGTTCAATCGTCTCGAAGCCGACGCCTTGCAGGTAACTAATCGCCGCCGACAAGCCCGCCGCTCCTCCGACGTTTTGCGTGCCCGCCTCGAACTTTTGCGGCAGTTCAGCGTAACTCGTCGTCTGCTCCTCGACGTACTCAATCATGTCGCCGCCACTGAGGAACGGGGGCATTGCGTCTAAGATTTCCTTCTTGCCGTAGAGGACGCCCACGCCCATCGGCGATAACATCTTATGACCGGAGAAGGCTAAGAAGTCCGCGTCAATGTCCTGCACATCAACGGGGATATGCGGCACCGATTGCGACCCGTCAACCACGATAACGGCTCCGACCTCGTGAGCTTTAGCCGCCAATGTCTTAACGTCGTTGACAATGCCTAGGACGTTTGAAATGTGCGTGATGGCTAAAATCTTCGTGCGCCGTGTAAGTTTCTTGTCAATGTCCTCCGCCGATAAGTTCCCGTCCGCCGTCAGGTAAATGTAATTGAGCGTCGCGCCTGTCGCCTTAGCTACCCTCTGCCACGGCACAAGGTTGGAATGGTGTTCGGCTATCGTGATTAAAATTTCGTCGCCGCCGCGCAGATTCGTCAAGCCGTAGCTGTACGCGATTAGGTTAAGCGACTCGGTTGCGTTCTTCGTGAAGATAATTTCTTGCGTCGACTTGGCGTTGACGAATCGGGCAACCTTGCGCCTCGCGTCCTCGTAAATCTTCGTCGACTTTAAGCTAAGCTCGTAAACGCCGCGATGAGGATTGGCATTGCAACCGCCGTAGTAGCCGCAAATCGAACGCACGACGCTTTCAGGCTTTTGAGTCGTCGCGCTGTTGTCCAGATATGCTAGCGGGTGTCCGTTCATTCGACTGCGCAATATCGGGAAGTCATTCAAAAAGTTTTTATCCATAAATAAATCTCCTTAGAAGTTTTTTTATCTCAATCATGATGTGTTCGACGGCGCGGGCAATGTCTTCTTGCGTCCTAAATTGCCTCAAAGTCTTGTCAACGTCATAAAAATCGATAGTGTTGTTGTGTGCGTCGTGTAACTCCGTTAATCCAATGCAACCGGCAAGTTTTTTACCTTTTTGCCAATATTCTTCGATGAAATCTTGCGGCAAAATATTTTTCCCGTCAAGAAGTCGCTTAACGTCTGTCCTTTCGCAAACACAATTATTTATGCTGTTGTCATAAATTGCAAAGTCCGCGAAGAGAGTTCTTTCACGTCTGAAATCATTTTCGCCGCCGTTGTAACATTCTACGCCAAACAAAAGCTCCTTATCAGGTTCAAGTTTTATGACATTGCCGCTTGCGTTAGTGCAAAAAAAGTTTATTCCCGGCGCGGAATGCCCTTTGAAAAAAAACTTGAGAATTTCGCGGTGATAAGGTTGCTCATCTCCTGTATAAAATTCGAGATGATACTTCCGACAAAAATTTTCGTCGAAACGTTTTTCAAGTGCTATAAAAAATTTGCGCATAATCTCTTCGACTTGTAATTGCGGCTTAGTCCTTTGAGTAATTTCACGAACGAACGTTAGCAACCGCGACAGATTATCTTTACAGTAAGAATTTTCTGGAGCATGTGCCGCGCAGTCTTCAAGCCAAGGCAAGAGTTCCGTACGGAAAGTTACCTTTATAATTTTATCTTGATGAATAGCTAAATCGCCGCTATCGCCGTAGCCCGTATTGGTTGCGCTTGTTCTTTCGGGAAAATATCCTTGCAAGGTTAAGTAATAAAGTATGGGTGGCTCGCTTAATGAATGTTTATCGGTGTAAAGTTGAGCTTCGTATAGATAATTGTCGCATTGACCTTTGTGACTACCAGATTCTATCTTGACCTCAATTGGAATGAAACGGCGCGATGTTATGATTGCAAAATCCATTTTTTTCGTTTTTTTAAGAGGAATGTTTAATTTTTCTGCTAAGAGCTTTGTTGGATATTGCTCATGAACTTTTGCGCTGTCCAATTCGTCAGGCGACATGTTAAGGCGTAGAACGTGTTTATCAAATAACTCAAGATAGAGCCGCCCTCGTTCAGGATTCGATAGGATTTCGTACATCAAATTTGTTAATTCAGTCTCTTGCATTTTGAAGACCTCCGATAAAGTTTTTTCTACATTGTAGCGGCGCAAGTCGAAATAAGCAACCAAAAAAGCACCGGAGGTTTTCTCCCCGATGCTTTGGCTTAGCCTCTGACGAAGTGCGGATATTTTTTTAGGAAGTTCTTTAGCGTAGGCAACTTGATTTCGTTCACGTCGCAGGGCTCGAACTTTGCGGGCGTGTGAAAATATTTCCCGCTAGCCATCGCCGCCTCCACGAAGGCTTTATCAAGATACTTCTTGTTCTCGTGGAAAAGCTCCACGTCCTCGACTGCCGCCTGCATCTTCTCAATAATCCTCTCGACGCCGCCCATATATGAGAAGTGCCAGCCGCCATTGATGACACGCGGCAAACCTTTGCGGACGTCGCGAAGACCTTGCGGCGAATCCAAATGCTTGAACTTGCAAAGGCTCGTCCCCTCGCACGGCAAATCCGACCGCCAATCAAAGTAGTAAAGGTATGATTGCAGATGAAAGCTTATCGGGCTTAAGTCCAAGAACCTTGCGATAGGTATTCCGCAATGGAACGGAATCAATATGCCGCGTGTGTAGGGTGCCGTGTCATAGAAGGCAACAAGGTCAATGCGTTTATTCACGTCGGTGAAGCTCTCGCGAATCGTCTGGATTATCTTCGGGTCGGGAATCTCATCAACGTCGCTAATCATAATCAAATCGTCTGGTTCGGCGTCGGCTAAGCCTTTGGCGATGCTGTTGCGCTGATTGTTTTCAATCGACCAATCGCCCACGCCTTTATACTCCACAACCGAAGTATCCATGAGGTAACTAATCTTCGGCAAGTACTTATCATAGTCGTGAATGTGTGCGTAGAAGTTAAAGGGCTTAGGAACATTGGCATGGGTCTTGTCCGCCTCGACTATAACGAACCTATCGACGACATCATAAAGGCTAGCCAACCGAAGCTCCAAAATCTCCAGCTCATTGAAGAACGTAAAGCAGTCGTAAATCTTCATAGCGGCTCACCTGTCCGGGAAGAACTCGTCGTGAATGCTGTTGACCGCCTCAGTGACCTGCGAACCTTTAACGAGGCATGAAACGCTTATCTCCGACGTGCTGATAATGTCAATGTTCACGTCTGCGCGGGCGAGTGCACCAAACATTCTAGCGGCAAAGCCCGGACTGCCCAACATGCCCGCCCCGACGATTGAAACCTTAGCCATGTCCTCTTCGACGAGAACCGACGCCGCATGAATCTTTTCGCTAGCCACGCCGATAACCTTCTTTGCTTCGGGCAGGTCGTCAAGGTTAATCGTAAAGACAATATCGTTTATGTTGCGGTCAATGTTGCGTATGCTCTGAACAATCATATCAACTGAAATATTTGCGTCGGCTAAGGCTTGGAAGAGCGTATGAGCAATGCCTGGACTGTTCGGTACGCCGATAACTGAAACCTTAGCAACCTTCATATCGTGAGCCACGCCGCGTATTTCAAAATCTTTTTCCTCCAATGTATAATCCTCCCTGATAATCGTGCCCGCCTCCTTGGTGAAGGTCGAGCGAACGTGAATAGGCATGTTAAAGAATTGCCCCATCTCCACTGAACGCGGCTGCATAACTCCCGCGCCGAGGCGAGCCATCTCCAACATTTCGGCATAGGTAATTTCTTTCATTCTGCGAGCGTTCTTTACAATGCGCGGGTCAGCCGAGTAAACGCCGTCAACGTCAGTGAAAATCTCGCACTCGTCAGCCTTAAGCGCACCCGCCAAAGCAACGGCAGAAGTATCCGAACCGCCGCGCCCCAATGTCACGGGGTCGCCGAACTTGTCCGCACCTTGAAAGCCCGCTACGACGACGACTTGACCTTTGTTAAGCTCGTCATGCACGCGCTTAGGTTTAATGCCGAGTATCCTGCCCTTCGTGTGCACGGAATTTGTCCTCATGCCCACTTGCGCCCCCGTCAGAGAAATCGCCGGTTGCCCCAACTTTTTAAAAGCCATAGCCAAAAGCGCAATCGAGACTTGCTCGCCGGTGGTCAGGAGCATATCGAGTTCCCGCAGATAATTTCCTTTGTAAGGTTGCGTATCGATGCCGCCCGCCAAAGCTATCAAGTCGTCAGTCGTCTTGCCCATTGCCGAGACCACCACAACAACTTTATCGTCGGACTTCTTCTCGGAAAGGATTCTCTGTGCTACCGCCAAAATTTTATCAGTCGTCGCAACCGAAGAGCCGCCGAATTTCTTTACAATCAGAGCCATGCGTCCATCCTCCTTCGTACAGCTCAAGATAATCAAAAGGAAAGCGACTCCGCCCGAAACGGAATCGCCCAAAGTTTTCAAGTCCGAGACGATTATTTCTTTG
The DNA here is from genome assembly GCA_014764605.1 of Quinella sp. 1Q5. GTDB lineage: Bacteria > Bacillota > Negativicutes > Selenomonadales > Selenomonadaceae > Quinella. The sequence continues at coordinate 11,795 of JACXWG010000022.1, read as the reverse complement.
CCTGGTTCTTGGTGATTTTTTCGGAGCCTTTCGCGGGGGCGGGTGCCATTAACGTTTGGAAAATGTCCGTCAAGGCAACTGTCACGACGCCGAGCACGTCCTTAAGTACTGCATTATACAGGTCGCCGCCATCGGTTACGCCGCGCCCGTTTGCCGTGATGAAAAATTTTTTCGGGTGGTCGCTAGCCTTCAGTGCCGCGTCGATTTTCTCCGCTATCATTTGCGCAAGTTGTTCTTTATCCATGTTTTTCACTCCCAATCTATTTTCCTGTCAACTTCAACGTGCCGAATAAAATTCCTGCAGTTGTGTTCTACTTTTCTTTTGCTCACCCAAAAGAAAAGATAGCAAAAGAAAAGGGTGCCTCGCGGGGGCGTAAGGGTCACTCACCGCGCTCACGAATATTTTTGGCTTGGAGTTCGCCGCGGTTTTTACATCACGTAAAAGCGCGGCGGGAGCCGCCGTCCTTGGCGGCTCCTTTTGTTACGTTGTTGCTCGGTTATTCGTGCCATTCAAACTCCAAGCCGCCGATATGAACTGTCATGCCCTCTTTGATGCCGCGGGCTTTAAGTAAGGCGTCAAGGTTCTTCATGCGCCAAATAAATTGGAATCGCCGCAAGCCCTCCGCGTTGTCAAAGTTCGTCATGGCTACTATCTTCTCAAGATTTTTATTGCGGACGATAAATTCCGCCGCGTCGTTGCGTTCGATTATAACGGGGTCGTCTTCCTTGTCCACGTCGAAAACTTTCACAGCGTCGACGGGCTCCACTTCCGGGACAATCTCCTCAAGTCTCTTGCCGACGAAATTTATCAGTTCGTCTAGGTTCTCGCGTGTCGCCGCTGAGATTGCAAAGAAATTCATTCCTTCCTGCTTAGCTAGCTCTTCAAGGCTCGGAAGGTTTTCTTTAGCTTGCGGCAGGTCAATCTTATTGGCTACGAGGATTTGAGGACGCTTGGAAAGTTTTTCGCTGTAATGCCTAAGCTCAACATTAATCTTCCTGAAGTCGTCTAAGGGATTGCGTCCATCAACCGCCGCCGCGTCCACAATATGTAGGATTAACTTCGTGCGTTCAATGTGCCGCAGGAAGTCATGCCCTAAGCCGACGCCGTCCGCCGCGCCCTCAATAAGTCCAGGAATGTCCGCCATGACGAAAGATTTTTCATAACCGAGACTGGCGACGCCCAGCACTGGTACAAGCGTCGTGAAGTGATAATCGGCAATCTCAGGACGCGCAGAACTCACAGCGGCTATCAAGCTCGACTTGCCCACGCTAGGATAACCGACTAAACCCACGTGCGCCAAAAGTTTCAGCTCCAAAAGAAGTTCGCGACTCTCTCCAGGCTCGCCGAATTCCGCAAAGGTTGGAGCACGTCTTGATGACGATTTGAACTTTGCATTACCTCTGCCGCCGCGCCCGCCCTTAGCGACGATTGCCCGCTGTCCAAGCTCCGTCAAGTCGGCAAGGATTTCGCCCGTCGTCGCGTCCTTAACGAGTGTGCCTTGTGGGACTTTAATAACGCAATCATCTGCGCCGCGTCCAAATTGCTTCTTAACGTCGCCGGCTCCACCGTTGCTAGCCGTGAACCGCCGATTAAATTTAAAATTCAGTAGCGTGTTAATGTTCGCGTCGACCTCAAGGACAATATCGCCGCCCTTGCCGCCGTCGCCACCGTCGGGGCCGCCCTTAGGCACGAATTTTTCTCTGCGGAAGGAAGATTTACCGTTGCCGCCGTCGCCCGCCCGAACGCTGATTTTGCTTCTGTCTATGAATTGCATTTGATTTGACCTCCTGAAAAAAATTATGCCCGAAAAATTTTGGCGTGTCAAACTTCCCGTTGCAATTAGCAAAGCTTTTTGTTATCGTTATGCGCAAAATAATTCAGGAGTGATTCACTTGATAAAGATAAAGACAATCGCAGTCGCCGGGCTTGGTTATGTGGGGCTTTCAATGGCGACGTTGCTCGCGCAGAAAAATCATGTGCTTGCCGTCGACGTGTCCAAGGAAAGAGTTGACATGGTGAACAATCGCCAATCGCCAATCCGCGACGACTATATAGAAAAATTCTTCGCTGAACGCGAACTTGACCTTACCGCTACGACCAACGCCGAATCAGCTTATGCCTTCGCGGACTTCGTGATTATCGCCGTGCCGACCAACTACGACCCTAAGAAAAATTTTTTTGACACCTCCGCTGTCTGCTCCGTCATCGAACAGGTTCTTGCGAGCAACCCAAAGGCTTTCATGATTATAAAAAGCACCGTGCCCGTTGGCTTCGTCAAGTCTATGCGCGAGAATTATTCCACGAAAAAGATCTTGTTTAGTCCCGAATTCCTTCGCGAGTCCAAAGCTCTTTACGACAACTTATATCCGTCGCGAATCATCGTTGGTCTTGATACGCAGGACGCCGCGCAGGTCAAAGCTGCTAAGGAGTTCGCTGAGCTTTTGCAGGCGGGCGCAGAGAAAGAAGATATTCCGACGCTCCTAATGGGCACGACCGAGGCTGAAGCGGTTAAACTCTTCGCGAACACCTACCTTGCCTTGCGCGTCGCTTACTTCAACGAGCTTGACACTTACGCCGAGATTAAGAACCTGAACACGCAAGACATTATCAAGGGCGTCTGCTACGACCCGCGAATCGGCGACCAGTATAACAATCCGTCCTTCGGCTACGGCGGCTACTGCTTGCCAAAAGACACTAAGCAACTACTTGCCAACTATCAAGACGTGCCGGAGAATTTGATTGAGGCAATCGTCAACAGCAACCGCACCCGCAAAGATTTTATCGCCTCGCGTGTCTTGGATATATCTGGCACGTATCCTGACGGCGAATCCTTTGAAACCGAACGCGAAAATGAAATTATCGTCGGGGTGTGGCGGCTGGCTATGAAGACTGGCTCCGACAACTTCCGCCAATCGTCAATCCAAGGCATCATGAAACGTCTTAAGGCGAAGAGCATAACCGTTATCGTCTATGAACCTTCCCTGCCCGACGGCTCGACTTTCTTTGGTAGCCGCGTCGTAAATGATATTGCCGAGTTCAAACGCCTGAGCAAATGCATTATTGCCAACCGCTACGACAGCGAGCTTGACGACGTTAAGGACAAAGTTTATACACGAGACCTCTTCAAACGAGATTGACCTCAATCCTCCGTCAAAGTTTGCGGCGGGGGATTTTTTTTGGCAACGTGGACGTTGCATCCAGCGGTCGCATCGAAGTCATCGACAACCCCAGCTTGTCACCGCGCAAAAAGTTTGCGATAGAAAAATTTTTTTGCTATCATGGGGAAAATTTTTGCGAGGAGTGATGACTTTGTTTGGATTCTTGAAAAGATTTTTCGGCGACAACAACGACAAGGAAATTAAACGTCTGCAAAAGACGGTCGATAAAGTCAACGCGTTGGAGGCGGGACTTCAAAGCTACACGGACGACAAGCTTGCGGCGTCAACGGATAGATTTCGTGAACGCCTGCAGGCGGGCGAGACCTTGGAAGACATTTTGCCGGAGGCGTTCGCAGTCTGTCGAGAGGCGTCGCGGCGAGTGTTGGGTATGCGGCATTTCGACGTTCAATTAATGGGCGGCATGTGCTTGCATGAAGGAAAGATAGCCGAGATGAAGACTGGCGAAGGCAAAACGTTGGTGGCGACGTTGCCCGTCTACCTAAACGCGCTGGAGGGTAAGGGCGTGCATATGGTTACGGTTAATGATTACCTTGCCCGCCGCGACTCCGAGTGGATGGGGCAACTTTATAACTTTTTGGGCTTGAGCGTCGGTTTGATTCTTCACGACATGGACTTCCCCGAACGCAAGCACGCTTACGGCTGTGATGTGACGTTTGGAACCAATAACGAATTCGGCTTTGACTACTTGCGCGATAATATGGTTGTCCGCGAAGAACAAATGGTTCAGCGTCCGTTGCATTATGCTATCGTCGACGAGGTGGACTCAATTCTAATTGACGAGGCACGCACGCCGCTTATCATTAGTGGACCTGGTCAGAAGTCAACGGACATGTATGCAGTTATGGCGCGGGCGGTCGCTAACCTAAAAGAGGGCGATGATTACAAAGTCGACGAGAAGCAAAAGACCGTTGCGCCCAATGATGAAGTCGTCCCGAAGATAGAAAAGTTCTTGGGCATTCAAAACCTCTACGCGCCAGAGAATATCGAACTTAGTCATTGCTTCACGATGGCACTTCGGGCAAAGGCACTGATGAAACGCGACCGCGATTACGTCGTGCGGGACGATGAAATTATAATCGTCGACGAGTTCACGGGACGGCTTATGACGGGGCGCAGATATTCCGATGGACTTCATCAGGCAATCGAGGCTAAGGAAGGCGTGCGGATTCAGCGCGAATCGCAGACGTTGGCAACGATAACTTTCCAAAACTATTTCCGCATGTATGACAAGCTGGCGGGCATGACGGGCACGGCTAAGACGGAGGAGGACGAGTTCTTAAAGATTTACAAGCTACCAGTCGTCGTCATTCCGACCAATAAACCTGTTCGCCGCACCGACCACCCCGACGTTGTCTACAAGAACAAGCGCGCGAAGTATCGAGCCGTCACCGCCGAAGTCGAACGCGTCCACGAAAAGGGGCAACCCGTCCTAATCGGCACAACGTCAATCGAACAGTCCGAAGAGCTTAGCGGCTACCTCAAGAAACGCGGCATACCTCACAGCGTGCTTAATGCGAAGTTCCACGAGAAAGAAGCGCAAATCGTTGCGGACGCAGGGCAACGGGGAGTCGTGACAATTGCGACGAACATGGCTGGGCGCGGCACTGATATTAAGCTTGGCGAAGGCGTCCCCGAACTCGGCGGGCTGTTCATAATCGGCACGGAGCGTCACGAATCGCGGCGCATAGATAATCAGTTGCGCGGGCGTTCAGGGCGTCAAGGTGACCCCGGCGAGTCGCGGTTTTATATCTCGTTGGAAGATGACTTAATGCGACTGTTTGCCTCGGAAACCATAGCAAAGATTATGGACAAGCTCGGCATGGAAGAGGACGAACCGATTGAGCATTCGCTAATCACGCGTTCGATTGAAAATGCGCAAAAGAAAGTTGAGGCGCGGAACTTCGACATACGCAAGCACGTCTTGGAGTATGATGACGTTATGAATCAGCAGCGCGAAATACTCTACGGCGAACGCAAGAAGATACTTCGCGGCGAAAATCTGCGGGACAATATCCGCGGCATGGTCAACCATATCATCAAGCAGGAAATGAATCAGTATGCGAACGAAAAACTTTATCCAGAAGAGTGGCAACTTGACGAGCTGATTAAGGACGCGGAAAAAATCTTTGCGCCGCCCGGCGTGTTGAAGCAATCGGAACTTGAAGCAATGAGCCGCGACGAACTCAAGGAGCATTTGGAAAAGCTAGCGGAGGACACGTATAAGCAACGCGAGCAAATGTTTTCCGAACCAGTCATGCGGGAGCTTGAAAAGGTCGTCATGCTTAGGATTGTCGATAACAAATGGATGGAGCACCTTGACCATATGGACATGCTACGCGAAGGAATCAACTTGCGAGCCTATGGACAGCGTGCGCCGCTTGTCGAGTATAAGATTGAGGCTTTGGCAATGTTCGAGGAGATGGAAGGGGCAATCCAAGACCAGATAGCTACGACGATGTATCACGTGGCGGTTGTTCAGCAAGCCCCGCCGCCTGACGAAGAAGAAGAGACGCCGCCCGAACCAACAGCTAAAGACGTGCGCGAAGCTGAATCAGTCGTGCGCCGCGAGCAAGCTAAGGTTGAAGACCGATTGCAGACGGCGCGAGCCTCTCACGGCGACGAAACTTCCCCTGCCGAGACTCAAAAGCGAGCTAAGACCGCTGACGGAAAAAAAATAGGTCGCAATGACCCATGTCCCTGCGGCTCCGGCAAAAAGTATAAGAACTGTTGCGGACGGAATAAATAACTAAAGCTTAATGCCCAAATCCCATGAGGCGGGCCAATACGTTTCAGCGATGTCGAGGATTGGCGGAACCAGTTCTTCGACATTTTTTATTTTAAAGAGCCACCACCCGTCGTCATGCCTTTTGAACTCCAAAACAAAATTCAACGCGCCAATCATCTTGCCGTAGCTCGAAGCGTCGCCGACCATTTTAACGGCAAGCGTCGCCGTGTCGCCCAAAATTTTTTCTTCGCCGTATTCAGCGTGGACGGCTTTAAGCAATCGGTCAAGTTCGGCGGCAAGGAACTTTATCGGCGTCTCAGCGAAAGTTTTTGCGTCTTTGAAGCTCCCGTCAAAGTAAGCGGCAATGACTTTGTTAATCAAGCCGAGGTGCACACCGCGAAATTTATCGTTGTACAGGCGCAAGATACGCGAACCGAACTTGAAGAACAAATCCTTAGGATAAAGCTCGTGGAACTTCGCGCAGTTCTTAGCAAGAAAGTCCGTCGTTTCGTCGTAGCCAACGTCCATTAAAGCTTTCAAGTCGACGTGCTTGGCAAAAGTTTTCTCGTCGCGAGAGTTTATCGCCGCCAAAATCTTTTTAAGTTCATCAGTCAAAGCAATCTCTCCTCATTCAAACTCGATAGTCGCGGGCGGTTTGCTCGTGCAGTCATAGAGGACGCGATTGACGCCCTTGACCTCGTTGACGATACGATTAGCGGCGCGGCTCAACACGTCCCAAGGAATCTGCGCCGCCTCCGCCGTCATGAAGTCGCTAGTAAGCACAGCACGCAACGCAATCGCAAAGTCATAGGTCCTGCCGTCGCCCATGACACCGACCGAACGCATATTAGTTAGCGCGGCGAAGTATTGCGCAAGATGTTTTATGCCCGCCTTGTCAATCTCCTCGCGATAAATGGCGTCGGCGTCCTGCACAAGTTTAACCTTCTCCGCTGTAACCTCGCCGATAATCCTAATGCCTAAGCCCGGACCAGGGAACGGTTGACGGCTAACGATTTCTTCAGGTAATCCGAGTTCGCGACCTGCCTCGCGTACTTCATCTTTAAACAGCAAGCGGAGCGGCTCCACAATCTCTTTGAAGTCCACGAAATCCGGCAAGCCGCCAACGTTGTGATGAGACTTAATCACCGCCGACTTGCCAAGCCCGCTCTCGATGACGTCAGGATAAATCGTGCCTTGAACCAGATAATCGACCGCGCCAATCCTCTTGCTGACTTCCTCGAACACGCGGATAAATTCTTCGCCGATAATCTTGCGTTTGCGTTCAGGGGCAACGACGCCGCTTAGCTTGCTTAAGAATCTTTCGCCCGCGTCGACTTGGATAAAGTTCAAATCAAAGTGACTGAATGCCTCCGCGACCTGCGCCGCCTCGTTCTTGCGCAAAAGTCCATGGTCAACAAAGACGCAAGTCAAATTCTTTCCGACCGCTTTACTTAGTAGCACCGCCGCCACGCTCGAATCAACGCCGCCCGATAACGCGCACAGAACTTTTCCACCGCCGATTTTATTCTTGAGCTGAGCAATCGTATCAGCAACAAAGGAGCTCATCTTCCAATCGCGCTTGCAACCGCAGATGTCCACGAAGTTTGAAAAAATCTTCTTGCCCTCGACTGTGTGAACAACTTCGGGGTGAAACTGCACGGCGTAGAAATTCTTAGCGGGATTTTCAAGGGCGGCAATCGGGCAGTTAGTAGTCGTAGCCGTCACGGTGAAATTTTCGGGCGCGGCGATGATTATATCAGTATGGCTCATCCACACGACGGAATTTTTTTCCACGTCTTTAAACAGTTCAGACGCACCGACGGTTTTAATCTCCGTTCTTCCGTATTCGCTGACAGTTGCGGGCTTGACTTCGCCGCCGAGGACGTGAGCCATCGCTTGAGCCCCGTAGCAAATGCCCAAAATCGGAACGCCCAAGCTAAACAACTCTACAGGCGGCAGGAGTGAATCCTCAGCGTAGACGCTTTGGGGGCCGCCCGTTAAGATGATTCCCGACGGATTGAGCTTATGAATCTTTTCCATGCTAAGGGCGGTATGCACCTCGCAATAAACATTGTTCTCGCGAACGCGCCGCGCTATCAGCTGATTGTATTGCCCGCCGAAGTCTAAAACCAAAATCATTTCTCTTGCCAAGTTAATCACTCCCGAAAAGTTTTTTCCATTATAGCCAAAAAAGAGCTCGTGCAAAACACAAGCTCAAGGATTGTAAAGCTTAGAGACCAGCGGCCTTGCGCAGGGCGTCGGCTTTATCTGTGCGTTCCCAAGTGAAGTCTACGTCCGTGCGTCCGAAGTGCCCATAAGCGGAAGTCTGCTTGTAAATCGGGCGACGCAGGTCGAGCATCTTGATTATCCCGGCGGGGCGCAGGTCGAAGTTCTCCTTAACGAGCCGTTCAATCAACTCCTCCGAAACCTTAGCCGTGCCGAAGCTCTCGACGCGAACGCTAACCGGATAAGCTACGCCGATTGCATAGGCAAGTTGAATTTCGCATTCGTCAGCAAGCCCAGCCGCAACGACATTTTTAGCGACGTAACGAGCCGCATAAGCCGCGCTCCTGTCGACCTTTGTGGGGTCTTTGCCGCTGAATGCGCCGCCGCCATGACGTGCCCAACCGCCGTAGGTGTCAACGATGATTTTTCTGCCCGTCAAGCCGCTGTCGCCCTGTGGTCCGCCGATTACAAATTTGCCAGTCGGATTGACGAAAAACTTTGTGTCAGCCGTGAGGAGTTCTGCGGGGACGATTGGTTTGATAACGTACTCAATCATATCCTTTTTAATCTGCTCAAGTGTCACGTCGGGATTGTGCTGCGTGGAGATGACAACCGTATCGACGGCGACTGCTTTGCGTCCTTCATAAGCGATTGTGACTTGCGTCTTGCCGTCGGGGCGAAGGTAATCAACTTCATGAGTGACCTTGCGAACCTCGGCAAGTTTGCGGGCTAGTTTATGTGCAAGAGAAATCGGAAGCGGCATAAGTTCGGGCGTCTCGTTCGTCGCGTAACCAAACATCATGCCTTGGTCGCCCGCGCCGATTGCGTCTTCGATTGCCATGTCTCCTTCACGAGCCTCGATTGACTTGTTGACGCCTTGCGCTATGTCGGGGGATTGTTCATCCAAAGAGACAAGCACGCCGACGGTATCAGCCTCGAAGCCGTACTTTGAATCCGTGTAGCCAACGTCTTGAATTGCGCCGCGAATAATTTTCGGTATGTCAACGTAGCAGGTCGTAGAAATCTCGCCGACGACGTGCACTTGACCAGTCGTTACGAGCGTTTCACATGCAACGCGACCTTGCGGGTCTTTCTCTAGGATTGCGTCTAAGATGCTGTCTGAAATTCTATCCGCGACCTTATCGGGGTGCCCCTCAGTCACTGATTCGGAAGTAAATAACATTCTGCGCATTCTTATACCTCGCTTTCAAAAGTTTTCTCAAGCTATCACGTTTGCTTTTATCTGTCAAGCGGCTTAGAAACTGCCGCCGCCACCGCCGCCGCCACTATGACCGCTACCACTTGAATCGCTTTTGCCGCTACTGCGTGGACGACGCTGGACATGCATGAACAGAAACGTATCGCGGCTTTCATTTAGCTTAACGGTATTTTTCTTCAGGTAATCCAACGCCTCCATTGCGTGATGAATATTGCTCATTGAACCGATAAGAGCCGAACGAATAAACACTCCCAAAATAATAGAAGTCACAACAGCTACAGCCGCCGCCATCGGGTCTAACTCGCCTGGAACCCTTTGACCGTAAGCAACGCCGTGAGTCTCGTAGTAAGACACCAACTCGGAAACGCCTTTAACAAAATTCTCCGCCGCGCCGTAGTAGTTGCCGTCGCTAAGCTCAGATTGGAATTTGTCCTTAAGATAGGGAATGCCATCGCTATCCGTGATTTGCTGAACCATGCGTCTATCCGTCGCCATTTCGTACTTGTGCTTGTCCATTGCCACGAGCAAGACAATCCCGCCGTTCTTGCCGTTGCTAAAATATTTGTCGCGCCACTCATCGGACGCCTCAATCATATCCTTATTGCCAACGGACTTTACGAAGACCACGCCGATTTTAATCTTGTGCTTTTGTTCAACGTCGCGAATCCTCTGATTGAGCAACTCAACTTCCGTCGGCTTTAGAAGTCCAGCTTTATCGGTAACGGGCTCAATGCTTGCGGCACTCGTCACAGCCACGTTAAGGAAGAGAATCACCGCGAGGAGACTTAAAAATTTTTTCCACATGACGAAGCCCCCTTCAAGTAAGCACAAGCAGTAAGAAATAAATAACCGGCATAAGCACGAGCGAACACAGCGCGGGATAAAGCAAAGCCTTCGTCGTGTCATAGGGGAGACTGCCGACGACTTTACCCGTTTGCCCGTTCATCATGAAGGTATAAGGCTTGTCGTTATATCGCGTCGTCAGAATCCACACGGGCACCATCGCATAGCTTACCTTGCCAACGTCTTTAATCACGGCGGCGTTTTCCAGTTGTACCTCGTCGAAGTCTTCAAGCGTATCTTTAAAAACTTCAATGGCACTGGTCTCGACGCGTTTATCAGCACGGGCGGAAGAGGCCTCCGCGTCTACGTCGTATTTGTCAGCCAAGTAGCCGGTGAGATAAGCCGCGCTGAACTTCTCTAGGTCATTGTAATTGAACGGCTCGATACTCTCCATATAAGCATCGTCCATCTTCTTGGAGCCGTCAACGGGAATTCGTTCAAAACTCATCGTCCCGGCGCGTCGGCAGTTGTAAACGCTTATTTCGGTGATGATTTCGTTGGGCGTGGTGATGACGTGATGTTTTTCGGCTCGGAACTCGGCTTGCGCGGTTATCTTTGAATCGAACAGCCAAAAGGGAACGTACATAGGTTGAATCGCCTCAACGCGGTTGTTCGCCGTGAAGTTGCTCGGCAGGAGCAAATGCCCCTTGTAAAACTCTTTGAGGGCGGCAACGGCGTCGGCCTTAGTCTTCTTGAACGGGATAACGTAATCGGGCTTCAACATGCCGTCGAACCGCTTAGGAATCATCGTCGGGTTGCCGCAATAGACGCACTCAGTCGCCATGGTGTTTTCGTCGCAGACAAGCTCGGCACCGCAACTCGAACACGTGAACGCATGAAGAGCCTTAGCCTCGTCGCCCGACCACTCGGAGCCGGCGTCCTCGGTTGCCCACTTAGCCTCTTGAGCCTCCGCCGCACGTGCTGCAAGTTCTTGCTTGCCCTGGAAGAGTTCTTCAATCGCGGCGACTTCAAACTCCGTGCCGCAGTATTCGCAAGTCACAGTCTTCTTGCCGGGCATAAAACTAAGCGGCGCGCCGCAGTTCGGGCATTTATAACTGACCGATGAATCAGCCATCTAATCACCTCCAAAATTTTTTAGATTGTAGCAGAAAACTTTTCCACGCGCAAAAAAAATCAGAGCCCGAAGGCTCCGCCGAATTCTTACTACCCAATGAAACTGCGAAGGTCTTGACGTGTCATATCGCTCACGATTGGTTCTTCTTTGACTTCTTGCCCTGTGCGTTTGCGTAGATATTGGAGCGTCGACTTGGGCACGAGCTTTTTTATCTTGTCGAAGTCGCCGACCTTAAGAGCCGCACGGACTTTGCTTGCGCTTATCAGTTCGCCGTCGAATTCCTTGCGCGGTATTTCGCAGAACTCAACGCCATAGCGCGGAAGGATTTCTTTCATCGTCTCGTTGTATTGGCGCGTGACGTTATCGGTTGGCTCTTCGCCCGCGAATCGAACTGTTATCCCTAGGGACTGTGGACAATTTATTTTAACCAAAGAAGAATGGAAGCAAAAAGAACGAAAGAGAAGAAACGGTCGGCTCTTTTATCAAAACGCATCGCTAACCTATGATTTTCCTTTAGTCGCTGAAAG
>JACXWG010000073.1 GCA_014764605.1 Quinella sp. 1Q5 | reverse complement strand
TTTGCGGCAGATTACCTGCGCTTTACTCACCCGTTCGCCACTAAACCCGAAGGTTCCGTTCGACTTGCATGTGTTAAGCACGCCGCCAGCGTTCGTCCTGAGCCAGGATCAAACTCTCCATTAAATCCGAGTTCTTTCTGACTCTTAATTGCGTTTCCGCACATCTAGCATTTGCACTGTTCAGTTTTCAAGGAGCCCCGTGAATCAAGCTTGCTTAATATACACCCACTTACACCCTTTGTCAATACCCTGTCCAAAAAATTTTTTTAAAAACTTTCGGTATCATTCCTCCGCCCGATTGAAGGTTTTATTCGCTTGTCAACGAATTACACTCAACTAAAGCTTAAAATTTGGAGGTTGATACCAATGATTTCAAGTACCGATTTCAGGACGGGCTTAACGATTGAGATTGACGGCGCGGCGTGGCAAGTCGTCGAGTTCCAGCACGTCAAGCCCGGCAAAGGCGCGGCGTTTGTGCGCACGAAGATTAAGAACGTCGAGACCGGAGCTGTTGTCGAACGCACCTTTAATCCGAACGAGAAAATGCCGCCCGCCCGCCTTGATACCAGCAAAATGCAATTCCTCTACGAAGCCGACGGACAATATACGTTCATGGACGTTGAGACTTACGAGCAGATTGAGCTTAACAAGGAGCAACTCGGCAATGCCCTTAATTACCTTATGGAGAACATGGAAGTTAATTTGCAGACGTTCAAGGGGCGCATTATCGGAATCAACTTGCCTAACAGCGTTGAACTCAAGGTTACTGAGTGCGAACCCGCCGTTAAGGGCAACACTGCAACTGGCGCGACGAAGAATGCCACGCTTGAGACAGGTTACGTCGTTCGTGTGCCGCTGTTCATCAATGAAGGCGACGTTCTTAGAATTGATACGCGCACTGGCTCTTACATTGAACGCGCTTAAACTCAGTCTGAAAAATTTTTGTCTGCTCTTAGTCGGGCAGATTTTTTTTGCAAAGGAGAACGCATGAAACGAATTTATTCATTGGACGTGCTAAGGGGTCTGGCAATCTTTATTATGGTCTTCGTCGACGCGCCGCCCGGAGGAATCGCTTACCCGATATTTATTCACGCGCCTTGGGAAGGGCTGACGTTCGCGGACTTCGCTTTCCCCGGCTTCGTCTTTACTATGGGATTATCGGCGGCGGTGTCTCTGGCGCGTCGCAACCCTTCCACAAAAAAAATCTTCAGGCGGGCGGCTATTCTGTTCGCAATCGGTATCGTATTTAACATTTTGCCATCAATCTTCGCGTGGCTGATTCGTGACGACTTCACGGGCGCAAACCTTTACGCGGGAACGATTGAACATCTGCGTATCTTCGGAATACTTCAGCGGCTAGCGTTGATTTATGCCTTTGGAGTTTTACTGGCTCGGACGATACGCAACGACCTTGGAATCTTTATCGCGGCTTTTGCATTGCTAATCTTCTCGTCGCTGGGCTTCCATGTCTACGCGCCCGATAACCCCTTCGACCAAACGCACAACATTAGCCGCGCCGTCGATTTAATCTTCCCTGGCGAGAATCGTATCTATTGGTCAACGCATGACCCTGAAGGACTTTACGGCACGATTGCAAGCACAGCATCTTTCCTGTTCGGGTTCTTAGCGGGTAAAGTTATCCTCGACAGTGCGGCGTTACGTGATAAACTTTTCCTGCTCGCTGTGGGGAGTTTGATACTTCTTGTTGCGGGTAGCGTATGGAGTTCGTTTGACATTGTGGCAAAAGAAATCTGGACGGCTCCTTTTGCACTGATAACTTCGGGGGTGGAAGTCTTCTTGCTCGCCGCCCTGATAAGATTGCTTGACGCTCGCCCGAACGCAAAGAGATTCTTCCAACCACTCGCCGCTGTCGGAATGAACCCGCTGTTCTTCTTCCTGTTGCCGAATATCGCATTGGTGTTCATTAGTTCCTTTCCGTCGCCCGCCGAAGGCATGGATCTTTACGTTTGGTTTTTCATAAGCACGTTCAGCCACTTAATCAGTCCGGAGTTCGGCTCAATGATATTCTGCCTGCTGTGGTGCTTGCTGTGGTTGCCAATCGCCGAGGTTCTCTATAAAATGAAAGTCACGATAAAGATTTAGGAGGTGGCGTTGATGATTGACGACGAGGAATTCATACGCGGCAACGTGCCGATGACTAAACGCGAAGTCAGAGCCTTGACATTGGCGGAGGCGCGGCTTGATTCTGATTCAATCGTCGTGGACGTGGGCGCGGGCACCGGTTCCATTACGGTTGAGGCGGCGTTGATTGCTAAGCGCGGAAAAGTTTTTGCCGTTGAACGCAAAGCCGAGGCAGTCGAACTTATCAAACGCAACGTTGAGAAATTTTCCGTGGCGAACGTCGAGATAATTGGCGCGGAGGCTCCCGACGGCTTGAAAGACTTGCCCGAACTGGACGCGGCGATAATCGGCGGCTCTGGCGGGAATACAGATAGAATCCTTGACGTGCTCAACACTAAGTTAAAAGTCGGCGGGCGAATCGTCGTCAACGCGATAACAATTCAAACGTCGGCGGGCGCGTTAGAGTATTTCAGACATCACAACTGGAATTATGAAGCGTTTCAAGTGCAAATCACGCGCCTAAAGAAAATCCGAGCCTATGACATGGGGCAGGCATTGAATCCCGTTTGGATTATCGCGGCTCAGAAACCTTGAGGAGGAAACTTTATGTTCATGACAAAGCCAATGGAGATTGAAGAACGGAGCATGGAGATAATCGCGCCGCACTTGGCAGGGCTGACACTAAGCGACGACGAACGCAAGATTTATTCGCGAATGATTCACGCGTCGGGCGACGTGGGCTACGCACCGATAATCCGAATTCACCCGCAAGCAGTCGAGGCGACTAAGGAGGCTCTCAAGCGCGGGGCGAATGTCTTTACTGATGTTGAAATGGTCAAGCGCGGGATAAGCCTTCGGACGCTTAAGAAGTTTGGCGGCGAAATCTTTTGCAAGGTCGCTGATGATGACGTTATCGAACGCGCTAAGGCGGAGGGCATTACTCGTTCGATGGCGGCGATGAGGATTTTTGGTAAGCAACTGGACGGACAGATTGTCGCGATTGGCAATGCCCCAACTGCACTCTTTGAAGTCTTGCGGCTCGTGCGTGAAGAAAATATCCGTCCTGCTGTGATAATCGGTGTGCCGGTCGGTTTTGTCGGTGCCGCTGAGGCTAAAGCTCAACTCGCCGCGCAAGATGTGCCGTTTATCACGGTCGCGGGCAGTAAAGGCGGCTCGTCAATCGCGGTCGCGGCTCTCAATGCTATTCTTTATATTTTGGACAGTTCACGCGGTCTTAACGGGAGGTAAATTATCATGATGAAGAAATGCAAGATTACAATCCTTAAAACGACGTTGCAGAAAGATTTGGCGGCTGAATACGGCGTGCCGAACCTGTCAACGTGCCCGCTGATGAGGGAAGGACAAACTTTTTACGCGTCGTGGGCTAAGCCCGAAGGTTTTTGCGACGAAGCCTGGAAAGCCGTTTATCAATACGTCTTCGCACTGGCTCACGGGGCTGACGGTTGGTATTACGGCGACTGGATTGACGAAAAACATAAAGGCGTTGCAATTTGCTCGTGCAATGACGGTTTGCGCCCCGTTATCATGAAAATTGAACGGACTGATGAAGATGCAGACTGATTTCCCACGAATAATCATCGCGGGCAACGTGACGTTGCATCCAGTGGTCGCGCCTCACTCGTCGATAAAGTCGGGCATTATTCCCGCGTTCGTACGAAATGCCTGCGCATTTCTAGTTTAGTAAAGGATTTGACATGCAAAAGAATTTCCCACGAATAATCATCGCGGCGACGCAAAGCGGCTCTGGCAAGACAACTTTAACCGTCGGATTGCTCGCGGCTTTGAAAAATCGCGGCTTAAACGTTCAGGCGTACAAAATCGGCCCCGATTATATCGATACGGGCTGGCATGAGCTCGCAAGCGGTAAAATCTCGCACAATCTCGATAGCTGGCTCGTCGGGAAGGATAAACTCAAAAAAATTTTCGCTGAAACCGCTCAAGGCGCATTTTCAATCGTCGAAGGCGTCATGGGGCTTTATGACGGCGGGCAAGGCGGCATTTCTTCCACGGCAGAGATTTCTAAGCTTCTGAACGCGCCAATCGTCCTGATTATCGACGCAAAAAGCATGGGAACTTCTGCGGCGGCGGTCGCATTGGGTTTTAGAGACTTTGACAGGGAAATTAACCTTGCGGGCGTGATTCTTAATCGTATCGGCTCGGATTCGCATAAAAAAATTATCGTCGATGCACTCGACGCGCTCGGAATTAAATGTTTCGGCGCAATCAATCGCAACGACGACTTTTTTTTGCCCGAACGTCATCTGGGGTTGGTTCCTACGGCTGAAAATCATTCCGTCGACGTGATTAATAAGGTCTGCGCGGCGGTCGAGGCTCAAATCGACCTTGACGCCCTGATTAACCTTGCCCGAAGTGCTCCGCCCCTTGAAATAGCTACTTCCCTGCTTCCCTACTTCCCTAATTCCCTAACAATCGCCGTCGCTCGTGATGAGGCGTTCAATTTCTACTACGGCGCAAGCCTTCGGGAGCTTGAGAGGCTCGGAGCGGAAATTATTTACTTCAGCCCGCTGAATGATGAACATTTGCCCAAAGTCGACGGTCTAATTATCGGCGGCGGCTTCCCAGAGATGTTCGCGGAGCGTCTTGAACAAAATAAAAGCCTCCGCAATGAAATTTTCCTATCTGCGGAAGCTGGTTTGCCGATTTTCGCGGAATGCGGCGGCTTTATGTATTTGATGAACCGTCTGATTGACTTTAACGGCAATTCTTTCGAGATGTGCGGAATTCTTGACGGCGCGGCGACTATGACCAATCGTTTGCAGACCGTCGGCTACGTCGAGGCGGAAATTTTATCTGATTGCATTATCGGCAAGGCGGGCGATACTCTTCGCGCTCACGAGTTCCATTTTTCCACCGCCCAGACCTCTGACACCAATATTTTCCGCTGTAGACGCTTGAGAACCGGTAAAGAGTATTTCGCCGGCGCGGTCAAAAAAAATATCGTCGCCTCGTATCTGCACATTCACTTTGCAGGCTGTCCGAAGGCGGCGAGTAACTTTTTCCAGGCTTGCAAGGCTTATTCGTCGTCTTCCAAGTCAAATTCCTCGTGCAACGTCTGATAACTGTTCAACAAGACGATTTGCATTGCTAGCTCCGGTATATCCTCCCGAAAACGATACGCCTTCATGACTTCGCGGTCGTTTTCAGTGTGCGCCTTCCTTAAATCTGCCGGCATTGATACTTCGTCGTACAAATCGGCGTAAGTCGCGTTCGGATAGTTGGCTCTCGCGTCCAAAATCGCTTGCGCGGTCGCCTCTATCCTTTTTTGTTGCTCGTCGGTGTAGAATAGCGGCCACGGGAACGGATTATAACATATCGTCGCCGAATATCTGTAATCGCTCTTCAATCTGCCCGCGACCATTCGCACCCATGCCATATGAACCGAACTTGTTAGCACTCCGAAATGAAATAAATTCGCGTCGGGCACTGTTAAACCTTGAGCGGCAATAAATTCGGGTGACAAATAGCCAATCGGAATAAATCGGCGGCGACTGGAGCTAACTTGCGGAATAAAAATGTAATTCGTCGTCGGCTGTCGTCTTTCAGCAAAAAGCGTCGGCGTATCTGCTTTTTTACGAGTTTCGGCTTTCTTACTTTGCAAACGATATTCACGGACATTTTTAACGCGTTCATAGACGAGTGGCATCTTTCTAAGCTCATCGGGCGGACAACCTTCAAGCCAGAGGCAATAGCGAGGAATTCTGTTAATAAATTCTCTTCCACCAACAAACGGACGAATCCACTTGGCGGCAAGAGGATTTTTTTTGATTAAATCGCCGCGTTCGTCTGGTGTAAGCAATAAATTGCCGTTGTCAATCGGAAAGTTGCCATCACTCATCTCCGGCACGTTGAAAAAGGGCGTGGCGCGCTTCATGACGTAAATATCTGGGGCATTGGGCATAAGATAGCCGTTGATGTGGTCGACGATGATAAAATTTTCGTTCGCCATGATTAAGCGTCCAATTTCTTAGCGAGCAACTGATTTACAAGCTGAGGATTCGCCTTGCCGCGTGTGAGCTTCATTACTTGTCCAACCAAAGCTCCGAGGGCTTTTTTCTTGCCTGCGCGATATTCTTCGACTGCTTTAGGATTTTTCGCGATAACTTCATCGATAACGCCTTCAATCGCGCCGGTGTCGGTGATTTGCACCAAACCTTTATCCTTAACGATTTTTTCGGGCGAGTCGGGCGACTTCCACATCTCAACAAAGACCGTTTTAGCGATTTTGCCGCTGATAGTGCCGTTGGCAATCAGTTTAATCATTTCGGCGAGGCGGCGGGCGTCGACAGGCGAATTTTCTATCGTCAAGCCTTCCGCATTCAGATTTTTGGACAAATCGCCCATAATCCAATTAGCAGCAGCCTTAGCATCGGCTCCATTAGCAATCACGGCGTCAAAATACTCCGCCATAGCCCGCGAACTCGTGATAATGCCCGCGTCGTAGTCGCTTAGCCCAAAATCTTTAATCAAACGGGCGCGGCGGGCGTCAGGCAGTTCCGGAAGAGACTTTCTAAAGGCTTCAATCTCCTCATCAGTCGTCACAATCGGCGGCAAGTCGGGTTCGGGCATGTATCTGTAGTCGTGGGCGTCCTCTTTACTGCGCATTGATTGCGTTATGCCCTTTTCGGGGTTCCATGTCCGCGTTTCTTGAATAATTTTGCCGCCGTCGTCCAAAACTTCCGCTTGCCGTTCGATTTCGTAGTTAATCGCGTCTTCGAGTGCCTTAAACGAGTTGATATTTTTCATTTCAGTTCGCGTGCCGAGCTTATCAGAGCCAATCGGGCGCAATGAGACGTTTATATCAGCGCGTAGGTTGCCTTCTTCCATTTTGCAGTTGCTCACGTCGATATATTCGAGAATCGACTTGATTTTTTCCATATAAGCGCGGGCTTCGGCGGCTGAATGCATATCGGGTTCGCTAACAATCTCAATCAGCGGCACGCCAGTCCGATTATAATCAACATTTGAGCTTGCGGAGTCTTTAATCGTGGTTCCGGAGTGTACAAGCTTGCCTGCGTCCTCTTCCATATGAATTCTTGTAAGGCGAACGGTCTTTTTTGCGCCGTCAACGTCAATTTCGACGTGTCCAGCGTATGCAATCGGCAAATCGTATTGGGAAGTCTGCCAATTCTTAGGCAAATCGGGATAATAATAGTTTTTGCGGTCGAATTTGCTGTACTTATTGATTTTGCAGTTGGTAGCAAGCCCGGCTTTGATTGCGAACTCGACGACGCGGCGATTTATGGTCGGCAAGACGCCTGGAAGCCCTAAACACACCGGGCAAACGTGCGTATTCTGTTCCGCGCCGAATGTCGTAGCACATCCGCAGAAAATTTTCGTGTTCGTCTTCAATTCGCTGTGAATTTCAAGACCGATTACCGCTTCATACTTCAAATTAAATCTCTCCTTTTCAATAAAGATAACCTTTAGCCCAATCCTTAAACTTCTTAATTCTATCCTCCGTGTCAATGCCGTTGCGCTGATTTATCGTCAAGCGATCTTCTTCCGTGTCTGTCGAAAAGTTTTTCACAACGTAAGCGGCATTTTCACACACGACATAATACTCGCCGAAGTCAAGACGTTCGCCCCATTCCTCCCGCGAAAGTTCGCCAATGCCAACCGCCTTTAAGAACGGCTGATAAGAATTGGGCGAGCGTTTCTGTTGCTCATGCAGTGTCACGAAATAATATGGCTCGTCGTCGAAGTTGCGCCACCAATATCTTCCGTAGCGCGGCGGACGAAATGTCTTGTACTTCATGAAGTAATATTTCCAATCAAACTCGGCACGGCGTTCGCAGTCGGCAAGCTCCTTGTCGATGATTCCTTGCAAGTAATCATCAGTGAAAGGCGTCGTGCCATACAAGAGCAATTCCAAAGCGTCCTTCGTCTCGTCGAAGTGTTTAACCAACGCGCTCTTGTGGAAAAGATTTTGCCAAGACTGAGGGCGCGTCGAGCCGAACTGATAACGCTTGCCGTTGCTGTCAATTTGATAGTAATCGTCCATGACCAACAGCGCACAACTTATCTTGTCGTAGTCGCACTTGAACAGCGAGATAAACCGCTTGAAGTTTTCGGAGTACTCCAAGCCGACAACACCGATTCTCCCATACAACAAATAATTATCTTCCAGTTCAAATAGGGATTCGGCTTTATCAGGATGTTTTGCCGTCCATAAAATTTTTTCTCGCTCCTCCCTAAGCTGAATTTCGTTGAAGTTGTCGTGATTGGCAGTTTGAATCTCGTTGCTTTGCAAAATTTTCCCGTGAATGATTATGCTGTCGACTTGCTCAAGCATGGCGGGGATTCGGTTGCCGTTATTGCGGGTATCGCTGTTGCTAAGTTCGGCATTGGCAGAGTTAGTCACGAGATTATTTACGATACGAATGCGCCGCCGAAAATGAGCGTCCGAAATCTTTTCCCGGTTAAGCAGATAAGTCAGGAAGGCATAGAGCATGACGACTTCGCCGAGTGAAAAATTTTTATTGCCGCGCTTCAGACAGCTACCAAAAAAATCCGCGTCGTCGAAGTAAGTTATAATCTTGCCCGCCTCGTGATTATTAACGGTCTTGTCTGTGCGACTGCCCTTTGAAACTCTGCCCGCGAAGAACACGGAAATTTTTTCACGCTTAGCAATCTCGCACCAACAATCAAAGCTTCGTTCCATGAAATCAACGTTCTTCAATGCGTCGCCGTCGAAGAATTCTTCTAGCAGGTCGAAAGGGTCGCGGTTTTTGCCTTGAGGAGTACCGCCCTTGCGATAAAGAATCACATCACACAAAAAGCCGAAGTAAGCAAGAAAACCTTCGTCAATCAAATTATTATCGTCGCGATAAGTCCAAAGCAAATCCGTCCAGTTGGTGTCGATTTTTAAAATAATCCTGTCAGAGAGTTCAACGTCAATCTCATCGAGCTTGCTCTTGAATTCCGCCTTGAAGTGTTCAAAGTCCGTCAAAGGTTTGCCGCGAGAATTCATCGTGACATAAAGTTCATCCGTCAAGCCCATATCCTCAATCGAGAGGAAGTAAAACGAAATCACACCGCCCGCAAGCTTCGCCCATAAATTTTCCACGCCGCGAAATTTTTTATCTATGGCGTCTAGCATGACGAGCATTGAGCTAACGGTCGGGTCTTTCTTCCAAGCAAGCGGAAAGCCAGCTAAGTCTTCCAAGGCGTCGGATAGATTTTCCTCGTTGAAAGGAACTTCAGCGGCAATTAGGAACTTGCAAAACTCCCTGGAGTCGGGGCGCGTGTCGTAAGAAAATTTTCTAAGGAAGGCAGTTTCGTCGGGCGGAACGTTTTCTTTCTTAGCCGCGTACCAATGCAAAAGGAAAAGCGTTGTGAGCCGTTGTTGACCGTCAAGCGGCGTCAAGGTTCCGTCCTTTAAGTCGCCGTAAACAAAATCCAGCTTGATTCCCTCTTCCGTCGTGACGGCTCTACCTTTCGCATCTTTTCCAATATCTGCATTAGCCCTAACTTTAATTTTATTGTATTTTTTTGCCCATAATAATATTTTTTGAAAGTTTTCTGTTACTTCAGGTTTTTTTGTTTCTAATATTCCTTCATAAACTTCCCCAGTTGAACCATTTAATGATATAAATGTTCCCTCTTCGTATATTTTACCATTTATCTTTACTATTTTATTTTTTTCATCAATAATTATATCTTGGCATCCACTAACACAACATTTTCCTATTCCTCTAGCAACTACTGCAGCATGTGATGTCATTCCTCCA
>JACXWG010000072.1 GCA_014764605.1 Quinella sp. 1Q5 | reverse complement strand
TAAGGGTCGAACAGTCTTGGGGAGCTGTGCAAAATCGCTACTACATAGCCGGCACCGGCGGAAAAGAGATTAGTCGCCAAGAAGCATTCCAAATCGTTGCCGATAAGTTGGGAAAACCGTTGCCCAAGCTCGATTACTAAAAAATTAATCGCGGCTCGCCTAAAATTCGGCGTCACGGTCGCAATTCGGCAAAAAAAAGCCCTTCGGCACATGTCGGAGGGTTTTTTCGTTGACTGATAGAAATTTTTTTGCTAAAGTGTGTAACTAAATCGGATTTGAAACGTATAAGGGACAGAAAACAAAATTAACCTAAAGGAGATTGATAAAAATGGCAACAAGAGAGGAAAACATCAAGAAAATCAATGACGAGCTGGAAAAATTGAGCGATGAGGAACTCGACAAGGTCGCGGGCGGAACTATTTGTGAAACTAAAGACGACAGTCAATATCTTTACGATTATGGGCTTATGGATAATCATTACGGCTCAATCAATGTGATGTTTCATTGGGGTTCAAAAAGCGCGGAAGTCGATGCGGGCTGGGCAAAAGCCGGAATTACTTGCGTAACGAAACCTTTGGGTTATAGCCAGTATTTCCTCGATGGCAAGGAAATTACACGCAACGAAGCTCGCGATTATTTGAAAGCAAATTTTAAAAGACTTCATAACATCAGTGATTACTAATTTTAATTAAAAAACTCTTCTCGACAGCCAAAAAAGCCCTTCGGCATATAGTCGGAGGGTTTTTTCGTTGACTGATAGAAATTTTTTTGCTAGAATGTGTAACGAACTAGGATTTTGAACGTATAAGCTACAGAAAACAAATTGGAGGTAGATAAAATGGCAAAACGCGAAGAAAACTTGAAAAAAATCAATGACGAACTCGAAAAACTCGACGATGAAGAGCTTGACAAGGTTGCAGGCGGCATCTTCAGAGCTGTTTCCAGTGTAGATGATCCGTCACTTCAAAAACTTAATCAAATTCCTTCTGAACCCGTGAAATATTCGTGTAAGCAAGTTTGGTAATAATGTCTGAACGCTAAAAAAAGTCCCTTCGGCGCCGTGTCGAGGGGATTTTTTTGTTGCTGATTAGTGTTGTTAAAAGCTTATTAGTTTGACGGAGAGAAAACTTTTACAAGATATGTAACGGAATCAAAGTGTTGCTTTGAAAAAAAGCAAAAATAGTTTTTAAGAAGATGTGTTCAAAGATAAAAAATGATGGGATGTAATTATAAAATAAGTGATTGCAAGTAGAAATCAACAAGAAGCTGAAGTCACATGATTGGAAATTATTGCCAAAACGCTGAAACTTCTCGACAAAATTGCGTTTCTTCTACAACTCGACGTCATAAATAGAAAAAAGTTATATAGTAAGTGCATTATGAGAAAAAATATGGAACAGATTTAACGGACGAGTAATGGAATAAGCTGGAATTGGTAAACGCTGTCCTGTATTTTGTGAAAAGAGGGTATCCGTGGCGAAATTTGCCCCATGATTTTGAGCCAGTTTTTACCGTGGACAGCTTTTATCGACGCGTACGGCTCAACGGTTTATGGGATTCAATTCTCGAACACCTTGTAAAGGTTACGCGACAAAGAGCAGACTTGAGCAAAGAACCGACTCAAGCCCTAATCGATTCGCAAGCGTAAAAACGACTGGAGCCATCGGGAAAAAAAGCTTTGACGCGGGAAAAAACGAAAGGAATAAAACACCAAATCGTCACTGACGATATTGGCTGTCTTTTAGCAGTTTTAGTGCACAAAGCGAATTTGCATGATACGAAAACAGGCTATTGGGTAACAGGCTTGGCGATTTTTGCTTATCCGACATTGAAAAAAATCTGCGGTGACGGTGGTTATCACGGTTCTTTTATTTTCGAGGCTTACAAAATTTTGGTTTGCGGGTAGAAATAAGCAAGAAGTTGAAACCGCCCGGCTTTAACGCTGGATAGTGGAGCGGACTTTTGCTTAGTTTAATCACTCTCGCAGAGTCGTTCTACAAATTGAAAAATTTTTCTTGACATGCGGCAATGGTTATGATAACCTACGCAAAGTTTTTGAAGTGAGAGTTATTGGAGCAGTACCCAAGTCGGTGAAGGGGACGGTTTGCTAAATCGTTAGGCTCGAAAGGGCGCGGAGGTTCGAGTCCTCTCTGCTCCGCCATAAGAAAACATTCGCTCTTCAATGAGCGGTTTAAAAAATCGTCGTGCGGAGTAATCTGTACGGCGATTTAGCATTTAAGGAGGATTTATCAATGGCAAGGATTAATGAAAATTATTTGAAGTTGCCCGGAGCTTACCTCTTCTCTGAAGTCGGCAAACGCGCCGCCGCTTATCAAAAGGAAAATCCCGACGCAAAAATTATTCGTCTTGGTATCGGCGACGTTACTCGTCCTCTTCCTCAAGTTTGTATCGACGCAATGAAACGCGCTGCCGATGAGATGGGTAAGGTCGAAACGTTCCGCGGCTATGGTCCCGAACAAGGTTACAGCTTCCTGCGCGATAAGATTGCAGATTTCAACTATAAGCGGCGTGGGCTGGACGTGAGCGCGGACGAAATTTTTATTAGCGATGGCTCGAAGTGCGACTGCGGCAATATCCAAGAGATTTTCTCGTTCGATAGCAAGATTGCCCTCGGCGACCCCGTTTATCCCGTTTACAATGATTCCAACGTCATGGCGGGACGCACGGGTTCTTTGTTGCCCGACGGACACTTTGAGGGGATTGTTTATCTGCCCTGCACTGCCGAGAATAATTTCAATCCGAAGCCGCCCGCCGAAAAGGTCGACATGGTTTATCTTTGCTCGCCGAACAACCCGACTGGTACTACGCTTGATAAGTCTTCGCTTGAGGCTTGGGTCGCCTATGCTAAAGAAAATGATGCTGTGATTCTTTTCGACGCCGCTTATGCCGCTTACATCTCTGAAGACAACGTACCGCGTTCAATTTACGAGATTGAAGGCGCACGCGACGTGGCGATTGAGTTCCGCTCTTTCAGCAAGACGGCTGGTTTCACGGGCACGCGTTGCGGCTATATCGTCATCCCCGAAGGCTTGACGGGTACCACGTCCACGGGCGAACGCGTTCCGCTTAAAAAGCTTTGGGCGCGTCGTCACACAACAAAATTTAACGGCACGAGTTATATAACTCAACGCGGAGCCGAGGCGATTTACTCTGACGAAGGACAAGCACAGGTCAAGGAACTTATAACGTATTACCTTGAAAACGCCAGAATTATCCGCGAAAGTCTGACGGCAGCGGGTTTGACGACTTACGGCGGAATTAATGCACCGTATATTTGGCTCAAGACGCCTGATGATATTCCAAGCAGTTGGGATTTCTTCGATAAACTTCTGCGCGAGAAACACATTATCGGGACGCCAGGCGCGGGCTTTGGTCCTTGCGGCGAAGGTTATCTGCGTCTAACAAGCTTCAACAGCCGTGAAAATACTATCGAGGCTTGCAATAGATTGCGTTCTTAAAAATTCATTGAGGAATTCACTCATGGTAAACATCGATTATCTTTATAACCCTGCTACCGTGAAGGAAGCTTTCAGCAAAGATTATTTTCTCAATATAAAATTGAACTTTCAAGTTATTGAATACGGCACAATTCTTCCGCACAAAATTGTTAAAATTCCTGACAAGTGGCATTGGGGATTGGGAGGCATCGTTGACAACAAGGGCAATTATGTAAAAAGTAGCTCGTTGCATCCAGGGCTTGGCGGTACTTATACCCCAGAATCGATTCAGCACATCTCCGAGACTGTCATTTATCTGGGAATGTTTTTATAGGGTATGGGGACATGACTTGACCGACAATATTCGTCGCGTGTGGTTTCTCAAGAGTGACGCCTTCAAAGAAACACTTTACTCCTATGGACAAAAACTCAACTCGATTCAAATAAAATTGAAACCTATTAAGTCGGTTAAAAACGCAAAGACATTCGACTATGCTCAGGAACTCTCGCTGATAGATGATGAGATTTATTTACAAGGTCAAAGGCAAAACGTAATGAAACCTAAATCAACTTAAAACTTTTTACTAATGCGACTTTAACAAAGTCATGATAAATTTGACATAAAGGAGAGTGATGAAAATGAAAGTGCCAAAGATTTTCTCGGCAATAGCGGCGGCAGTGATTCTGCTTGCGACAAGTAGCGGAGTATCAGCCGTGCCAAGGACAAATAACTTTGTCGAAGGCGTGGACTGGAAGAACCAAGTTATCACCGTGACGGGCGAAGGTGTTGCTCCTGCTGATGCGGTCAACTACACACAGGCAAAAGGTTTAGCGTCCAAAGCCGCGCAGGCGGACGCTTATCGCAAACTTGCTGAAATTATTAACGGCGTGCGCGTCGAGGGCGAAACAACCGTCGAAAAAATGCTGACGACTCAAGACCGAGTTAAACTACGAGTTGAGGCGACGATTAAAGGCGCAAAGATTGTCGACGAAACTTTCTTAAGTGACGGCGGCTATCGTGTGGTAATGCAAGTGCCGCTGTTCGGCGTATCAAATTCGTTAGCGGGCGCAGTCCTTGAAAGACCAACAGCAATCGAACCTTTCCCAAATCCCGTAGCTGAAGTCGCGCCGAGTTCTCTGCCCTACACATCAGCGACGCCAGTTAAGAAAAGAATCGAATACACGTCAAAGGTAACGGTCGAGGAAGAAAGTTATACACCCACGCCAACGACGCCAACGACGCCAACGACGCCAACGACGCCTTACAGACCGCCGCTTTCAAGAATGGCAATTCCGTCACTCGATACAATCATCTTGCAGAAAATGCAGAGTTCGCTTTCAATGCAAGAGCCGACTTATCAAACAGCTTACAATGCGCCAGCAAGTTCTCAACCCGTAAGACGTTCCGTAGCTGATTATGCGTCTATGGCTGAAGGCAATTACACTGGTTTAATCGTCGACTGCCGCGGCTTAGAACTTCAACCCGTCATGAGTCCAGTCATCATGAATTCAAACGGCACGAAGATTTACGGACACAAGAATCTTGATATAGACAGAGTTATTCGTGAGGGCATGGCAGATTATGTTGACGATACGGAAAACGTCAACAGAGCAGGAACAAATCCTCTTGTCATCAGGGCGGTAGGCGTGCAGAACTTTAATAGCAATCCCGTCTTGGCTGTTCCTGACTCGAATCGCGTTTTGATTGAAAACTACGCAACGAAATTTTTAAAGGACTTAAAGGTTGTCTTTATCTTCGACTGAGTTTTTACAATTTTTTCCCCGTCAACGTGGCGGGGCTTTTTTTATGCGATAAAGCATTTGACATATCCCTTGACAATCTATAAAATAACTCGGTATGTAAGAAAAAGTTTTGGGGGGTGAACGTTATCGCTATTACAATCGTAGCAGTCATCATCGCAATAATTCTCGGAGCAGTCGGAGGTTACGCGGCGCGGAAGAAATCAGCTGAAGCCAAAATCGGCTCGGCGGAAGACGAAGCACGCCGCATCGTCGAAGAGGCACACGAGAAATCTAACGCAGAAAAAAAAGAAGCCATTCTTGAAGCTAAGGAAGAAATTCATAGAATGCGGCAGGATCTCGACCGCGATACCAAAGAGCGACGCAACGAACTTTCTCGCCAAGAACGACGCGTCGTGCAGAAGGAAGAGAGCCTAGACAAGAAGTTGGATTCGCTGGAAAAGAAAGAAGTTCTTCTGAGTAAAAAAGAGGCGCGGCTTAATGAGTCGCAAGCACAACTAAACGCCATGCAGGAAAAGGAGGATGCAGAACTTGAACGAATTGCCGAGCTTAGTCGAGATGAGGCGCGGACAATTCTAATGAACGAAGTTGAAGAGGGCTTGAAACATGATAAAGCACTCCGAATCAAAGAATACGAAACGCAAATCCGCGACGAGGCTGACAAAAAGGCACGAGACATCTTGAGCACGGCAATACAACGTTGTGCGGCAGACCACGTAGCAGAAACAACAGTATCAGTCGTGGCACTACCAAGCGACGACATGAAGGGAAGGATTATCGGACGCGAGGGCAGGAATATCCGAACGCTTGAGACTTTGACGGGCATTGATTTAATCATCGACGACACGCCCGAAGCCGTTATCTTATCGGGCTTTGACCCTGTTAAAAGGGAGATTGCCCGCGTTGCTCTGGAAAAGTTAATTTCAGATGGACGAATCCACCCTGCGCGAATTGAAGAGATGGTTGAGAAGGCAACCCGCGAAGTCGATAACCGTATGAAAGAGGCGGGCGAGCAGGCAACCTTCAAAGTCGGCGTGCATGGGATACATCCCGAACTTGTCAAACTCTTAGGGCGACTGAAGTATCGCACAAGCTACGGACAAAACGTCTTGGATCACTCAATCGAAGTGGCGACGCTGGCAGGAATCATGGCAAGTGAGCTCGGCGTTGACGTGAACTTGGCAAAACGGGCTGGGCTCCTTCACGACATAGGCAAGGCAGTCGACCACGAGATTGAAGGACCGCACGTGACGATTGGCGCGGACTTGGCTAAGCGTTATCGCGAAAACAAAGTCGTCATCAATGCGATTGCATCTCATCATGGCGACGTTGAAGCGACTTCGGTTGAGGCAATCCTAGTAGCGGCGGCGGACGCAGTTTCGGCGGCGAGACCTGGTGCTCGTCGTGAAAGTCTGGAAATGTATCTCAAGCGTCTTAAGATGTTAGAAGAGATTGCAGAGTCTTTCGAGGGCGTGGAACGGTGCTTTGCAATTCAAGCGGGTAGAGAGATTCGCGTTATGGTTAAGCCTGATAAAATCGATGACGCGGCGGCAATTACTCTAGCTCATGACATTGTTAAGAAGATAGAAAAGGATTTGGATTATCCCGGACAAGTTCGGGCGACGATCATCCGCGAAGTTCGAGTTGTCGACTACGCGAAATAATTCAATACGTAGAGGATGCGTGGTGCGTAATGAATTAAGATTTACGCATTGCGCATTAAAATTTTTCCGTTGATAAAGGAGGTTGGAGCGGTGTTTGATTTTCTGAAGAGGACGAAGAAGCCTAATCCCGATGCTAGTCGGTTGTTGGCGTCAATTTTAGTAGTGTTCCCTACAGTCCAATCAGTGACGTATGAATCGAAGGACGAGACGCTTGAATTCTCCTTTGCCTTGAACGGGAAATTTACGCAAGATGATTTCGAGAAGTTCTTAGCTTACGTGGCGGAGTCATTGGAGAGCTTTCATCATCTGGAGGGGATTGGCGGCGCAAAGATGGAATTAAACGTCGAGGGCGTCTACGGCACATGCTTTTTAAATGTTAGACGGGACGTGGCGACGCTGACTTGTCGGGAGCTGTCGCTTTTGACGGAACTAGCAGTAAATTATTTTGGCGAGAATTTGATTGAGGAGTACGACGATAACTTCTATCCCGACGAGGAGTATTTGATAGCGCAGGAAAATTATTTGGAGCAGTGCTTAAATAATATGCGTCAAATGCGAGTGGAAGGGCGGCTAGTCGGCGTGCGGGAGCATGAACGCGTTGTAGTTTATGCCCGATAGGAGGGAGCGAAGTCTTTTGCGTATTCTAATGGTTGGAGATGTTGTCGGGAGACCTGGCAGATATTTTTTTATGGAGCAAACACCCGAACTTCGACGGCAGAAAAATATTGATATGGTAGTTGTCAACGGCGAGAACGCGGCGCACGGCAAAGGCTTGACGCCCAATATTTTCGAGGAGCTGACAGGCGTAGGCGCGGACGTGGTAACGACTGGCAATCACATTTGGGACAATCCAAAAGTCATGGAGATTATCGACACGGAACCTTTCCTGCTTCGTCCCGCGAATTACCCCGAAGGCACACCTGGCAAGGGCTTCTGCATTTATCCCGTCGGCAAAAAGAAAGTAGGCGTGATTAACATGGCGGGAAGAGTTTTCATGCAACCGCCAATGGACGACCCGTTCAGACTTGGCGACAAGATTCTTAAGTTCATGGAAAAGGATTGCGACGTTATCTTGATTGACTTCCACGCCGAGGCGACCAGTGAAAAGCTCGCCTTCGCCAATTACTTTGACGGGCAAGTTACGGCGGTCGTCGGCACGCATACACATATTCAGACGGCGGACGAAAAGATTTTGCCTAAGGGCACGGCTTATATCAGCGATTTGGGCATGGTCGGCGCGGAGAATTCTATTTTGGGCATGGCGATTGAACCCGTGGTAAAAAGATTCCTGACGGGGCGTCCGAGCCGCTTTGACGTTGCAGAGGGTGCCGCTATCTATTGTGCCCTGCTGATTGACATTGACGACAAGACGAACAAAGCTGTTAAGGTCAAACGAATTTTTATCAAGCCGTAAGAAAGGATTTGATTTTTTGAAAGACGAACTTCTTACCAATATTCTCGCAAATGACGTGCACGAAGTTGCGTCCAACTCGTTCCTTAATAATAATTTTTTTACCGACGCTCTTGCAAATAACTTGTACGAAACAAAATCTATTTCAAAGGAAGCAAATGAGCCTCTTCGCGTGGGTATGCTAAGGCTAAATAACAACTTGGGTAATTATACGACAGCTAATCTTATGGCGTACATGGCAAGGCAGTTTAACATAGAGCTTTATTTTTTCACTACGAAAGATTTCAATCCCGAAGACAAAACCGTCCGCGCCACGCTTATTGACGGCAACACGCAGATTAAAAAGACCATACCATTGCCAAAAATTACTTATGATATAAACGGAGGTTTTTACCAAAAAGAAGTACGCACGATTTTAGGAAATGAGACCTACTTTTTCCAATACGGCTGGGGCGCAAGCAAACGAATAATTAATAACATAATGACTAAGGACGAACGTTTTAAAGAGTTTTTGATTGAGACACATGTCTCTGAAAACTTCGAGCACTTTATGTCCCTGTTTAAAGAGTATCATAACGACGTTGTATTAAAGCCGAGTAACGGATCTCTGGGAAACGATGTAGTCCGAATATTTTCGGACGGAGTTGGGTTCACTATAACTCTAAAAAAAGAACAGCTTCTGTTGAACTCCGTCACTGAACTCCAAGCCTATTACGAAGAAAATTTCGTTAAGCGTTCATATGTACTGCAACCTTATATAGTCTCGCGAACAAAGTATGGTAATCCGTTTGATATAAGGATTCACACACGCCGCGATTCTGAAGGGGAATTTAAAATCATACCTTATCCTCGAATAGGCAGAAACCCTGAAAGCATTCTCTCGAATATTGCGGCAGGAGGATACACCATGCCGCTTGTAAAATTTCTCAAAGAAGACTTTGGCAAAGATTGGAAAATCATTCATGATAAGCTAATTTATTTGGGAAATAACATTCCTGCTCTTATACAGGCATCTTTTAACAAGATAATCTTTGCGATTGGGATTGATGTCGGCATTCAGCGGTGCGACAATTCTTACGAACTAAAAATTTTTGAAATTAACACGTATAATCCTGGAATCCTTTCTATCCCAATAGAGGCGGCGTTTATAACGCTTGAATATCTGCAGTATCTTGGAAAATG
Source organism: Quinella sp. 1Q5 (assembly GCA_014764605.1). Lineage (GTDB taxonomy): Bacteria > Bacillota > Negativicutes > Selenomonadales > Selenomonadaceae > Quinella. The sequence goes on along the minus strand of JACXWG010000072.1, from coordinate 400 downwards.
TCTGGCAAATGGAACGTTTGAAAAATTTATAAACAGTAAATAGGCATTGCCCGCCACGATAAAATATATAATAAAATCGGTGGAACAAGTGAAGGATTTAATTTAAGTATGAAGAATTAACAAGGAAAATAATTTAGACGCAGAAGGAGCCGCAGCAGGTAGAAAACCACTACAACAGAAAAATGCAACAAGGGAGGAGGAGCAATCATGGAAATCCTAAAGGTATCAGCCAAATCTAACCCCAATTCCGTCGCCGGCGCACTCGCGGGAGTCATCCGCGAAACCGGAAGTGCCGAGATGCAGGCGATAGGTGCCGGAGCGCTGAACCAAGCGGTTAAAGCAGTTGCCATTGCACGCGGCTTCGTGGCACCGCACGGCGTAGACCTCATCTGCATTCCTG
>JACXWG010000132.1 GCA_014764605.1 Quinella sp. 1Q5 | reverse complement strand
CATCGAAAACACTCGTCCCGCCTATCACCAATCACCGCCCTTAAAAACAAGTTGACGCGAAAACCGCGCAGGGTGTATTATACGCGCTGTGATTTTTAATTGCAAGGTTTTTTATAAAGGAGAAATTCTCACATGGTCGACAGCTATCATTGCAGTATATGCGGGCGGCGTGTCAGACTTCAAAGCCGCGCTGACATGCCCGTCCTTGACCCGAACACGGGCTTTGCCATTTGCAGGAGCTGCATAAAAAATATTTACCACTTCATCGAGGAAGACGAAGAACATACCCTTCGCAAGCATAAGCAACACTTCAACGACGAACTCGGCGAACTTTTGGAGAAGAACAAACCGCACCTCATTAAAGAATATCTTGACGACTTTATCATCATGCAAGACAGAGCTAAAAAGATTTTGTCCGTGGCGGCGTACAATCACTACAAGCGCATGAAGTATGATGCGGAGAACGTCGGCGGCGATGAGGAGATTGAAAAGTCAAACGTCATCATCATGGGACCGACTGGTTGTGGCAAGACTGCAATGCTAAGTCACCTGTCGCGGCTTTTGGATATTCCCTTTGCCGTGACGGACGCCTCAAGCTTGACGGAGGCGGGCTTTGTCGGCGCGGACGTGGAAGTTGCTGTTAGGAATCTTTACTACGCGGCGGGCAGAAACGTCGAGAAGACTGAGCACGGGATTATTTACCTTGATGAGTTCGATAAGATTGCCCGCAAGTCAGGTGCGAATAATTCGATAACTGCCGACCCAGGGCATGAAGGCGTTCAGCAAGGACTGCTAAAGATGTTGGAAGGTAGCGTCGTTGAGTTCACGGAACGCGGGCAACGTAAGCACCCCGAAGCCCCGACGATTAAAGTTGACACGAAAAATATCTTGTTCATTGTTGGCGGGGCGTTCGTCGGCATTGAAAAGATTATAGAAAAGCGTCTCAAGAAAAATGAATCGCCTATCGGCTTTGGCTCCGAGATACCGTCTAAGGAAGACACCGACAAGAAGTTTAACGAGCTGATTCACCAAGTGCGCCCCGAAGACTTAATGAAGTATGGCATTATCCCGGAGATAATCGGACGCCTGCCAGTCATCTGCACGCTTGAGACCCTCGACGAAGATGCCTTACTTAGGATTTTGACCGAACCGAAGAATGCGCCCGTTAAGCAGTACGAAAAACTTTTGGCAATGGACAATGTCAAGCTTGAGTTCGAGGAGGCGGCATTGCGTCACGTGGCAAAGCTGGCAATCGAACGTAAAACGGGGGCTCGTTCCCTAAAGGGTATTATCGAAGACGTGATGCTTGATGTCATGTTTGAAATCCCGAAGACAAATGAACCGCGCCGCGTCGTCATAACGGAGGCTTGCATAAAGGGCGAAGACAGCCCGCATATTTTCCCGCTCAAAAAGAAGAGTTTAAAGAAGTCAGCTTAAAATCTACAAAAAAAGTCAGCTCAAAACCTAATAAAGAACTCAGCGACTTAGCAATTTCTATGGAAAAAGTTTCGGTAGTTCTAGATAAAAATAATTGACAAAGCCAATCGCCTTGACTTATTGTTGAGGCGAATTTTTTTAGGGAGGCAACGAGCTATGAGAAAAATTTTAGCAATAGATGTCGGCGGCACGTTCACTAAGTATGCGGTCATAACGGGCGCACGTTCTTTTAAAATCCTAAAACATGACAAGATACCGACGGAGCGGAAAAGCCATGAAGTTTTATTTGCTGTAAGAGGTCGTCAGCGCGTATAGTTTTCCCCGTAGGAATGTATTGTTTCAAATCTTGTGGATTGTGCAGAAGGTGTTGACGATTTTTATCCAAGCGAGTCCGCAGAAAAGCTGATATAGGTTCGTCTTTAGGAATTTTGTCCGAGAGTAAAAATTTTCCATGAGAATAATCTTTATAGGAAAACTCCAGCCAAGTTTTGAAGGATTCTTTTGTTGCCTTTGCTTTGAGAGCGAAAAGAAATTTGTAAACTTCAGAACCGGTTATAACAGATTCGTTGCGATAATTTCTACCGTCGATACTCTTCAATTCACCTTCGCTACCGTGATAGATGATTTTCAAATCGCGAAAGGCGTCGTCGGTAATGATAGGCTCCTCAATCGGTATTATTTCTTCATGGTAAAGCTTTTTAAGAATGGAGCGAGCATTATTCATTGAAGTGAACAACTTATCGGGATTTTGTTCAATGTCAGCTAAAACAGAATCAGAGAAGGTTGGAAGGAATAAAGACAACTTCGTTTTCAATTTGGTTTCTGCAATCCAAGTCTGAATGGTTAAGAGAGAAGTCAAAGCATCTGCGCCGTTATCTTCGGCGAATTTTTTTACTGCAGAAATGCAGTTATGGAAAGAAATGATATTGCTCCTACGTTTGATAAGTCCGCGTGTTTGAAAAAAGTTGATTATGTTTTCTAACTCTTGACTCGCCGAAGTGAAAGAATCTTTATCCAAGATGTCTTTAGCATTATAGAATTCTTGCAGGAAACAAAGTTGCTCGCCGTCG
>JACXWG010000071.1 GCA_014764605.1 Quinella sp. 1Q5 | reverse complement strand
GGATAGTAGAACGAACGTTTGCTTGGCTCAATCACTCCCGCCGACTCAGCAAGGATTACGAGTTAACTGCGGCTTCTGCTGAAACTTTAATCAAAATTTCTCATATCCACACTTTACTCAAACGTTTTTGAACACATGTTCTTAAACAGGATTATTTTCTTACACGGCGAATCGTCTTTTAGAATCAAATTTTCGGAGGAAAAACTATAGGCGACGGATTGATATAAATGCGAAAGACCTGCAGCGCTATCAACACCACAGGTCTTCGTCCAGTGAGTGACGCAACACCCGCTGGAAAGCCCCGAAGGACTTTATTGCTGCTCTGAATAGAGTTTGGAATCAAAGAAACAGGTGTATTTTACAGCATAATTACAGTTCTTTCAAGGGGCTCTTTCAGTAAAAATTTTCTAAGACGACATTCACTGGAAAAGGTGATTGCCGTCTTTTTTCTTGCACGCCCGACAGCGTAAGCAAAAGGAAAAGACGCTTGCTTTGATTATCGTCGCGTAGTATAATTTCACTTACCACAGTTCATTAAACGTAGCTCGGATTCTCGTAACGCACGCCTTGTCCTTGCTTTCAATATTCAGTTTTCCGGACAAACCTTTTTTTAATCGCATTTTGATTGTAACACCTCCGAGCCGTCGTGACAAGTGGTAAAAAATTTTTAGGGGTTGAATATTATGAGCTTTCTACCGATTGTTAATAGCAGTGATGTTGAAACCATTAAAAAACTTTCCATCTCTGAACGGAATACTCTCCTCGAAGAAATAAATCGAGCTGACCCACATTCCATTTTTACACCACATCCGAAAGAAAATCGCAACCCTGATAAACGGAATATCATTTGCCCGATTTGCGGCAACGGTTCCGGTGATGACTCTACGCCCGTTGAGGTTACATTCAATGGCAATCGTTGGCTTTATTTCTGCTTTAAATGCGGCGAATTTTCTGGCGATTTACTCAAAATCATTGCCACTGAAGAACATCTCAACCTCAATCAAGGCGACGACATGTGCAAAGCCTTAGCTATCGGCGCAAATCTCATCGGCTATTCTCTACCCGTCCCAAAAAAAGTTGAAGCCCTTGACGCGGGCAAGGCGGCTAAAGTACAATACCGACGAAATTTCCCATCAACGAACGAATCGTCCTCTGGCATATCTGATTCTAACAGCCCAAAGATAATTCGTCAAGAAAGGGCTGATAAAATGGAAACGAAAAATGACACCGAACTTATCTACAGTTCTGAGAACGCACTCAAAGAACATGAACTGATTTTGGCTGACATTGCCAACGCAAAAACTCATCTTCCTGAACTGCCTGAATCACAGAGGCGCGGTATCTCACTCGATACTTATCGTCACTTCAGTTGCGGTTTTCTTCACGACTGGACTCACCCTAAAACTCGCGCAGAAGAAAAGAAAACTGTTCCGACCCGTCGCATTATCATTCCTGCCGGCATTCATTACAACGCCGTTGCTCTTTCAGCTGACCGCGCTGATGTTAAAAAAAGTTATCATAAAATGCACGCCGGCTCTATGGAACTGTTCAACGCTCAATCCATAAAATTTGCCGACACTATTTTTATTGTTGAAGGCGAATTCGACGCCATGAGTATCTGGCAAGCTTTCAAAGGAAAAATTGGTATTGTAGCTGTTCTGGGGGCTGCTAACTGGCGTAAAACTCTAAAGCCCCTTCTCAAATCCTGCTCAGGCAAAAAATTCGTTATTCTCTTCGATGGCGACGAGGCGGGCAGAACTAATGCTAAGAACCTGCGTGACGAGCTTTTAAAAAGAAAAATTCCTGCCGTTTCCAAATTTCTCTTCGATTATCTTCCCGATAAGGAGAAAGAAAAATTCGGCAAGAAAGTTGACGCCAACGATTTACTTCAGCAGAAGAACGGCGAACAAGCACTTTACAAGCTAATCGAGCAAATCCAACTCAACGCTCGTGATGAGTTTGAAAAGGCTGAGAAAGAAGCCATGAAAAATACCACGACACATGCTCCAAGAGATGAAAAGTCCATAGTCGAGGATTTTGAGTCCAGATTTGACAAACTTAAATTTCTTCAATCCTTACCGCAATCCGAAGACCGAGACAATCAAATTATTGCCGAGATTCGCGAACTGTGCGATTGGAAAATTGATAAGAAGACTGGCGAACGTCTTTATATCAAGCCGACTTTCGATAACATGAAGCTCATTTTTAACAACGACCCTAACCTTCAAAAACTTGTCGGCTTCGATGAATTCACATGCGCAGACGTTCTTTTGAAAGATACTCCCTGGAGACGCGCTAACAATCATATCAACAAGGAATGGTCTGACAAAGACGACGCTCAACTCCGCCTCTACCTGCGTGAACACTACGGCGAGTTGCAAGGCAAGAGTCTCATTGAGGACATGGTTGTTCGCGTTAGTCAAGCCAATACTTTCAACGTCGTTAAAAATTATTTCAACAATCTGCCCAAATGGGATGGCATTCCTCGCGCCGAGACTCTCTTCATTAAATTCTTACGCGTTGACGACACACCTTTTGCCCGCGAAGTTACTTTGAATTGGTTGCTCGCTGCCATAGCTAGAATTTTTCACCCTGGTTGCCGCTATCAAACTGCTCTCGTTCTTCACGGCAATCAAAAAATTGGCAAGTCCTATATTATTGAACGTATCGGCGGCGCGTGGTACCTAGAACTTACAGAAGATGTCGGAGATTCTCATGCCGCCGACGCCATAAAAAAAGGCTGGATCATTGAGATCAAAGAAATGTCCGCCATGCGCAAAACTGAAATTAACGCCGTCAAAGCTTTCATCGAACGTTCCTCCGAAACTCGCCGCGAAGCTTATGCTCGCCGCGCTACCGTCACTTATCGACACTGTGTTTTTGCTATCACCGTCAACGACTCCGAGTTCCTGCGCGACGTGACCGGCAATCGTCGCTATCTCATTCTCCATTGCAACAGCGCGATGTTTGATTATGTCGAAGGTTTGACCGATGAATATATCCAGCAACTTTGGGCTGAAGTCTATCAAAAATACAATGAGATGTTCGATAACGACAACGCCTTCGATGAGAAAAAACTTTCCCTTAGTCGTGAAGCTGAAATGAAGGCTGAGGACGTTGCCACTCACTACTTGCAAGATGACGGCATGACTGGCGAAATTAAAGGACACCTCGATAAAAAAATCCCGCCGCAATTCATTTGGCAGGAATTTTCTCGCGAAGAACGCAGAGACTTCCACACTAAGGGTTACATTAAGCTCGTCGATGGTGCGGACGACCTGATTAAGCGACGACGAGCTAGGGGTGGCAAAAATGTGGACGCCGATGTTGCCAAAATTTTTGATTGGCTCACAGGCGACGCTGGCAAAAAATTTGTCCGCATAAAAAAAATTACTCGCGGCTCCGAGGTTGTTGCTGAAGAATTTTATATTTATGGCTCTGAATATCGCGAACACATTTGCGCGGCTGAAATCTTCAATGAATGTTTTGGCTCCGACAAACGTAAACAAATGTATCGTATCAATGAAATTTTATCTTCTCTCGAAGGTTGGCATTTAGGCGCAAGACTTCAAAAAGCCGACGCTGTTTATCCCGACCAGAAGAAACCCTTCTATCGGAACAAAGATAATTATCCCTCTAAAGAACTTGATGAGACCGCACAGGACGACAGCTTCCAAGGTGAGCCTATCGACACAGCTGACCTTCCCTTTTAAAAATCAAATGCACTTGGAAAAAAGTAGGACGACCTACTTAAAAACTTAGCCTACAGTCGTCCTACAGTTTTCGTGTGCCTCGAAACATAAAAAAGTAGGACGACCTACTTAAAAACTTAGCCTACAGTCGTCCTATAGTTTTTTTGGCGTCCTGACGTCATTTATAAGCCAATAGCAGAAAAAAAGTGTAGGACAAGTAGGACGACCTAAAAAAAGGCGTCCTACAATTTTTTTCGCGTTACAACAAGCTTTTAGGACAAGTAGGACGATAGGAAGCAAAATTCTAAACTTTTTTTTGTTAAATGCGAAGTGGTTTTTCAGTGCGATAAATAGTCGATACGAATTGTATAAAACGATTTAAAATTTTTCTTTAGACTTTGCGTCCTACTTGTCCTAAAGTTCCTAAAAACAAGGTTACACTAAGCGAGTTTCAGTAGGAAGTGATATTAGGACGTGTCCTATAGTCCTAAAGGTCGTCCTAAGCTTGTCCTATTTTTTTGCTCTCTCATGAGGGATGATTCGGTTTGGTAATATATGCACAAAATTATCAGAAATGATTGATGCGATAGGAACAAAAAAATAGCTTGGCATTTGCCAAGCACAATCACGCAAAATATTTTCTACTTATACTCTAATATATCATTTATGAGATCTACCTCCTTTGCTTTTTGTGGCGTCAACAAGTAGCCTTTTTTCATGAGACGTTTCCAATAAGATTTATGCTTATTGCTTATACCAGCAAGAATGGTCACTACTTTGTCGGTGTTAGTCGACATTTCTGTTGCTTCACGCAACAAGTCATCGGCGGTAAAATTGCCGTTCAAATTTTTGTTAATGGAGTGAATATAGAAGGACGAATGCGATAAGCTGATTCGCTCCTTACCGGCGGCAAAGATGATGATCGCCGCAGAATTAACGTACGAGGTATTCACCGTTCGTACCTTGCAATCCAGTAGCTTTAGGAAATTAAAAAGCTCGACGGCAATGTCAACGTTGCCGCCGAGCGAAGAAATGTAAATTGTCAGCGTAGTAGCGTTCGGACTCTCGTCGACCGCGTGTTTGATTTCGTTCATGAACAAGCGAATATTTTCCTCGTTAACGCCACCCGCAAAGCTGATTTTTATATCTGCGTTATTCATGTCGAATTTCCTACATAACGAGAAAAACGGTGCGGCGACTTGCCAGGCTACCACACCGTTTACCACGTAAATCACTTGTCCATCGATTTCAAACGAAACGCTTTTTTGAATAAGCGCAAAGATGTTTTATTTCGGTCTTGTATGACCACTACAGTTTCCGGTACAGGTCGCTCCGCAAACTACAGAGCAACCTGTACAGCCGGCATTTACCAACTTATGCTCGGCGATTGAGCCGTTCACTTTGCTGTATTCAGCCAGCTTGAGTTCAAGAATTTTAAGAGCGTCAATGTTAATCTTCATTTGATTTCACCTCCTTTTATGCTCACGCTCAACGACACGGTGCCGCTAAACGCAATTACTGGAAACTTATCGACGCGGTGAAGTTGGTCGGCGCACCGGATAAGGATTCTGTCGCAGTTCAAATTGTGTAGGGACTTTGACTTTTTGTGATGTCCAGATGTCGCAACACTTTATAAGCTTGAAGTGCCATTTTACCGTGTTGAGCGTCCTGATCATTGAGTTTATCAATAGTGGCAATGTATTCCATTTGAAATTCGCAAGCGGTTATTGCTTCCGCCAAAACCATAGAGCACCAACGTTTATCTCTAACGGCAAGACTTCCGCGATACTTGTAGTTAAAGCCTGGACACGTCGGGCAGAAACTTCTTAACACACAACTCTTGCAATAATCATCGGTATTTGATTCGGGCGAATCCCATTCAACCGCGTCTGACAACAATGCTCTGTCTTTTCCCAAAACCAAAGGAGTAAACATGTGGCAACCGTATTTTTTGCCGTCAATATCGTATGTCGCCATGTATTTTCCCGTGCCGCACCATTTTTTTTGAACTTTTTCTGTAGCAGGCGCGTCTGTAACGCTGATGTACCTTGTCAATCTGTTAAACGGCGTGAGTGCGGGATCTTTTAAGTAAGCATCTTTTAATATGCATAATTGTTCGCGATACATAAGCGCATCGTTCGTCGTCCAGTCGATGCCTTCTGCCAAAGCTGCTTCAACGTTGTATCCATTTTCTTGTATATACAGAACGCCTTCTGCTAATGTCGGTAGAGTTTCTTTGGAGATTGTCATGTGCAAAGCTTGATGAGACCACAATTCGCGGAAAAAATCTAAGTCCAGATTGTATTTGTCGGTGGCGCGGTTGGTAGATTGCATTTGGTTGGTTCCGTCGTAGCTTGCGCCAAGCGTAATAGATTTTTTATGTTCGCGCAACCAATTTTTAATTTCATCGGTGAGCAAGGTGCCATTCGTCGTGGCAAAGCAAATCCACGGAATATCGATGACGCCAGTTTCCAGCCATTCGACTATAGATTTTATTAGCGGAAAATTCATGAATGGTTCTCCGCCCATAAAATCAATTTCCATCTCGTCGAAGGTATCGCTTTCGCTTACGAATTGAGCTTCGCGCAAAATGATTTCTTTTGCCAAGTTCGTGTCCATGTAAGCGTTTTTCTTGTGAGTTTCGTAGCAGTATATGCAGTTGAGGTTACAGGCATGCGTTACCATCAACATGCAAGTGCGTCTGCGCGTCGAGCTTTCAACGTCCCAATTCATATTTTTGCCTTGCCTCCCTCTACGATAAAATTAGTTTTTAGTATCAACTTGTCGTTTCTATTTCAATACGTATAGCTTTATGAAAAAAATGTTCAGCTTGTTCATATGGAGTACTTTTTTTATAAATTTATTTATCTGATGGATATACGCAAAAAAGAAACGGAAAGAAAATCCGAATCAAAGCATATGTTTATCAATTTCCCACCAGACTTTTTTCTCTTCTTCGCTGAAAGTAACGAGAGAAGACAAATCGATGCGAAGACTTTCAGCGATGTCGAGAAGAGTAGAAATCGGAACGCCTTTATTGTATTTGCCACGCTCGATGCGTCCTATACTGCCTTTGCTGAGATTAGCGCGTTTAGCAAGTTCAGCTTGAGTCATCTGGCGAAGAGTGCGGTAGTAAGCAATTTTGGCGCCGATTTGGCGGAATATCATGATTTTTTTAACGTCCATTTCGCTGAGTTCTTTCTCTGGGAGTTCCTCCTCAGAGTTAGCGGAATTTTTATCAGAGTCTTTGTCCATAACATCTCACCTACTAAAGTGTAACATAACAAAAGAAGAAAGTAAGCCGCCTAGATACGTTGCTTTTTCTTATAGATTTGATACCAAGTACAGGAATTTTATGCAAAAGAGAAATCCCACCAACAGAAGATTTTGTCAGTGGGATTCCAGTTTGCATAGAATGAGTAGCCGTTTTAGTTTTCGTTTAGTCTTTAAAAAGTTCAGTAGTGATAGAAAGGAGCAATTTCGTCGTTGTAAATTTGCCAAAGAATGTGGTCGCCAAATTCGGCGCGGAAGGATTCGAGTTCGTGGAGAGAGTAGAAATCGAGTAAAGTTTCATAGATGTCGATAAGCTTGTCGGGTAGATTATACGGTTTGTTGAGAGGCGTCGGCAGGTTGTCATAGTGATGAATATGAGATACAGTGTCAATTGGCACTAAACGTTCTCTGTAGTCGAAAGTGGGGAAATCGGCGCGAGAAGATTCGGCAATAATATCAACGACAGTGTGAATCGTGGCGTCAAGCTGTGAACGATTGATATACTCGTGACGTGTGTGTGCATGATAATAACCGCAGGAAAGATTGACTGCGGCAATGTTTAGTTCCAGAGCGATAAGAGAGATGTCGGAGAAGGAGCCTTGCGCGGTCTTAAAACCTTTGTCAGAGATGTAAGCCTCGAAGTCGTGATTGTCACAGCGGTAATAAACGGCGTCATTTTTTCCTTTGCGGTCAAGCTCGATAATGAATTTGAGATCGTCAAGGTCGTTGGGCAGTTGGCGTTGTTGATGAGCGAGACAAAATTTTTTAGCCCCAAGCCCGCCGATTTCTTCGTTACAGCAGAACAAAAGCCACGGCTTGATTTTGGAAAGGCGGTAGATTTTGACGAGAGCGAAAACGCCGCAACGATCGTCGCCGCCAATGCCTTGCGGGCTCATGATGATGTTGCCGTCAGAGGAAAGGCAAATGTCGTGAACGGGTTCTTCATGAACGGTGTCGAGATGTGCGACGAGCATAACGGGAGCTTGTCCGTGAACGAGAATGAAATTGCCTTTGCTGAGCAAAGCGTTGCGCTTGAATTTTTTGGCAAGGCGTTTGAAAAGTTGCTTTTGAGAGGGGCGAAGGAAATCTTCCAAGGAAGTCATGCGGACACCTCCTCGGCTCTGCAGCTGTGGCAAAGTTCGCCGTCAATGGAATCGTTGTGGAAGAAGCGTTCGCACTCGACGCACTGCGTGTAGTGGTTGTCGCGGCAATCGTGGCAAACATAAACGTCATTGCCGTCGGCGTCGACAGCAAAGGAAACGTCGTCGGCAGGGAAGTATTCGTCGCACTCAGAGCAAAGTAAGTATTCATCGTCAAGGCAACGGGAGCAAACGTAGGAACCGTCGTGAACAATAGTCATTTGGCGTTTATCGAAGTACTCTTCGCAATGCTCGCAAAGGCAGTAGTACTCGTTCAAGCAATGATCGCAGACGTGAATGCGCTCGCCGTGCCGATTAATGACTTCCCAAGTTTCGGAGCAAAAATTCTCGCACTCCTGACAGAATTCGGATCCTTCGTTGCAGTCGTCGCATAGAAGCCCTTTGGAAAGTTCGCCGGCGCAGGAAATGCAAAGTCCATAGGTGCCGACCTTGAAGACCTCGAAGTCGTTGGCATGGTCTTGGCGAATGGAAATTTTAGCGTCGAAGTCAGGATGAACCCAGTCCGCATATCCGCCGAAGCCGTCCCCGCAAGAGATACGAATGTCATGCTTGTTGCCGCAGTATTTTTCGGTCTTCCAGAGATTAGGAACGCCCTCAAGCTCGGACAATTCACGCTGAACAAGGTCGCGATAAAGCTTGGATTCGGCTTGAGCTCCACAAGTGCCGCCGCTCGTGTTGTAAAGGCGGCTTTGAAGCAAGAGTCCGTTGAAAGGCTTGTACATGAAAATTTGCCGCGTCGTCTTGCGGTTGTTGATAGTTTCGGGCTTGTTGGGGTCAGAAGCAGTGAAGACGATGAAGGTCACGTCGTCGCGAGCGTATCCGGCACAGCCACAGTTGTAATCGCAATCGAGGACGTTGAAGGAGTGGCAGGAAGTCATAGTGTGACCGCGCTTGTCCCTTTTCGGATTGCTCATAGTGAGGAAGTGGGCAGGGTTGATAGAGACGAAAAGCTTGAAGTCAATCTTTTTGGTAGAAAGCTCGTCGGCGAACTGGGCGAAAAGATGTTGGAATTGACTGCCCGCGCTCAAATCCGTGACGCCGAGGGAATCGCAAATTGCTTTGAAAATCCTGCTGCGCTTTTTGCGGGGAGCATAGGCATTAGGAGCGAGCTGATTGATAGCGTCGATGTAATAGTCGGCTTTGTCATTGGGTCTGGAGAAGAAGCAGACGGCGCGCTCAATCAAGGTGATTTTGTTGCAGTCGGCGTTCAATTTGGCAGGATAAAGAATGGAATGAGCGAGGTCGTGAACGAGGGAATAATCGGGGTTGTGGGTCTTGGTGCCGTTGATAACGATAGCTTGCAAGTTTTCATTCCAGCCCTGCGACTTGCAGAAGAGTTCGCGGAGAGCGCGTTTGCCGTTAATGGCGTCATCAGCGAGACGGTCGACGAAGCAATCGGAAATATTTTCGTAAACGTCGTCAGAATCGACGTGGCGGAAGTAATCTTCGATAGCCGTCCGGATGTTGTTGCAAGTGAGTTCTTTGAGATTGTCCATAGGAAATACCTCCGGAAATAGAAAAAGCCCTGAGCCGCGAAGCTCAGGGCTGGTAAACGTTTAAGCGACGCTTTGTCCGCCGCGTTGGCAGTCGTAACAGAGAAATCTGCCGAATTTGGCTTTGGAATAATCGGCAACCTTTTGAGAAATATTGGAGCCGCAGTCGTGGCAAATCAGCGCGTTGGCAGAATTATTTTTGACCTGCGCGGGCTTGGGTTTAGGTTGCATGACCTCATCAGTGTGGCGATCGGCTTCTGGGTCGTCGTTGGTGGCAATGGCAAGACTGTTGAGATAGCAATATTTGATTCCCATAGTTTGAGCTTTAGCCACAGCCTTATCGGAAGGGTCTTGCCCCGAACCGAGACCTTTGAGCGTAAGAGATTCGCCTGATTCGGCGTCGATGAGAGTGACAGAAACTTCAACGGTGGCAAGCTGTTCGACGTTTCCTTTGGCAGTGGTGACCTGTTGCATACTCAAAAGATTGGGAGTAACGACGGAAGCGAGC
>JACXWG010000021.1 GCA_014764605.1 Quinella sp. 1Q5 | reverse complement strand
TACCGTTGCTAAGTGCTCAAGAGTTCCATACGTTGCTACTTAGGGCGGCGGACGGCGACGAAGATGCGCAAATGGATTTAGTCAACGCAAACTTGCGGCTGGTCGTCAACATTGCGCGGAATTATACAGATTACGGCGTTTCGTTCTCGGATTTGATTCAAGAAGGCAATATCGGACTGATGACGGCGGCTAAGAAGTTTGCCACGAAGGGTTCAGAGTCTTTTATCGAGTACGCGGAGGAATGCATCGAGAAAGCGATTGTCCGTGGCTTGCGTGAAATGGAAGCAACTGCGCCGGTTTCACTTGATACGCCGATTGACGAGAGGACTTATACGGATAAAGATACATTCGCGGTTGAGGGCGACTTCATAGAGGGTTTGACGTTGGCGGACTTAGTCGAGGACAGCAAAACGCCCACGCACTTTGACCACTTGAATTATTTGCAGATGAATGAACTGCTCGGCGAAGTCTTGAACACCCTGACGCCGCACGAGAGGAAAGTTTTATCGCTAAGATTCGGTTTGGAAGACGGCAAGACCCGCACGACGGACGAGGTCGCTAAAATGTTCAAAGTCAGCGGCGATAGCGTTAAAACGGTCGAGGCAAAAGCATTGCGCAAGCTCCGCCACCCGACTTGCTCGGCTAAGCTCAAAGATTTTTATTGACGCCTGAAAAAAACTTGAAAAACCCTTTGCAAATTGTAAAATGCTATGATAAAATGGGCGCGCTTACAAAAGAGCAAAGAAATTATTGGAAGGGCGATATTGTATGATAGTGATGGACTGGATAAGGAAACTTACGGATATAATCATGCCGCTGGAGCCGCCACAAGACGACGAAGAAGACATCAAAGAGACAAAGAAAGCCGAAGCCAAAGCAGAAGAGCCTAAGCCGGCGCAGGAACCTAAGCAACAGCCTGCACAGCCTGCCCCGCAAACTTTCCAGGCGGATAAGCAAGCAATAGGTATCGGGCAGAACTTCGGCAACGGGTCGATGAAGTTCACGCATACGGGCGGCATGGTGAGCACTGCTGATAACGGCGTAACGAGCATGGGCGGCGTCCGTTACGAGGCTTACAATAGTAACACCTCGGATCCTTCCGTAAGACCGAGCCTAGCAGTCGTTAAAACTCCTCAACTCACAATGAAAATCTACGCCCCGACAAAGTACGACGACCAAGTTAAGCAGATAGCCGACGACCTTTTAAAGCACAACGCAGTTATCGTGAATTTCGAGGGCGTGGACGAAATTGAACAGCAACGCATTGGCGATTTCGTAATCGGAGCTGTGTACATGATTGACGGGCGGGCGGAAATGGTTTCAAGCAAAATCGTTCTGTACGTGCCGCCGGGCATTGATTATGAGAGTGCCGCCGCAAGAATTCCAATGCGTCGTTATAATTGAGGAGCGAGACGAAATCAATCAACTTAATAACATAAAAAGCGGGCACGCCGATTGGTTGCCTGCTTTTTATTTATGAACGGGTGATAGACATGATAGACGAATACTTAACGCAAGACCGCGCCCCGATACTGGAGGCGTTGACTAAGATGAAGGCGGCAAGGCTGGTTCCCTTCGACGTGCCAGGACATAAACGCGGGCGCGGCAATCGTGAGCTTGCGGACTTCTTAGGGCAAGCGTGCCTTGATGTCGATGTTAATTCGATGAAGCCGTTGGATAATCTTTGCCACCCCGTCAGCGTGATTCGGGACGCGGAGATTTTAGCGGCGGAGGCATTCGGGGCGGCGCATAGTTTCTTCATGATTGGCGGGACGACTTCGGCGGTGCAAGCGATGATTCTTTCCACGTGCAAGCCCGGCGATAAGATAATTCTGCCGCGAAACGTCCACCGCTCGGCGATTAACGCGCTGATTCTTTGCGGAGCCGTGCCCGTCTACGTCAATCCGCAAGTCGACGAACGCTTAGGAATATCTTTGGGCATGAAGGTTGAGGAAGTCATTGCCGCAATTAAAAATAACCCCGACGCCAAAGCCGTCTTGATAAACAATCCGACTTACTACGGGATTTGCTCCGATATTAAGACGATAACCGAAGTTGCACACACGCACAATATGAAACTCCTTGCGGACGAGGCGCACGGCACGCATTTTTATTTTAATGATAAGCTTCCGCCTTCGGCAATGTCGGTCGGCGCAGACATGGCGGCAGTCTCTATGCACAAGTCAGGCGGTTCGTTGACGCAAAGTTCACTGTTGTTGACGGGCAAGAACATCAACGCCGGCTACGTACACCAGATTATAAACCTCACGCAATCGACGAGCGGTTCTTATCTGCTTATGGCGAGCTTAGACATTTCGAGACGCAACTTGGCTCTGCGCGGCTCTGAAATCTTCGACAAGGTGATTGAGCTGGTCGAGTATGCCCGCGACGAGATAAACTTTCTCGGCGGCTGGTATGCTTATGGTAAGGAGCTGACTGACGGCGGCGCAGTTTACGATTTCGACGTAACTAAGCTTTCAATCTTCACGCGAGCGGTTGGTTTGGCGGGCGTCGAGGTCTATGACATCTTGCGCGACGAATATGATATTCAGCTGGAGTTCGGAGACATTGCTAACGTTTTAGCTTATGTTTCCGTCGGCGACCGCGTCAAGGATATTGAACGGCTCGTAAGTGCCCTTGCCGACATTAAACGGATTTATCGCAAAGACCCGTCGCGGCTGATGAAGGTCGAGTACATTGACCCGATTGTAGACGCCGCCCCCAAGGACGCCTTCTACGCCGATAAAGTTTCTCTGCCGCTTAAAGAGACGGTCGGCAAGACGGCGGCGGAATTTTTGATGTGCTATCCTCCAGGCATTCCGATACTTGCGCCGGGCGAGAGAATCACGCAGGAGATTTTGGATTACGTCCGCTACGCCAAACGCAAGGGCTGCCAGATTACCGGTCCCGAAGACATGAGCATTAGACGCTTGCAAGTCATGAAGACGTAAAGTTTTCCCGCAGATATTGTATCGTGCTTTTGAGGTCGCGAATGTCTTGCCGAATTTTTTCCATGCTCCGCTCAAGGAGAATCAGCTTGCGTTCCTCCCGTTCGATTTGTTCGCGCATATTTTTATTGTAGCGTTCGCGGTCTCGTTGTTCGGCGCGTAGCTCTCTTATTCTTGCTTTGATGTTGTTCATTATTAATCACCGTGGAAATTTTATCACATGTCAGGAGGTTTTTAAATGGAGCTTTGGTTCAGCGAGCAACACACGCCAAACGTCCGCTTCTCGTTGAAGGTCGATAAGCAACTGTTCAGCGAAGTGAGCGAATTTCAGCGCGTGGATATTTTTGACTCGGCGGAGTTCGGGCGGATACTCGTCCTCGACGGGCGAATCATGATAACCGAACGCGACGAGTTTATTTACCACGAGATGATAACGCATGTGCCGTTGTGCGTTAATCCAGACGTCCGCAAGGTGCTACTGGTCGGCGGCGGTGACGGTGGCTCGGCTCGTGAGCTTTTGAAATACGACACGATAGAGAAGATTGACCTTGTAGAGATTGATGAAACGGTTGTCCGCGCCTGTCAAAAATTTATTCCGCAGACCGCCGCTTGCCTCGACAATCCCCGCGTCGAAATCTTTTTTGCTGACGGGCTGAAGTTCATCCGCCGCAAAGCCGACGAGTATGATTTGATTATCGTAGATTCAACTGACCCGTTCGGCGTGGGCGAAGGTCTCTTTACCAAAGAATTCTACGGCAACTGCTTTAACGCCTTGCACGCGGGCGGAATCATGGTTAATCAGCACGAGAACCCGTTTTACTCCCGCGACGCCGCCGCCATGCAACGAGCACATAAACGCCTTGCAACGTCCTTTCCAGTGGTGCGTGTCTATCAGATTCACATTCCGACATATCCGGCGGGGCAATGGCTCTTCGGGTTCGCGTCCAAGAAGTTTCACCCGACCCACGATGTCAACTTCGCCCGTTGGAACTCTCTTAACCTACAGACCAAATACTACAACACGAAAATACACGCGGGAGCCTTCGCCCTGCCCAGCTACGTTATAAAAACCTTGCGGGCTGCCGAATAAGCGGTTATAATGGCGCGGTTATAGAGAGGAGATGATTTTGTTTGACTAACGATGTAATGATTATAAATGCCTTCGTGCTGTATATCGGCTTGATGATGGCGATTGGCGTTTACTATTATCGGCGCACGAAGAACATGAGCGATTATTTCCTTGGCAACCGCAAGCTCGGCGCGTGGGTCACGTCGCTTAGTGCGGAGGCGTCCGATATGAGCGGCTGGATGCTTATGGGCGTTCCGGGCTTTGCATACCTCGCTGGCTTGAATTCTGCGTGGATTGCTATCGGAATTGCAATCGGTACGTGGGCTAACTGGCAATTCGTGGCGGCACGGCTCAGGCGGTATACTGAGCTTGCGGGCAATGCGTTGACTTTGCCCGAATTCCTGCAAAACCGCTACCACGACACGAGCAACCTACTGCGAATCGTTCCGGCAATCTTTATCCTGATATTTTTTATCCTGTACACGTCGTCGGGATTCGTGGCGGCGGGCAAGCTCTTTGAGACGGTCTTTGGTATGCCCTTCCAATATGCAATCGTCCTCGGCGCAGGCTCGGTCGTCTTCTACACGCTGATTGGTGGTTTCCTTGCCGTCAGTCGCACGGACTTTATTCAAGGCGTGATGATGTTCTTTGCAATCCTAATCGTGCCAACCTGCGCGGCAATGAGTTTAGGCGGCTTCGGCGACACAATCTCGGCTATCTCCGCTTATAAAGAATCAATGTTCCAACCGCTGACTAAACCCGACGGCTCGGCAATGGGCGCGATTGAATTAATTTCGTTGCTGGCGTGGGGTATTGGCTACTTCGGACAGCCGCATATCTTAGTTAGGTTCATGGCGATAAAGTCGACAAGCGAACTGCCTCAAGCAACCCGAATCGCGATGACGTGGGTAACATTGAGCTTAGCGGCGGCGGTCGCAATCGGCATGGTCGGCACGGTCTACTTGACGACACCGCTTGAAGGCACCGACGCTGAAAAAGTTTTCCTCGTCATGACGAATCAACTGTTCCCGCCAATAATCGCCGGCTTGATGTTAAGCGCGGTGCTGGCGGCTATCATGTCCACGGCGTCCAGTCAACTGCTCGTGGCGGCGTCGGCATTCGCGCAAGACTTCTACAAGACTTTGATTCGCAAGGACGCTGAACAAACGGAGCTGGTTTGGATTTCTCGTGCCTCGGTCTTAATCATCGCGTCAATCGCAGTGTTCCTCGGCTTCAATCCCGATAGCTTTATCCTCGACATGGTGGCTTATGCTTGGGCGGGCTTCGGAGCGGCTTTTGGTCCTGCGTTGCTGATGAGTCTGTTTTGGAAACGGACAACTCGTCGCGGCGTCATTGCTGGGATAATCGTCGGCGGCGTTACGGTTCTTGTTTGGAAACAGTTTGAACTCTTCGGGCTGTATGAAATCGTTCCTGGGTTCGTCTTCGCGTTGATTGCAATTTATATCGTCAGCAAGTTCGACGCCGAACCCGAACGCGAAATTTTAGAGACATTCGATAAAGTTGGGGAGAGCAAAATTTAAATGCAAAGGATTTTTATCGCCGTGCTAAGTCTCATCTGCTTGACGTGCGCGGGCTGTTTTCAGGCGGATTTCGATTTGATAATCACTAAGGAAGGCTCGGTTATTCAGCACTGCAAGTTCATCGGCAATCCATTTGTGATTCGGCAAATTGAGGATTGGAAGTCTAACAACGAACGAATCAATCCCGACTTGAAAGCCAATGCCATCGTCGAAGGCAACCTGCGTGGCTACGAGTTCACGAACACTTATCCTGACGTTGAAACTTTCGCGAAGTCGGCGGGGGATTTGCACAAGGCTAACCCTGGCAAGAATAAGGGCGTTTCTCGACACGCGGGCTGGTTCTTCGACACGTATGACTTTGATTTTTATTGGACGAATCCGCCGCTTTCCATTCCGCCCGAAGCCGAATTCATGACGCAGACGGCGTTTAACGGTGTCGAGTTCGATTTTACAGTCCAACTGCCCTATCCCGCTGACAGCCACAACGCCGACAAAGTCGACAGCAACGGCAAGTTCCTAAAGTGGAATCTGGCTCCAGTCTTGCTCCACGGCGGCGAAAAGTTCATGCAGGCTCGCTTCAAGCTTTGGCACTTCGATAAAATTGCGTTGACGGTAGCTGTTGAACTCATGCTCCTTGCGGCGGCGATATTCTTCTTTGTCAAAGCGCGGACGGCAGACCTAGAGACCGTCGGCAAGGACTTGAGGTTTAAACGGAACGTCTTCGCGGGATTGTTCGTTGCTTTGTCTTTGGTCTCGACGTATCTGTTGCTCGCGGCGATGTAATTTAACTTGCAATTTAAATCGCGCTGTGATAAACTTCCACAGCTATAAAAAATCTTTAAGGAGGTGCTTGACTTGCCGAACATCAAATCTTCGATTAAAAGCATGAGAGTCGACGCCAAACGCCGCGCCCGTAATGTCTTCGAGAAAACACGCATTAAGAAGGCTCAAAAGCTCGTCTTAGCGGCAGTAGCGGCGGGCGATGCGGCAGAGGCTAAAAGACTTCTCCCAGCGGCTCATAAGGCTATCGACCAGGCAGCGGCTAACAATACGATTCACAAGAACGCCGCCGCTCGCAAAAAGTCAAAGCTCACATTGAAAGTCAATGCCGTCACGGCTTAAAAAAAAACCTCAGAACTCATCACGAGCTCCGAGGTTTTTTTATTGCGTCAGCCAACGACGAGACTTACAAGCCAAATCGCAATCGGTATCGTGACGAACGCAATCCCGATGAAGTCAATATAAACACCCGTCTTAATCATTTTGGTTATCGGGACGTAGCCTGAGGCATAAACAATCGCGTTGGGCGGCGTAGAGACTGGCAACATAAATCCGAGCGATGCACTTAATGCAATGCCGACCGACACCGGCACGGGGCTTAAGCCCGCCGAAACGGCAATCGTTATCGCCAAAGGACCAATCATGTTGGTTGCCGCCGTGTGACTAGTCAGCTCCGACAATAACAACGCCAAGACCGAGAACACCGCAACTAAAACGACTTGCGACGCCGCGCCGCCCATCGCCTCAACGATTAAATCGCCGAGCCACTTCGATAAGCCCGTTTTGTACATCATTCCGCCCATAGCAAGTCCGCCGCCAAATAAAATCAGCGTGCCCCACTCGATACCCGCTGAAGCCTCTTTCCAACTGATTGTAAATTCGCGTTTGGAAAAGTTCACGGGCAGGATAAACAAGAGCAACGCGCCCGCCATAGCTGCAATCGCCTCAGGGAAGAGTTGGTTGTACATTTTTAAAATCGGACTCTCCGCGCCTAAGAACATGTTCAAGAAGCCGGGGATAATCCATAGGGCAACCGCCAACATGAACGCGCATAACGTATTCTTTTGCGCCCGCGTCCACGAGCCGAGTTCCTCAATCTTTGTGCGTATGAATTCCTCTGCACCGTCAATCTTATCCACGTCAGGCGGAAACATCTTCGACAGCACGATATAAGCGATTATGAAGTACAAAACCATTGCGACGAAACCCCAAATCATCCACTCGAAAAACGATATGTGAATGTCTTGCATTGAATCGAGAAAGCCGAGCATGATTAGGTTCGGGGGCGTGCCAATCGGAGTTAGAACGCCGCCAATCGACGCTGAGTAAGCGGTCATCAACATCAAGCCCGTCGCGTATTTGTATTCGGAAAGGTCAATCTCACGTCCGTTCGCCGCCATCATGTCTTTAATCGAGTTCAAAAGCCCTAAACAAATCGGGAACATCATCGCGGCGGTAGCGGTATTGCTCACCCAACCAGAGCAAAGAGCCGTCGCCAATCCGATTGCCAGAAAGATTCTTCGTGGATTCGACCCGACCCAACTCCTTGACAGCAACCAATAGGCAAAGCGTTTATCTAGCCCGTGCATCATCATTGCCTTAGCTAGGATAAAGCCGCCCATGAACAAGAATATCATCGGGTTAGAAAATGCCGTAAAAGCCGCGTTTACAGGGATTGCGCCCGTGACAACTGCAAGCGTCGGACCGATAAGCGACGTTACCGGGATTGGGACGGGTTCAGTTATCCACCACAGCGCGACGAGTACCATTATTGCTAAAAGCTTGTGCGCCTCCAAAGTCAGCGCGTCAATCGGCGTCAACATTACGGCTATTGCTAGGATAGGCGCGACTACCAATCCGAAAGTCCGTCGTCGTCTATCAAATGCTTGCTCGGCTTCTTTAATCTTCTTTGCTTGCTCAGATTGATTTTGCATTTTTATTCGTCTCCTCCTTTAGCGGCTTACAGCTGACAAAAAATTTTCTCGGTATTATAATCGACGCGAGGTGATTGATATGAAAACAAAAGACATACTCGAACACTTGGAAAGGATTCGGCAGGAAAGGTTCTTAGAGTCGCACCACGATTCATATGACTTGCATCAGCCAGACTTGGACGCCCTAGATTGTGCGATAAGCTTGCTCAAAATCTTGAACGAGAGCAACCCTAACGATGAAGTGATGGTCGGCGAGCTTATGGCGGCGTCTAATATCGACAAATAAAGTTAAAACCTCAGAGCTTGCGTTAAGGCTCCGAGGTTTTTTGTTTACGGCGTGACGACAAAGTTTATGTTAAGCAGGGAAGGACGCGCCGCCGCGAAGATTGAATCCTTCAGCGAGCCGAGGACGCGTGTTAGGTTCACGGTCTTTGCGCCGTCGAAATTTCTTGCCTCGCCGTCGACAGTCACGCTCCACGCTTCGACCCACGGCGGCAACTTGTAGCCTTGTTCAGTCGGCATGATTTTGACGCGCACGAAGTTTAACTTGCCCTCCGCCAAAGATTTTTCTGGCGTCAACGAGACTTTAACTAAAAACATTTCTGGTTGCCGGTCGTCCTTTAGTAGGTTGACGCGCACATCATTTGAACTAAGCGGCGTCCACTCTTCGCCCGTGACCGAAAAGACTTCAACCGACGTATCGACAGCTGACAAGTCAAGCGGACAAGCTCCTAGCGGCGGCTGATATTTCCAATTTAGAAGGAACGCGGCAGGCTCAACGAACGAATCAAGCCCGAACTCCTTAACGCGGCTATCCAAGCCCAAAGTGTCATCGGAGTAAAAATTTTCCTGCTCCTGTAGCATGAAGGTCGCAAAGTCGCTGGTTGTCTCCGTCAAGCTCTCCGACAAGAGCAAGTAGCCCGTGTCATTGGGCAAGGTCTGTCGCTCATTGAACTTGCGCAGGAAATTTTTAACAACGTCGTCTTGCCCCATGACTAGCAAATAGAACGGGCGATAGCGTTCGGGATTATCCCACGAATTGTAATTGAACTTCGCCGCCTCTAAGCCTACGTCAAAAATTTCTCCATAGAAAGAATTCCGAATTCCAACGACGGCAACAGACATGTGATTAGCAAAAAATTTCTCGCGAATCTTCTGGGCGACATTGCTCCAATCCGAATCACTTTCAAACAAGTCCGTAACGATAATTGACAGGTGATTGACTTCCGCACGGTCGACGACGTTGGCAACGGCGGTAATCGGTTCGGTGTAAACTGCGGGCGTTGTGAATTGTCGATAGCTCCTGCCGTCCAGGGCGTGAATTTGTTCGCCGAAGCTGTAGAATTTGACCTCGCCCAAAGAGCCGCAAAGGTCGCCGAGCAAGTCAGGCAACGTGAGATAGACATTGCCCGTCGCCAAAGTCGTGAAGCCTCGCATTGATACGGTTGCGTCAAAATAAATGTCCGTGTCGATCTTCTGTTCAGTTAAAGCCTTCGGCAACGTTCCAGGTAGCGGCGGTACCGTTTGGACTTGATTGCCGCAACCAATCATCACCAACGCCACGCAGATTAACAAAAGAACTTTACGCATCACATTGCCTTAACGGGAATCGGACCACGGGAAAGGGCAATCGTCCCCGTACGAGCAATCTCGACAATTTCGTAGTCGCTAAGGACTTCGCAGATAGCGTCGATTTTGTTCTGATTGCCCGTAAGCTCGATAACGACGTTCTCCGAGGTAATGTCGACGATTTGTGCGCGGAAGATGTCCACGACGCTAACTAAATCGGCGCGAGTCTCCTTGCTTGCACGAACCTTAATCATGACGAGTTCGCGTTCAATCGACGGCGACTTGCTCAGGTTGACGATTTTAATCACGTCGATGAGTTTGCTAAGCTGATTGACGACCTGGTCAAGCTCGTTTTCCGATTCGACGCTGACGACGATATTAATCCTCGTGACGGACGGTTCTTCGGTGTAGCCAGCCGAGATGCTCTCGATGTTAAATGCGCGGCGGCTGATTAGCCCGGAGACGTGCGTTAAGACGCCGGGTTTGTTCTCGACGAGAACGGCTAAGAAATATTTCTTCAAGGTAAATCCCCCTTAAATTTAAGTTGAAAATTTGACAACTGCCTTGTATAATGCGGGCAGTCAATTATTGACGATTAAATATTTTAGAAGGAGGTTCGCAAATGAAAAGGTTATTCGGGTTATTATTGGCACTTGTTATGTTGCTTGCGTGCGCGGGTTGCGGCGGCGGCGACAAGAAAGCGGAAGAACCTGCTCCGCCAGCGAACGAGCAGAAGTCAGAGAGCAAAGTCGGTGCACTCATGCCAATCGGTCTGGACGAGGAAGGCTACAAACGCTGGACTAAGAACATCGCCGAGCTTGAAGGGCAACCTGCAGGCTACACTGCCCCCAGCACGGTCGTTTTCTTCGACAATATGAACTCAATGATTATGGCTCTTAAGTCCAAACAAATTGACCGCTTCGCGACACCCAAGACAGTCGGCAACTACATTGTTAAGCACAATGACGACCTCAAGCTAATCGACGACAACCTCAAGCCGATTCTGGGCTACTCAATGGCAATGCAGGAGAAATCTAAGGCGCAAATCGACGAGATTAACGAAGCTATCGCCGCCATGAGAGCTGACGGCACGCTCCAAAAGCTCATCAAGGAAAACATCACGGAGTTGGCGGGCGATGACCCCGTTGCGGCTACCATTCCCAAGATTGACGGAGCCGAGACCCTCAAAATCGCTGTGACTGGTGACATGCCGGCATTGGACTGCATCCTTGCCAACAACACGCCCGCAGGTTTCAACGTCGCATTCCTCAGCGAGCTTAGCAAACGTATCAACAAAAACTTTGAACTCGTCTCCGTTGAGGCGGGTGCTCGTGGTGCGGCGTTGTCTTCTGGTCAAGTCGATATTCTGTTTTGGGTTCTGGGCACTTACGACCAAGACGGAAAAGCGTTGCCCTATCCCCTTGACGACATGAAAGGCGTTGCGATTTCCATTCCTTACATGATGGATAGCCGCGTCGGTGTTGCGTTAAATTAAATTCGCTCTTAATTCTAGTGGTTAGTGATTCGGGTCTTCCAAGTCACTAACCACTATTTTTTTGCCTCCTCAAAGATAACTGATAGGATTGACGCGTTGCCCGCTAACGTGAACTTCGTAATGGACGTGAGGACCTGTGCTAAAGCCCGTCGAACCCATGTAAGCGATTAACTGCCCGCGTTTGACTTGCTGACCGACGCTGACGACGACTTGCGAGGCGTGCCCGTAACGAGTCATGATGCCGTTGCCGTGGTTTATGTCGACCATATTGCCATAGCCGCCCGAATTCCAGCCCGCGTACTCGACGACACCATCAGCCGTAGCGACAATCGGAGTACCCATATCGTTAGCAATGTCCATGCCCGGATGAAAATCCGTACCGCCCCAACGCAAGCCGTAAGGCGAAGTCACAACACCTGTTGTCGGCCAAATCGACGGGATATGAGAATCAGCCGCGCCACTGCCGCCGACAAGGCTTGGGTCGAACGGGAAGGAACCAGGAGCCGGAATCGAACCCGCCGCAGGGATAATTGGCAGACCGTTTGCAAAGTCGAACTGAACACTGCCCGAAGGAGCCGACCAACTGCCCGAATCAGGACTGTAGCCGCTTGCCATAGCCGCGCCCCGTGCGAGTTGTTCGCGCTGTTGCTTGAGTTCGTTTTGAAAATCGTTAAGACTTTCCTTGCGCGTGCTAACCTTAGCTTCCAACATGTCCAAAGCTTCGGAGACTTCCTCAATATTCAACTCCTCAACAGGACCGCCTTGCCCGTCGTGAACTTCTTGAGCTTGGAGAGCCTCTGCGGCGGGTTGCTGACGTTCCTTGACTGCTTTGATTATCGATTGAATCTTGAGTTCTTGTTCGCTTAGGGCGGGAGCCTCGGCGGGCGGCGTGTCTTCTTTGGGCGGATTTAGTCCCGCTTGTATTCTAAGCTCCTGTTCCTGCTGTGCTAAGTTCTGGATTGTCTCGGATAGGGTCGCCGCCTTCTTGGATAGCGTTAATAGTTGTTCCTGCCGAAGCTCCGCCGCTTGCTCAATTTCGTTGATTGTCGCGGCGTCGCGTTGCATTCGCATTGCGCTGTAAAAGGAGAAAGCCGCCGTCCCGACTAAGAGTAGCCCGCCGAGTATCATGCTTGCCACGCCGAATCTAAACATGCCCGACGACAGCTGAATTGTTCTTTCCTTATCTCCGCCCTTTATGCTGATTGTGTAGTTCTCAATTTTCGCGGACGGCTTTGATTCTTTTTCTTCCATACAAACCTCCTCAACGATTCATTGCTTGCCGAAGCACTTGCTCCTCTTCCTTAGTCAGCTTGTAGTTCGCGGTAGTGCGTCCGCCCTCAATTGGCTTAGCGTAGCTACGCTCCGCCTCTTGCCCGCAAATCGACGAGAAGACGACGCCATTATTATTCCGGTCGAGAATGGCAACGCACCAGCTCAAGCCCTGTCCAGTTTGCTCGAAGGCGTCAAAGTGAATCACCGCCACTCGTGCCATCGAACTGCGCATCAGCTCATCAAGGGAATTGAGCTTGCTATGAATCTTTTTATATTCGCCAAGGGCGTCATTGACCTCGGCGGTGTGCGCGGCGAGCATTCGTTCTATACTCATACCCTCCGCGCCCGACATCATTTTTCTATACCGTTTCTTCAGCGTCGACAGCTCCGAATACAAATTGATTATCAAGCCGAACAGCACTAGGATTATCGCAATCACTGCGAACGAGATTAGAAAGTCTGTCGTGAAGGCGGCACTCATGCCCCGCATATTTTATAACCTCCAATTATTTCTTGCTGAATTTTTTTGCTAAGCGGTGAATCATTTGGAACCGGTAGATAAGTCCAGCGTGGCTCATGCCGATTTTCTCTGCCAACTCGTCGATTGTGCACGTGGGATTTTCCAAGCGAACAGTCATTGCCTCCCGCAACTTGTCATTAACGAGAGCTTGCTTATCAATCAAAATTTTTATGTCGGCAAGCTGACGTTGTGCGGCGTTGATTGACTTGTTAAGGGCAGCCGTCTCCACGTTGACGATACGATTGACTTGTATGCGGACTTCCTTTAGGTTGCGGGCAATCTCGAAGCGTTCGACTGCCGCCGCCGCTCCAACCATGCCCAAGAAGTCACAAACGGCATCGCCTTCCCTAAGCCACACGACGAATCGTTTCTTGCGTTCAGAAAATCCCGCGTTGAAGTCAAGCTTAGTCAGTTGCTTGCGAATGAACGTTGCCTGCGCCTCGGTCTTGCTCACGATTTGCAGAAGGTATTGACCTTCTGGACGATTGACACTGCCGCCCGCCAAGAATGCCCCGCGAAGATACGCAACTTTAAATCGTGTGCGCTTTAGTAGCTCGGCGTCGTCTAGCGTGTAGAAGAAGTTTTGCACCTCGCCCGCTATGATAAATCTTACGACGTACAAGAGCCCCTTTAGCAATTTCTTGCGGCGGACGGCGGCGACTTCGGGCTTGACGTGCGGGAAAAATCTTTTAGCTAGCGTAATAACTCGGCGGGCAACTGCGGCGTTTGAAGTCGTGAACTCAATTCGCCCGTCGATTTTCTTTGTGCCAACCCTGAGCAACGCTACGAATTCCGCACGCAAGCAATCAATGTCCTCGTCGAAGGCGTGCGCCAATTCGTTTTTGACATCTTGAGCGTATGACGACATGACCTCAACCCCTATTCCCAAAGCTGTAGATAATCTTCGTGACCGCCGCGCAAAGTTTAGCGGGGTCGTGGCGTCCGATTTCGGTCGTACTCATCAAGTCGGCTTTGATAAGTCCACAGCCCAACGCGTTGACTTTATCCTCATCAATCTCAACGGGCGTGGCTTGCGTATTCTTCCACATCTCTTCGGGAATCGGCGTCGAGTTGACTAGCACATAATCAATCGTGCCGTGCCCCGCGTGGTCTAGGATTGCTTTGGCGTGACGTGAGGCGGTGTAGTTGTCAGTCTCGCCGGGCTGAGTGAGGACGTTGCAGATATAAATCTTAATCGCCTTTGAACGCTTGAGAGCATCGGCGACGCCTTCGACTAAAAGATTGGGCATGATACTCGTATACAGACTGCCGGGACCGAGAATGATTGCGTCGGCGGATTCGATAGCCTCCAATGCGGCGGGGACGGCTGAAACTTTCCTAGGGAAGAGTTGCACGCGTCGGATTTTCTTATGGGCTTCGGGGATTTGTGACTCGCCCTCAACGACGGTGCCATCAGTCATCACGGCATCAAGGCGGACGCTTTCTTTGCTCGCGGGAATGACACGCCCCTTGACCGCTAAGACCTTTGACGACTCCTTAAGGGCAGTTTCCATGTCGCCGGTAACTTCATTCATCGCCGCGATAAACAGATTGCCGAAGCTGTGACCGGCAAGGGCGGTGTTGCCCTCGAAGCGATATTGGAAAAGTTTTTCCATAAGCGGTTCGGTATCAGCCAGGGCAACAAGACAATTTCGCAGGTCGCCGGGCGGAATAATTCCTAGCTCCTCGCGCAGGCGTCCAGAACTCCCGCCGTCGTCAGCCACTGTCACGATAGCCGAGACGTTGTTTGTAGAAGTTTTTATCCCGCGCAATAGGACGCTTAGTCCGTGCCCGCCGCCGATAACCGTAATTGTTGGACCTCGTCCGAGCTTGCGTTCCTGATAAATCATGTCTACAAGACTTTCCGAGCGGTCGGGGATAAGCACCGCGATTATCGAACGAATGATTGAACGCGTCGCCCAAAGCATTAAACACGCCCCGATTACCACGATTACTAAGCCGACGCCAGCTGTTATCATGTAGTTGTAACTGCCGACCGCACGATAGACGAACATGAAGATTTCTTCTTCGAGGCGTCCGAGGTATTCGTAGTTAATTGCCAGTGCGCCGCCGAGGCTGAACAGCATAACGCCGATTGCAAATAGGAGCAACCAGCGTTTCATCTTCATGCCCGGATAAAGCCACTTCAATAAATGGAACATGATTAGACTTCCCACACGTCGTTTTTCATAAGGTCGCGATGCTCCAGATTGACGGCGTAACCTTTCTTTGATAACAAGTCGTAAATGTGCTTAGCCACGAAAACGGAACGATGCATTCCGCCCGTACAACCGATTGCAATCACGAGCTGACTTTTGCCCTCGCGGACGTATTGCGGGACAAGGAAATCGATAAACGAGTCCAGCCGCCTAAGATAGTCCTGCGTAACGGTCTTGCCTTCGATATACGCGGCGACCTCCGGGACAGTGCCGCTTTTGTGCCTTAGCTCCTGAACGTAAAAAGGATTGGGCAAGAACCGCACATCAAGCACCATGTCAGCATCAAGCGGCATACCGAACTTGAAGCCGAACGATAGCACCGCAATGTTCATGATGTCGCCGTCGCCCTTGCCGAAGAGCAGATGAATTTTATCGCGCAACTCGGCTCGTGATAAGTTAGACGTGTCGACTACGTAAGTTGCCTTCGAGCGCACGACCTCCAAACGTTTGCGTTCCTTGAAGACGCCGTCAGATATTCTCGTTGCAGGTGCCATCGGGTGGCGGCGGCGCGTCTCCTTGTAGCGGCGGATAATCACATCGTCGCTGGCGTCCATGAAAAGCATTTCATAATCCTGATTTGCCTTGTCCATGTCGTCTAGGACTTGCACTAGGTCATCAAAAAATTCTCGGCTCCGCGTGTCCACTACGAACACCATCTTATTGAAATGCCCCTTAGCATGTGTGCACAGCTCCACGAACTTTGGGATAAAGACGGGCGGCAAATTATCCACGCAGAAATATCCGAGGTCTTCAAGGTATCGGCAAGCCTGAGTTTTGCCACTGCCGCTCATGCCAGTCACAATGATTATCCGCGATTTGTCCGCGAACTCTTTTATCTCTTCCATAAAAATCTTTCCTCACAAGACGTAATCATAAACAGCCTTAGCAAAGCCAGCGTTCTCGCAAGTGTCGGTTATTCGTGGGCAAGCGGCTTTTAAGGCGGCAACGGCATTTCCCATAGCCACGCCGCACCCGACCGAGGTAATCATCTGCAAATCGTTATCCGAGTCGCCGATTGCTAAAATCTCCGCGTTGTCGATTCCGAGCTTGTCCGCCAAAATTTTAATCGCGCCCGCCTTCGAGACGCCCAACGACATGAACTCCGTAAACCGTGCCGCCGAACGCGTTATCTCTACTCGTCCGCCGAAAACTTTCTTTGACGCGTCAAGTTTCTGCAAAGCCTCTTCGGGAGTGTCGGACACCGTCAAGAGTTTTGGCACGTTTTTAACTCGTTCACGCAGTCCTTGCCAGCCGACCTCGACCGCCTGAACTCGTATCATCGTCTCGTAGAACTTTACAAGCTCATTGCGCTTTGGAACGTAGAGGACTTCGCCCGAATAGCTTTGCAAATGCCAGCCGCGCTCCTCAAAGAAGTTTATCAGCTCAAGGGCAATCGCCGCGTCCAAATACTGCGCGTGGAGGACTTCGCCCGCCGAAGACTTTATCACTGCTCCGTTGTAAGCGATAATCGGTATGTGTTCGCCGAGCTGATTAGCTATGAGCAATGCGGCACTGTACATTCTGCCCGTCGCGATTACGACTTTAACGCCCGCCTTCCTCATAGCTCGGACTGCTTCAACGTTTTTCTCTGGGACAACGCCGCTCCCAACCGGCAAAAGCGTCCCGTCAATGTCAGTCACGAACAACTTTATCATTGCAAGCACTTCCTCTCTTAAATCACGCGCCGATTATATCAGACCTTCGCGCAAAAAAAAATAGGTAGACACCCGCGCCAAAACATTTTACAATTCGCCCGTGACTTTTACTAAAGGAGGAAATTTTATGGGAAGGATAGCTGTTGAAATCATTCCGCGTGACGAGGCGAGCTTGCAGGCGGACATCGACGTTATAAAAAAATATCCGCAGGTCGATTGCGTGAACATTCCCGACTTGATGAGTTTCGACTTGCGACCGTGGCAGGCGGCTAAGGTCACTCAGCCCGCGCTCCCGACGATACCTCATGTCAGAGCAATGGACATTGACTTATCGAAGCCGCTACCCATGCGCGACGACTTTATCAAGTTCGGGATTAAGGAAGTGTTGATTATCGTTGGCGACCCGCCGAAGGACTTAACGCGCACGGTTTACCCCACGGAGACGATTGACGTTATCCGCAAGTTCCGCGAAGAGTTGCCTGACGTGAAAGTTTATGCGGGCATTGACCAATACCGTAGCAGCATTCGCGACGAACTCTATCGCGTGGAACGTAAAGCTCAAGCTGGGGCAGTCGGATTCTTTACTCAACCCTTCTTCGATATGCGGTTCTTGGAAATGTACGCTGATTTGCTTGACGGGCACGAAGTCTATTGGGGCGTGTCGCCGGTCTTCAGCAATCGTTCCAAAGGTTATTGGGAACGCAAGGACAAGGCAGTTTTCCCGAACGACTTCAAGCCGACGATGGATTGGAATATCGACTTTGCTAAGCGCGTGATTGAGTTCGTCAAGACTTCTAGCGGCGGGCTGTACTTCATGCCCATTACCATTGACATTGCTGACCTTTTGCCGCGTGTCTTCGATTAACAAATCGCGCAGGCTATCATCAAGAATAAAATCGTGGCGGTGTACATCATGCGAATCGCGCCGAGTATGTGCACCGCTTCTAAATTTTCTTCTGGTTCGCCCATGTAGGCTCTAAAGTGCGGCTTACCAAAGTAGTAGTTCACGCCGCCCAGACGTATGCGCAAAGCTCCCGCGACCGTTGCCTCAGCCCAGCCGCCATTCGGACTTGGATGCTTTCGGGCGTCGCGTCTCATCATCTTTAAGGCGTTCTTATAATCGAGACCTAAGAGCACCGCCGCGCAGATGAATAGCAAGCCCGTCAATCGTGCGGGAATGAAGTTCGCCACGTCATCGAGCCGAGCCGCCACGCGTCCGAAGTAAAGATAGTTATCGTTCTTGTAGCCTAGCATTGAATCCATCGTGTTAATCGCCCGATAAGCAATGGCAAGGGGCAAGCCGCCAATCGCGAAGTAAAATAGCGGCGATATGATTCCGTCAACGGTGTTTTCGGCGACGGTCTCGACGGTGGCGCGGGCGACTTCTGCCTCGTTAAGGTTTTGCGTATCGCGTCCGACAATCCAGCCGACCTTCTGACGGGCGCGGGCGAGGTCTTCTCTTTCCAACAAAAAATAAATCTCTCGTCCAGCGTCGCCCAAACTACGCGGGCTAATCATGAAGCTAAGCACTAACGCTTGAATAAAAATTTGGGCGGCGAGGCTCGGAACATCTTGCATTAAAATTTCGACACCCAAGCCGACGAGCGACGCCACAATCACTACGACGCTAACGAGGACTCCGCCTTTAATGATTTTATTCGTCGGGCTGTCGAGGTCTCGGCGCAAAAGTTTTTCAAGCAAGGAAATTAAATTGCCAATCAAAACGACGGGATGAAGTCTGCTACGCGGGTCGCTAATCAGCGCGTCAATCAGGAAGGCGACGACCGCCACAATCATTGAACTCATAATCACTATCCTTTAATTTTTTGCCAAAGGTATTCGGGCGGATAAAAATTTTTCCTGCAGAGGTCAAGGAGGTTTCAAGTTGAAAAATATCATCGTGAACGCGGACGACTTCGGGCGGCATGAGCTGATTAATCGTGCGGTGGAGCGGGCGTTCAATTCGGGTTGCTTACGTTCGGCAACGCTTATGGCGGGCGGGGTTGCCTTCGATGACGCGATTAATCTTGCAAGGCGACTTAAGGGCTTGGGCGTCGGGATTCATTTCACGCTTGCCAATGGCAATCCGATTCTCCCGCCAAAAGAAATTCCCTCGCTCGTCACGGAGGAGGGATTTTTTCACGGCGACTACATAAAATTTTTGAAACGATACTTGAGCGGCAAGATTTCTTTGGTGGAGGTTCGTTCGGAGCTAGCCGCGCAGTTGGAACGGATTCAGCGGACGGGCTTGACCTTAACGCACTTCGACAGCCATCAACACCTGCACCACGTGCCCGGCATATCAGAGATTGCTTTTGACTTAGCGGCGGCGGCAGGGATTAGGGCGGTGCGCGTGGCTAATGCGAAACTCTTTGACGGCGAACTAGACAGCTTAGGCAAATTCGTCGGGCGATTGGGCTTGGGTTCTTTGGCTAAGCTCACGGCTCATCAAGCGCACAAAAAAAGTTTCGCGACGCCTGACCATTTCGCGGGCATTGTCGCCGGCGAGGCTGTCAACGAAGCTTTTCTAGTCAATCTGATTAAACACATGCAATCGGGCACGACGGAGGTAATGTTGCACCCCGGCACCGATAACAAGACGCTACAGGACTTTTGCCAATGGTCTCACGACTTCGAGGCGGAACTTGCCGCAGTGACTTCGCCACGAGTGCTTGCCTTGCTTGCCGAGAAAAATATTTCCGCGATAAACTTTGCTAACCTTGAGGTGATTAAATGACTCGTGAACGCATGTTAGAAATCGTCCGCTTCTGTTTCGTCGGCGGCTTCTCGTTCCTTATGGACTACTCGTTGTTGTTCGTGCTTACGGAGTTCGTCGGGCTGTACTATCTTTACTCGTCGGCGATTTCGTTTAGCATAACTGTCGTCTTTAATTATTGGCTGTGCGTCATTTACGTTTTCAAGGGCGCGAAGAAACAAACGACCCGTCAAGCGATAATCTTCTTTGGGACGGGCGTCATTGGGCTTGGACTCAATCAGCTGTGCATGTGGTTCTTCGTTGACGTTATGAGGGTGCATTACATGCTAGCAAAGATTTTCGCTACCGCTATCGTTACGATTTGGAATTACGTAACCAAACGCAAAGCCGTCACCGGCTAGACAGCGCAGACATCATACAGCCGCCGCAGAAACTTTCCGAAGCCTTTAACCGATGAATCAGCCTTGAAAGGTTCCGTCAGCCGATAAAATATCTCGTGAAGTGTCAAGTTGGATTTGCTACCGTCAAGCGTGGCGAACAGTTTCTTATCGACGATTTTAGCGGGGTTAGCCTCGAACATTGCCGAATCGATTAAGAAGACTTCGCGCCCGTTGAGCGTTTCAATCTGCTTGAGCCACGCCGCGAACGCCTCCGCATAAAAAGTAAAGTTCACAACGTCGGGAGCGGTTATGTCCACGCCGTCGAAGAAGTCAACGAACCACGGATACTTATAAGCCTTCGCCGAGCCAGACATCAAATCAAGGAGCACGGGCTTAATCAAATGGACGTAAGCAAAGATGAAGCGGGCGAACTGCACGAAACGTTCAGCGGAGGCGGGGAAGTCGTTCCAAGAAAATTTATCGCGTTCGTGGTGGCAAATGTACTTGAAGATTTTCGGGGCGTGCAGGGGTCGCGAGTAAAAGTCCGCCGCCGCTAAAGCCGCGTAAAGTTCGACTATGTGAGCCTCGTTGCGTTGATTCGCCGAGCCAACCGAGAATTCGCCAACGGGAGTCATGACCGTATCGCCAACAAAATACGTCGCGTCGAAGAGGTTTTCTTTTTCCGAGTAGTACTTCAAAGCCGCCTTAGTATTCGGCAAAAAGTTTTCGCTACGTGCAAAGAGTTCGTCTAGCTTGTCAATCGGTGTGAAGCTGAAGTAGGGAAGAATCAGCACACCGCCGATTAAAATTCTGTCCGCGTAGTCGACAAGGTTATTCCTAAGCAAGCGAGCGATCGTCGGAAGACCCGCCGCGCCTGTGCCGCCGAAGACCGAACCCGCTAGAAAAATTTTCACGGCGTCGCCTTCGCTGATGACTTTTTCAATTTGGGCAGTGAGCTTGGAGCCGTCCTCAAACTTCTTAGCGAGAACCGCCGCACCAATCGACGGATGACCGCGAAAGCCTTCGTTAAGCGTGGTGTCACGTTCTTTTTTTGTGTAGAGGACTTCGTAGAGATTGCCAATGGGCGAGCGGCTATGATGATAGAACTCAATTAAGTCGTCAAGGGTCTTGTCGTGTCCAGTCGGATTCCACGGGAACGGGCGCACGATTGAGATTTTATTCTTGAAAAGCGGCGTGTCATTGCCGACGGCTAAGCTTTGGAAGACGGCGAAATTATTCAGGGCAGTCGAAGTCCTTTCTAAGTTGCCGTTGCCGACGTCTGGGTCAATCGCCGCGATATAAAGTCGTTCGTTATCCGGTAGCAAGCCCGCAATGCAAAGGTGCGTCAAACTCTCCATGACTTTTGCGCCTGTGCCACCGATTGATACAAAGTAATAGCTCATATTCTCCTCCTGAACAGTTGCGAGGCAAGCGGCGTGTATTTGAAGGCAAGCGGCGTTGTGAAGATTGTTAAGAGCCAATAGCCCAGCCCCGTGAAGATTGCCGCGAACAGCACGAAGATTATCCCGTTGAGTTTTATTCCGAGCAAGGGCGCGTAGAAGTGTGGAACGCCCAAACTTATTGCAAGCGATGCCATAAGCAATGCAAACCAAATGATTCGCTTGCCCATGCCCGTTGCCTCGTCGACTGTGAAGAAGAACCTAGCCAATAAAAACCAGAGCAGAGCGCACAGCCCGTTGATTAAAGCCGTCGCCCGTGAGAGGGCAAAGAATTTTTCCTGCCAGCGTGAATAGTTCATATTATCTGATGCTGTCGCTAATGCGTGCCCCGTGACATTCGAGCCGAGGTAATACGCCGCCGCCGCGCAAGCCACAGTCATCGCCGCGATTAGAAATATTTTTATGATCGTCCGCGTCGTTCGATTCATTTACTCAGCCAACTTTCTCAAAAAATCTTCTGGGAACAAAATCCGATACTGCTCGCTCACTTCCCTTGCAAACATCTGCCAATACTTTCTAGCTCTCTTCGCGGCGAACGAATCAAAGTAATAAGCCAGCGGAATGAATGCAGACGTGCCGATGTTGTCGATGATTCGCACGCGTCGTTCATTCGGGGAAATTCTCTGCACAAGATAGTTATCGGGGTCGACGCCGGCAAGCAAAAATTTTTCGTCGAAGTAAACGCGTTTGAAATCAAGCAATAGCTTTTCAGTCGTGGGCAAAAGTTTTTTATCGCGGACGGTATCATCAAAGACGTTAAGCATAGTCTGCGAAATCTTTCCGTCGTAATCAAGCACGCGTTCAAAGAGATAGCCTTTGCCCTTGGAAGTCTCGACCTCGCCGAAATATTTTGTAAGGAGCGTCATTGAGTCGGCACGCTTGCCCAATGCTTTACGATAGCGCATCTCTTTGACAAAGTCGGGGTCATCGGGAGTGCGCAAAAGCTTAACGCACAAAGTTTTATCGGTCGGGTGCGCGTAAACCGTTTTGTGGTTGCCGTCGCCCAAAAATAAATCATCAGTCAAGTTAATCATGTCAGTATCTTGTCTTGGGAGCCTCCTCGCGTGTGGGTTCGTCAATGCGTTCATTGACTTCAGGAATTGTCCGCCGTTCAATCTGCGGTTCGTCATAAGTCTTGCGTTCAGTCGAATTGGTCCAGTCGTCGTCATAAGTCCTGCGTTCAGTCGTAGCGGTTCGGTCGTCGTCATAAGTCCTGCGTTCAGTCGGATTGGTCCGGTCGTCGTCATAAGTCCTGTGTTCAGTCGTAGCGGTTCGGTCGTCGTCATAAGTCCTGCGTTCAGTCGTAGCGGTTCGGTCGTTGTCATAAGTCCTTCTATCAGTCGTAGCGGTTCGGTCGTCGTCAAGTCGGCTATCTCTTATCGTCGTGCGTTCGTCGACACCGCGCCTGCTACCTGAATTATAGCGTTGGCGTTCGCGGATTGGTGAACCGATATTGTCTTCGCCGTCGGGAATGTCTCTGGCACCCGAAGGAATGGAATCTCGATATTCGCGGGCGTCGCGCTCAAAACGTTCGCGCAGGTACGGGTCGACATGAATCCCCAAGGCGTCAGCAACGCTAATCCTAAGCAACTCCACGTCGGGTATCCAATAGCTTATCTCGTTAATGTAAAGCGGGTAGCCTGGCACCATGTCGGCTTCAAGACCGTTGGCGGCGGCGGCTTTGAGTGCTCCGGCAAGTTCTAAAAGTTGACGCAAGGACATATCAGTTTCTACGGCGTCAATGATTTCGCGGACAATCTTTGGAATGCGCGGAACAATTTCGGGCGAAGTAACTTTATCCATGCAAGCCGCCATGAATGCCTGCTGACGCTTAACGCGCCCAATATCGCCTTCCGAGTCTCGATAGCGAACGTAAGTTACAGCCGTCTTGCCGTCCATATGTTGTTGACCGGGGTAAAGGTCGATAACCAGCCCGCCGTTGTCGTCCCAGGGGTCTTCGTAATACATGCGCTTTTCAACGTCAATATCAACTCCGCCAATCGCGTCGATTATCTTTACAAAGCTACTAGTGTCAATCAATACGTAATGGTCAATGTCAATTCCTAGGAAGTTTTCAACCGTCGACTCGGCAAGGGCTACGCCGCCATAAGCAAAAGCCGCGTTAATCTTGTCGTAGCCGCGCCCGCGAATCTTGACGCGAGTATCACGCGGGATTGATAGCAACGTCGCCTGGTCAAATCGCGGGTCAATCGTGGCAATCATCATAGTATCGGAGCGGCCAACGTCGTCTTTGCGTATATCGACGCCCATGATTAGCACTGTCGATTTGTCCTTAGCTTTTATGAGTTCTTCCTCAGTGTCCTGTACGATGATTCGGCGCACGGGGTCTTTGCCTTCAAACAGACTAGACGACGCGACCAACGCACCCGCCAGAGCCGACGCCGTAAAGCACAGTACAAGGAAGATTATCGTCAAAAAGTTTCGCTTAGGTTTATTTTCCAATGCAACACCTTCTAAATAATTTATCGAACGCGGCAGATTATATCACGTTGCGCAAAAAAAATCCGCCCTTGCCTAAGATGAGCGGAAAATATTTTCAAGCTTGCAAGAAGTCACTTCGGAGTGATAGCGACGAGCCGAGCCGGTAAACCCGTTGCGCCTTTGATGTTCGGCCACGCGACAATTACTAATGCGCCAGCCGGAGCAACCTTATCAAGGTTCGTCATGACTTCGACTTGCAACTTGCCCTTTGAGAGCAGATAACGTTCGCAAGCAAGGTCGCCCGCCTTAGCCGCCTCAACTGAAGCGTCGGTGTCCAAAGTTTCATGACCATTAGCGGCGGCGTTGCGGACTTCGTAAATGTATTTCAGCGCGTCGAGACTCCAGCCGGGGA
Source organism: Quinella sp. 1Q5 (assembly GCA_014764605.1). Taxonomy (GTDB): domain Bacteria; phylum Bacillota; class Negativicutes; order Selenomonadales; family Selenomonadaceae; genus Quinella. The sequence continues at coordinate 5,181 of JACXWG010000021.1, read as the reverse complement.
AATTCTCGTTGCCGTCTGCGTTGATACCGCTTATGGCGTTCATGTCCGGCCAGTGCTTAGCCCAACCGCTGTAGAGGGCAACAAACGCGCCGTCGGGAATGATGCCGTAGGTCTCCTCATAAGCTTTGATGTCGTCAGCCGTCGCCGCGTAGTGAATGTCTTTAGCAACCTTCGCGCTTATGTCCACGACGCACAACGGATAAATCATGTGTTGCACGCCGTAAGAGTCGCTAAGCCCGCCGCCCTTGATGAAGTGTCCGGGGAAATCGATATGCGTTCCGAACTGCCCAGGGAACTTGAACGTTTGAATCAGGCAATCAAGCATCGGATTGCCCCAATCAAAACACACCTTGCCCAATTCCACGGAGCCAGCAGTGATTCCCGACCAATACGGGCTGTCATTGTCAAGCGGGTGCGTCAAGTCCACTAGCTCATAACTCGTCCGCAACTCCTTGGCAAAGTCCCAAAGTTTATAACTCATGTCTAATCACCTCGAATTTATTTTACGATTAAAACGCAATGATTCACAGGTTCAGCGGTCGCGGCGTCGGCTAGCGTTGTCGTCAAAATCTGTTCGTCGTCATAACTCAATCGGGCGCATATCGTGACAGAAGAATTTTTATCCCAGCCGCAATCGATTAGTAACTTGGAGATTGTCGCGGAGTTGAATTGCGCGTCGGTTAGCAAGCCGAGGATTTTCCCCGCCGTGAATTCTAAGTCAGCCAGCGCAGGTTGTCTTCCGTGAAAGCTAAGGAGCGTCGCCGAATGCCACGGGAGCGCGAGCTTTGCGAAGGCGAGTTGCATTGCGCTGATTGACGGAATGACTTCGATTAATTGCGGCGGGAATTCTTTCCTTAGCAAGTCTAGCATTGAGTAATAGCCGGGGTCGCCGCTTACCATGACGACGACTTCACCGAACGGGAGCTTATCGCGGATAAAGTTAATCGGCATGTCGAGGTCGCGGGTTATCGGGCAAGAGATTTGATTCGCCGTTGAGAACTCATCAAGGGCACGCCGTCCACCGACGAGAAACTTAGCCTCACGAATCCTTTTCAAGGCGGCGGGCGTGATGTAATCTTCATTGCCTGGACCAATGCCCGCGACGAGGATTTTGTTTTGCAAGCCAATCACCTCCGCTCCCAATGTTCAACGAGCCTAATACTTTTCCTGCCTTGCTTAAAGTCGGGCGGCGAACTATAATTGACGAGAAAACTTTGAGAGGTGATACTTATGGCGGAGTTCGTTCCCTTGAGGAAGGATCAGACGTTGAAGCTAGCGGACGGGCGAACAGTCACAGTTACGGATAAGCTCGGCGAGGGCGGGCAAGGTATCGTTTATCGCGTGCGCTATGACACCGGCGAAGAGCGTGCGCTTAAATGGTTCTTTATTGGCTATCTAAAAGACCCGCCGAAGTTCTACAAGCATCTGGAGAGCAACATAAAGGTTGGTTCGCCTTCGGAGGCTTTCCTTTGGCCAGAACAACTGACAGAGTACGTTAGCGGCGAGACCTTCGGCTACACGATGAAGATTTTCCCTAAGGGCTACGAGAGTTTCTCCCGCTACCTTTTGGCTAAGGCGAAGTTCAAGAACGTTGCCGCGATGGTCGACGCCGCTTTGAATATCGTTGCCGCCTTCAAGGCTCTGCACAATAAAGGCTATAACTATCAAGACCTAAACGACGGAAACTTTTCTATCGACCCAACCAATGGCAAAGTCCTAATCTGCGACAATGATAACGTCATGGGGCACGGCGAGTATTCAGGCGTTTTAGGCAAGGCGCGGTACATGGCACCCGAAGTCGTGCGCGGCGAGAAACAGCCCGATAAGTCGACGGATAGATTTTCTTTGGCAGTGATACTCTTCATGCTGTTAATCGGCAATCACCCGCTAGAAGGAGTCAAAACGAACTATCCCGCCCTAACGAACAAGTACGAGAAAAAAATTTACGGGACGGAGCCGCTGTTCATCTTCGACGAGAACGACCCCTCGAACGCGCCGCATAAGCTCCTACACCAGAACGCGTTGAGGCTTTGGGGGTTCTTCCCAAGTTTCATTCAAGCGGCGTTTCGTCAGTCATTCAGTCAGGAAAGTTTACTCGACGGCAAGGAGCGTTTGCTTGAGCAGGCGTGGTTCAACATTTTAATGCGGCTGAAGAGTTCGCTTGTACGTTGTCCGTATTGCGGCGAGGAAATGTTTTTGGAAAGTGACCGGGCTACGGTTTGTCAATCTTGCAAGCGAACGGTTAAGGCAGTTGCTCATTTGTTCTTCGACAAACGGGCGGGGCAAGATGTCACGGTTCCGATATTCAAAGACGCCGCCCTTTACGAATATCATATGAATCCGCTGTCTGAAGACTTCGAGACCCGCTCGGCTGTCATTTTGGAAAAGCCAGGCAAGTTCGGACTGAAGAACGATTCCAACTACAACTGGAAGATAAAGACGCCCGAAGGAAAGATTTTGACTAAGCAGCCCGGCGAAGTGCTCGTCTTGGGTGCGGACGTGAAGATTGACTTCTACAACAAAAACATTGCTCAAGTCATTGCTAACAACTGAGGAGGAATTATTTATGGGAATGCTTGATAAACTGGAAATGCCGCGCAAGATGTGCCCCGTGATTTTTTTGCTCGACACGTCAGGGAGCATGATAGGTGCTCCGATTGGTGCCGTGAACAGTGCGATTGAAAACGTCCTGCCCGAACTGATTTCAATGAACGACTCCAACCCAGACAATGAGATTAAAGTCGCGATACTGTCATTTAGCTTTGGTGCGGATTGGATTGTTGGCGGCAATGAATTGCTATCGCCAGAAGACGTGCAGAACTCGTGGAACGATTTAAACGCAAACGGCCCAACGTCTATGGGCGAGGCGTTCCATGCATTGAACGAAAAACTTTCCGTTTCTCATGGCTTTATGAAGCACGCGTCTGGCTCGGTGGCTCCAGTGCTTTTTCTTTTGTCGGACGGCGAACCTACTGACGACTATCAAGACGGCTTGCAAAAGCTCAAAGGAAATAACTGGTATAAGATTGCAGTTCGCGTGGCGGTTGGTTACGGCGATTCAAATGATGATGTTCTGCGTGATTTCACGGGAAATGATGAAACTGTCATGCACACCGATGACCCTAAAGAGTTAAAGAACATGATTAAATTCATAGCCGTCACTTCGTCGAAGGTCGCAAGCCAAGGTAGTAGCGTCGACAACACAGGCAACACTAATCCCGACGACAACACGCAAAAGACTGCCGAGGCTCTGCAGAATCAAGGCGGCGCACTCGCCAACGCGGACGAGGAATGGTAAATCTTTTTGGTGAGCTTGAATAAGACACAATCCCTTGGAAATCTTTTCAGGGGATTTTTCTAAGCTTGCAATGGAGCGTGAGGTCAGATGAGATTCAGCACGTTTGCCGCGTCGGTTCATGGCAGAAAGTATCGTGAACGCGGCTTGCCCTGCCAAGACAGCTCCGACATTTTGGAGTTCGATAACGTGCAAGCGATAGCCGTTGCGGACGGGCATGGCGGCAAGGATTATTTTCGTTCGGACATTGGCTCACGGCTTGCAGTTCAGGTCGCCTTTGAACAGGTTAAAAAGTTTTGCAACGACATTTCCGAGGGCGAAACCTTTTCAGAGAACAGCATTAGGAATTTTGAGTTTGAGCTATGGGAAGCGTGGCAACGGGCAGTTAAAGACGATTGGAAAAGAAATCTTAATTACGTCGAGGAGGAACGTTGGCAAGGTGTCAGCGACAAGTACAAGGCTCGTTACACTTCAGCGGAAGAACGATATATCCCAGTAGCTTATGGCACGACTTTACTTTTGGCGGTGTCAATCGGTTGGCAAGTGCTGATTGTTCAAATCGGCGACGGCTCCTGCGTTGTCTTGCAGAGGGACGGAGAATTTAAGTTGCCCGTGCCGCCCGACGGTGAGAGCTTTGGATACGTGACGACTTCCCTTTGCGACGTTGACGGTTATAAAAAGTTTCGTCATGCTGTCTTGGATTGTTCGGAAGATTCGCCGCTTGCGCCCGTGGCGGTTTTCCTTAGCACAGACGGTCTTGACGATTGCTATCCAATTGGCGACAACCAGAAGTATCTTTACAAGCTTTACGCCGACACCGTGATTGATAGCATGATTAGCAACGGCTACAGGGTGACGTGTGATTCCCTGCGCGAGGAGCTTTTGCCTTACATGACCGAGCACGGTAGCAACGACGACATTTCCCTAGCGTATCTTGTGACAAAGGATTTAAATCTGCTCAAGCGAACCATTGAACAACCGCCACCGACTGTCGAGGAGCAATCATTACCGACCGTCGAAGAAATGCAAGTAACCGTTGCCGAGCAAGCCGCGCAACTCCGCGAAAGACTTTTGCCGCTCTGGTGGGAGGAAAGGAGGAAGCACCATGATAAACAGTCTTGACTTTTACGCTGAGGCAATTACCGTCGCGAAGAATAATCCAACTGCCGCTGTCATTCCCGTTCTGAAAAATTATTACCTACAGCTGACGACAATGACATTTTATGAGCTGACGACCAAGAAGACGTCGCCGCTTATCTCCACGCTGTGCCGAGTTAATAACATAGCCTTGCCGACGAAAAACTTTTCTTTCATGCCCGCGCAGGTTGCCTTCAATCTCCACACGAGCTTTGACTTGTTCGCTATCGTCTACGGACTCAACGTCGCCTTAGCGGAGAATCTTGACTCTTGCCTTAACGTTTTTGCAAGCAATGCCGAGCGTATCTTCCGTGGCGTGGGATTGACACCCGAAGGCTTTCAATCATTACTAATGAACTTGCAAGCATTGGACGAAGGCTTAAGGAAGTTTCATGCCGTCGAGCGAATCATTGAGATTCCTGTCGAACAGAGCTTAAAGACGCTCGCGGATAACCGACGCACCGACGACGATAAAATCATTGACGAGATAAAAAAAGTTCAGCTCGCATTGCAAGACGAGTTACCACGACTACAAGGCACGCTAAAGACCGTTTCGGAGATACGTGACGGGCTAGACTTCAAGACGCTGGAGGAGCCGATAAATCAGCTGGTGCAGCTGTTCGACATGATTAACGAGACGGCAGAACGTCACCCGCAAGAAGACATGCAGAAGGGCTACGATAAACTCATCAAGCGTTGCCGAAGTTTTGCCCGCTACGTCGAACAATCTTTGGCGATGCTCGGTGCTC
>JACXWG010000020.1 GCA_014764605.1 Quinella sp. 1Q5 | reverse complement strand
CAAGCGCGGTCGTCTCTGAAAGTGCTAGGCTCGGAGAAAACGTCACGATAGGTCCTTATTGCATGATTGGCGACGAGGTCGAGATTGGCGACGGTTCGATTATCGGTCCGCATGCAGTTATCGAGAAGTGGACGAGCCTTGGCAAGGAGTGCAGGGTTTATCAATTCGCGTCGGTGGGTGCCGCGCCGCAGGATTTGAAATTCAAGGGCGAACGTAGCTTTACGATTATCGGAGACCGAACGACAATCCGCGAGGGTGCGACGATTCATCGGGCGACGGGTGAGGACAATGAAACTCGGATTGGCAACGACTGCTTGCTTATGGCTTATATTCACGTGGCGCACAACTGCACGCTCGGCAATCACGTCATCATGAGCAACCTTGCAAGCTGTGCGGGTCATGCCACCGTTGAGGATAGAGTTGTTATCGGCGGCATGGCGGGCGTTCATCAGTTCGTTAAGATTGGACGCAATGCAATGGTCGGAGGCATGAGCAAGCTTGTTCAAGACGTGGTGCCCTATACAATCGTTGACGGACACCCCGCAAAGGTCGTTGGGCTTAACAACGTCGGAATATCGCGGGCGGGCGTTCCCCTTGAAAGTCGGCGGCTGATTAAAAAGGCGTATAAGATTCTCTACCGTTCGGGCTTGAGCTTGCCGGAGGCTATCGCGGTCATTGAGCAGGAGGTTGACTCTTGCGAGGAGGTCGAACACTTCCTCAGGTTTTTGCGCAATGCTGAACGAGGCATCTGTCGTGAACGTCGAGACTTTGAAGATAAATAACGGAGGTCATAACATGGAAAGGCTAGGGATATTGGCGGGAGCGGGCAAGTTGCCAGTCGAATGCGCACGCGCCGCCCAACAGCTCGGTTACGAAGTCTACGCGGTCGGACTTCTTGCCAGCAGTGATACGCAAATAGCGCAATTCGCCAAGGATTATCAATTTATCAGCGTCGCACAGCTTGAGACGATTCTAAACTACCTAAAGCAAAACCAAATTCAAAAGGTCACGATGATTGGCAAGGTCACCAAGGAGCTTTTATTCAATGGCTCGGTGCAACCCGATGCGCGTATGTTGCAACTCATCATGAGCTTGCCAGATAGAAAAGACGATACGATTATGATAGCGTTCGTGCGCGAGCTTGCTAAATTAGGTATTCAAACCTTCGACCAAACGAAACTGATTAGAAAGCTCATGCCGCACAGAGGGACAATCACCCAACGCGAGCCGACTGAACAGGAGCGGCAAGACATGGAATTTGGTTTCCGCATTGCTAAGGAACTCGGACGCTTTGACATTGGGCAGACAGTCGTCGTCAAAAATCGGGCGGTCATGGCTCTTGAGGCTATCGAGGGAACGGACGCTTGCATTGAGCGCGGCGGACTTTTGGCTCACGGCGGGGCAGTCGTCGCGAAGGTCTCTAAGCCGCAACAGGATAATCGCTTCGACGTGCCGACAGTCGGCTATCACACGGTCGAGAACATGGCTAAAGTTGGGGCAGTGGCTTTGGCTATCGAGGCGGGCAAAACTCTTCTAGTGGAGCGCGAACAAATGGTTTCCTTCGCAGACGCCAAGGGAATTTCAATCGTCGCGATGTGAGCGTTATGAAAAAAATTGTCGACGCCTCGGCATGTACGATTATGCTAGTGACTAAGGGCGCGTCGGCTGATGGTAGCGTTTTCGTCACGCACACCAATGACGGCTTTGGCGGCGACCCTAACGTTGTCTTCGTGCCCGCGAGAAATCATAAGCGCGGAAGTCTTCGTCCCGTATATCCGAGTTCCGCCGCTTACGACGAGTTGCCCGAATACAACTGCTTTAATGTTCCGCACCTAGTCGCACCCGAACGCGGCGACGCTCACAATCACCCCGGCAAGCCCGCGACTAAGACGATTGGTTATATCCCCGAAGTCGAACACACTTACGCTTATATTGACGCTGATTACTCCGTCATGAACGAACATGGCTTGATGCTCGGCGAGTGCACTGACCGTAGCGCACATTTACCGGAGTTTCAGTATAAAGAGGGTGGCGGGATATTCTATTCGGCGGAGCTGGGACGCGTTGCCTTGGAACGATGCAAGACGGCTCGTGAGGCGATTAATTTAATGGGCGCGTTGATTGACGAGTATGGGCTTTACGGCACGGCGGAGACTTTGTTTGTTGCGGATAAGGACGAGGGCTGGATTTTTGAAATGCAACCGACGCCTTCGGGCAAAGGCGGCTTTTGGATTGCGGAACGAATTCCCGACGGGCATTTCTCTATTGCGGCGAATCAGCTTAGGATACGCGCCATACGCGAGGGCGACCCGAATCAAATCTTTAATCCGAACTTGCCGCAGATGTTGGAGGAGGTCGGCTGGACGGCTTACGACGCGCAAGGCAATTTGGATTGGGTCAAGTCTCTGCGCGCTGACGAATGGAATCACCCTTATTACTCAATGCGGCGCGTGTGGCGTGGGCTTAGCACCGTTGCCCCGTCAATGAACTTGTCGCCCGTCGTCAGCGATTGGGACTCCGATTATTATCCGCTGAGCGTGCGCCCCGACAAGAAATTGACGCTTAACGACTTGATGAGCTTGCACCGCGATTATTATCAGGATACGGATTTTGACCAGTCGGCAAGTCAATTCGCGGGGCTGTACGGTTCGCCATATTATTACGAGAACGAGAAACGGACTGAACGAACTATCCTCTCCGCCAAGACGAGTTATTCATACGTCGCGCAGGTAAATGACAAGTTGCCCGCGCCAGTCTGTTGGGTGTCGATTAACACGCCGCTTGAAAATCCCTACGTGCCGTTTACCGTGGCGAAGATGCCCGACGCTTATCATCATGCCTTGCGGGACACTTACGACGCCTCGAAAATGTTCTGGGCGTCAAGTCAGGTCATGGCTTTGACGCAGGGTTATTGGAACGTGCTGAGCCCGATTGTTGCGGCGGCAGTTGAGGAATCGGAGCGAAACTCCCTTAAGCTCGTCGAAGAGTCGCTTAATCTGTCCAAAGATAAATTCGCCGCGACCTTGAATAAAAATGCCGTCAAAGTCTTCGAGGACTGGAAAAGTCTCGACGTACAACTTTTAATGCAGTATGACGGCGGGGCGGGCGTGAAGTACGACGGAAGACATTTGCCCGCGTCCGAAGCCCCGACTAAGTATTGAGGCGACGACATGATTGACGCTGAACTTGCCGCGTTGATTGGCGGCGATAACAAAGCTCTGGGGCTGGGCGTGATTGTCTTCAAGGACGGTCGCGAAGTCTACAGCTACTTTGGCGGACGACGACACCTTGCGCCCGATAAGCCGATGACCCGTGGGACTTTGCTTAGGGCGGCGAGTCTGTCGAAGATGTTTACGGTCTTTGCTATCATGCAACTCATCGAACGCGGCAAGCTTACTCTCGGCGACGACGTGAGCAATCACCTTGGCTTTGAGCTACGCAATCCAAATTTCCCCGACGTGCCGATAACGCTTGAAATGCTAGCCGACCACACGTCCTCTTTGCGCGACGGGCTGATTTATTCCCTGCCGCCGCATTACAAGCTTGAGGAGTTCTTCACGGCGGAAGGCAAGCACTTCACGACAACGGAGCCTGGAAAATACTTCCACTACTGCAATCTGAATTACGGCATACTCGGTACGGTCATTGAACGCGTTAGCGGCGAACGTTTCGACTTTTATCAGCAGGAACATATCCTCAAGCCGCTGGGCATTAATGGCGGCTACGTCGTCAGCAACTTTGATGCGGAAACTTTTGCTCAGCTCGGCACGCTTTATCAGCCAGATGGTTATGGTGGTTGGGTTGCGACGATTGACGATTACGAAGTTCAGCCGCCGAAAAATTTTATCCGCGTGCAAAATCCTTACGCCCCCAACGCTTACGGCTCGTTCGACGTGAGCAACTACGCAATCGGCACGAACGCTACGATATTTTCTCCGGCGGGCGGCTTGCGACTTTCCCTTGAAGACCTCAGCAAAGCTCTGCGACTGCTCATCAATCGCGGCAAGCCCCTTATCAGCCAAGAATCCTTCGACGCGATGATTAATCCGTATTGGACGTTTGACGGCACTAACGGCTACACGTTCGGCGGCGTCATGGAGAATTACGGCTTGGGCACGTACCAAATCGGCGGCACGAGTAAAGCTCGGCTTTGTGAGGATTACGCGATTGATTTAATCGGGCACAGCGGCGAGGCGTTCGGAATGATTTCGGGCTTGTACTTCGTCCCGCACACTCAAAACGGCGTGACGTTCATGATTAACGGGGCGTCTCTTGCGGCGGGCAGGTTCAGCGCGTGCTATCTTTTGGAAGAAGTCATTATGAATCCCGTTTGCAAATATATTTTCGGGAGTGATTGCGATGAGATTGCCGCAATGTGAAGTCTCTTCCCCAACGACCGCGCAGGAGATTTTATTCGTAAGTGGCGGACGACCTCCAAGCGTCGACTGGTTCAAAGGCATGACGGACGGGCGGAAGATTTTTTGCGTCGACAAGGGCATTGAACTTTGCAAGGCGTGCGGCGTCGTTCCAAATCGTTTAATCGGGGACTTCGACAGCGCAAATCAATCTTCCGTCTCTTGGGCACGAGCGAATAATGTTCCCGTCGAACGATACCCCGTCGACAAAGACTTCACCGATACGCAACTTGCCCTGAGCCGAGCCGCTGAACTTTTCGGCGACCACACCGCGATTTTGACTGGAGCCTTCGGCGGGCGCATCGACCACCTCTACAGCACGATTTTTACCTGCGCGGCTTTGAATAGGGCGATTGTTCTTGCCGATGAACGCGAGATAATTTTCTATTTACACGGCGGCGAAGAGGCTACGATAAAATTTTTCAGCAAACCGTTTGCCGCGTCTTTGTTGCCCATGACGAGCACTTGCCGAGGAGTCACGACGAAGAATCTTCATTGGGAACTTGACAGCGCGACCTTGACTCAAGACTTTCCGAACGCGACGAGCAATCGCATTGAACACGACGAAATTTTTATCAGCGTCGGAGGCGGCGTGTTGGCTGTTTACCTTTGCTTTGCCGAATAAAAGAAATCCCCCGCAAGCCGCAGGGGATAATTTTTTGCGATTATGACTCTTAGCCGAGAAGAACTTCCTTGTTGTTAAGAATTTCGACAGCAGGAGCACACGCAAGGCAGTCGCAATACTTCGCGCCGCTTGCTTTGAGTTCGTCGGCATGTGCGGCGAAATTTTTTTGCCCTTCCGCCCCGAAAATTTCTTTAGCGTGTTCGGAGTGCGCGAACGCTACCAATCCGTCAATCGGCGTAATGTCTTCCTTAATCTCGGCGATTAAGTTCTGAGCCGCGACTTTTTCTTGAGCCGTGCCCACCGCGTCGAGATAAGTCGCCGAAACCGCCTTCAACTTAGCACAACAGCTCGGAGCCGCCGCCATTGCCTTAACCTTTTCAATCAACGTTTGTTTATCCATTATGAAACCTCCTTAAGCAGTGCGAGACTTCAACGCCTCGTCAATCGCTATCGACAACTGGTCAGCACAACTCGTACCGCGTCCGCCGCAGGGATTCCCGCGCAGAAGGTCAGCAATCTCTTTGGCGTCCTTGCCCTCGACGAGTCTGCCGATTGCCGGAAGATTGCCAGGGCAGCCGCCCATAAACTTCACGTCATGCAGGCGACCTTCTTCGTCCAACGCAAAATCAATCCGCTTTGAACACACGCGCTTAGGCTCAAAAGTAAAACTCTCCATTAAAACATCTCCTTTAAATACTTTGACGGCACATGTTCGGTCAACCATACGCCATTCACCGAACAAAAGAATTTGTAGCCGTCGATAAACATCTTGCCGCTTGCCACAACGAAAATCTTTGCTTTGCCGTGACGCCGTCCGACTTTTTCCGCCGTCTCCGCGTCGTTTGATAGGTGAACATACAGCCGCGACATCTTCAGCAAGCCTTGTGTCCTTATCGACGCCGAGAACCTTTCCGCCGTCCCGTGATATAAAACCTCTGGTGGCTTAAGCTCTTCAAGCTCCACATCAACCGCGATTGAGTGTCCCTGATTTGCCCGTATCAATTTCTTGTCCGCGCTGAAGGAATATCGCCGCTTCTCGTCCGTCGCAACTATCTGCTCAAGCGTCGCTAGGTCTAAACCCTTCACGCGCCGAATCAATTCCTCAACGTCCGCCCAACCGTGTTCGTCAAGCTCAATCCCTACGATTTGCGGCTTGTGCCGGAGTATCAGGCTTAAAAACTTGCTCATCGACTTCAAAGCATCACCCGCGAAAAATTCTTGCACAAACCCGCTAACTTGTCAACTGTGAACTTTTGCGCTAAAGTTACGGAAAAAATCTTCGGAGGTAAGCTCATGAGAATCATAAACGCAAAAGAAATCGGTCGCGAAGAAGTCGAACGCCTTCTAACTAAGAAAGCCTTTGATGAAGTCGAACTGTCGCCTAAAGTCCGCGCCGCTAATAAAAAAATCTTCGGCGAAGACCTTAGCGCAATCGAAATCGTCAGGCGGATTGTAAGTGACGTTCGCAAGCTCGGCGATAAAGCCGTTATCGACTACACAAAGAAAATCGACGGCGTTGAACTCGATAACTTTGCCGTCGACGTGGCGGAGATTGATATTGACTCGGAGCTTTTGTCGTCGCTTAGGGTCGCGGCGGAAAATATTCGACGTTTCCACGCTGAACAACTTCCGAAGTCGTGGATAACTTATCGCGGGGAAAATTCTTTGCTCGGTCAAGCAGTCATTCCTTTGGAGCGCGTCGGCGTATACGTCCCCGGCGGCACGGCGGCTTATCCGTCTAGTGTCTTAATGAATATTATCCCCGCCAAGGTCGCTGGCGTCCGCGAAGTCATCATGTGCACGCCCAACGCCAATCCAACTGTCCTAGCGGCGGCGAAACTCGCGGGCGTCGACAAGATTTTTAAAATCGGCGGGGCGCAGGCGATTGCGGCTATGGCTTTCAGTACGGAGCAAATTCCACGCGTCAATAAAATCGTCGGTCCTGGAAATATTTTCGTTACGCTCGCCAAAAAGGAAGTCTACGGGCACTGCGATATTGATATGCTTGCCGGTCCGAGTGAAATTTTGATTGTCGCCGACGAAACAGCCAATCCAACCTACGCCGCCGCCGATTTGCTCAGTCAAGCCGAACATGACCCGCTTGCTTGCAGTATTCTAATCACAACCAGTCAAACGCTCGCCGATAAAGTCTCCGCTCAAGTCGACGAGCAATTATCTAACCTTCCACGTAAGGAAATCGCCGCCGCCGCAATCGAACGCAACGGATTAATCGTCGTCGCCGAAGATTTGAACGAGGCGATTGACTTTGCGAACTTTTCCGCGCCCGAACACCTCGAACTTTTGGTTAGCGCACCTTTTGAACTCTTGCCGAAGATTAAAAACGCCGGCGCAATCTTTTTGGGAGCCTACTCGCCTGAACCGCTCGGCGATTATCTTGCCGGACCTAATCACGTCCTGCCCACGGGCGGCACCGCCAAATTTTATTCCGTCCTCAATGTCGAGACTTTCCTTAAGCGCACGAGTCTTATTTCCTACACCCAAAACGATTTACTCGGCGTGGCGGACGACATTATCAAACTTGCCAATGCCGAAGGTTTAACCGCTCACGCGGAGGCAATTCGCAAAAGGAGAGAAATTTTATGAGACTACTTCACACCGCCGATTGGCACCTAGGCAAGACTTTAAAGGGGCAAAATCTTATCAACGACCAGATACATATCATCAAAGAGATTTTTAAAGTCATTGACGACCAAAAACCCGATGCGATTCTAATTTGCGGCGATATTTACGATAGAGGAGTGCCGCCAATCGAGGCCGTAGAACTTTTCAACGAGACTTTAACTAAGTTAGCTGAAAGAAATATCCCGACGCTAATTATCGCCGGCAATCACGACTCCGCAACCCGTTTGAATTTTGGTAGCAAACTTTTTTTACGTCAAAACATCTTTATCGCCGCTAAAGTCACTGATACTCCCGCTCAAGTCGTTTTGAATGACGAATTCGGCGAAATTTATTTTTCAATGATTCCTTTTTTCGAGCCTGGCGAGATTAAATCAAAATTTTTCTCCGAAGACGCCGAACGACTGACTTATAATGACGCAGATAAGTTTTATGTCGACCTCTTGCGGCAGAAAATCCCTGCAAACAAACGTAGCGTCGTTTTGGCTCATGTTTTCTTGACTGGCGGCATTGAATCTGATTCGGAAAGAAAAATCGTCGGCACTTTATCTAACGTCGACGCAAATATTTTCTCCGAATACAATTACATTGCGCTTGGTCATCTTCATAAACCGCAAAAATTTTATAGTGGTTCGCCGCTAAAATACTCCTTTGACGAAGCAAATCATAAAAAATCCGTGTCGATTGTCGATATTGACGGCGCGGGCAACGTTAAAACAGAAAAAATCCCGCTTAATCCGCGTAGAGACGTTCGGATTGTCAAAGGCACGTTCGATGAGATTATTAAAAATCCTAAGACAGAAGATTACATTTTAGCCCGCCTTACAAAGCGCGAAATTAACGTTCAAGATAAATTGGCGTGGACTTTTCCGAATTTGCTTGGCGTGGAACTGCCTCAAAATTCTTCTTCAGAAGACGTTTCAGCAAGCAATTTTGGCGATGGCGTCTCCGTTTTAGATTACTTCGAGGATTTTTTTAAGGCTCAGACGGGCGAAGATTTAAGTAGTGATTATCGCGAGGCAATGAGCGACTTTTTGACGGAAATTTCAAAGGAGGAATGAACTTTGCGACCGATTAGACTTAGGATGACGGCGTTTGGACCATATGTGAAGACCGTTGATTTGGATTTTAAAAAAGATTTGCACGGCGAGAATTTTTTTCTGATTCATGGCGCGACAGGCTCTGGCAAGACGACAATTTTAGATGCGATATGCTATGCGTTGTATGGTGAAGAATTCGGCGGCAAGAACGGCAGGAAAGGTTCTATAATGCGTTCCGAACAGGCACCTCCGACGATGAAAACCGAAGTTGAATTTGAATTTTCGTTGCGTGGCAAGATTTATCGGATTGTGCGTAGTCCGCGCTATGAACGGGCTAAAATTCGCGGCGGCGGCGTCACGGAGGAAAAAGCTTATGCCGAAATTAGCGAAAACGGAACCTTCATCGAGACAAAAGACGTTTCAGAGTATGTGAGAAGTCTTTTAAAGTTCGATTGCGAGCAATTTAGGCAAGTAGTGGTCCTTCCGCAGGGCGAATTTAAGAAATTTTTGACGGCGAATTCTGGCGAAAAACAAGCCGTCTTAGATATGATTTTCAACGCGGAATTTTTCAAACGCGTGGAAGAAGGACTCAAAGTCAAAGCCGTCGCCGCAAAAGAAATCTTCAAAGATTTGACTGACCGTAAAAAACATTTATTGGAAGGCGAAGGCACAACGGAAGAAGAGTTGCCGACGCTGATAAAAAATTTAACTGACGAACGCGACACGGCACAAGCACAATTAAAAACTTTGGAAGCTCAAGCCCTCGACGCGCAAAAAAATTTCATCGACGGCGACAATCTATCCAAGCAGTTCAAGGACTTGGAAATAAAATCGGCTGAACTCGTCGATGCGCAAAAATTATTCGGGAAAATATCGGGCGAGCTGTCGTCAGCAAAGATTGAATTCGATAAACGCACGGCGGAGGAGTCTCTTCGCGAAGATTTGAAACTAAAGGCGGCAGAACTCACTAAAAAGAAAGTCGCGTTGCAAAGTCTTCAATCTGAACAGGAAAAACTTAATAAGGCGAAAAAAAAAGCGGAGGAATCAGCGGCAGAAGTCGAACGGCTAACCAAATTAAAGCAATCCTGCGATGAATTGATGGTTAAACTCACGGCAGAGGTAGAAAAACTTCAAGACGCACTCGCAAAATTAAAGGTAGCCGAACAGAAATTAAAGGACGCCCAAGCTTACGAAAAGCTTTTACAGGAGATAAAAAATCTGCGAATGGAAATTTCAGCGGCAGAGAAAGATTTAAGCGCGGCGCAGAAATCCCACGACGAGGCGGAAAAGAAACTTGCAGACCTTCGCGAACAACAGATTGCAGGCAGTGCGGCACGATTGGCGGCAACTTTGGAGGAAGGCAAGCCTTGCCCCGTGTGCGGAGCGATTCATCACCCGACGCCAGCAGTTTCCGATTCGACAATACCGACCGACGCGCAGATTAAAACCGCCGAATCAAAATGGCGGTCGCTTACAGAAAATAAAAGTTCAGCGGAAAAAGTTTTGGCTAGCTTGAAAAGCAAACTCGATAGCAAGGAAAAAACTTTGGCGGAAAGTGCTAAAGCCTTAACCGTTGCCGAGGCTCAAGCGGAAGTTGATAAACTTTCAGCGGACGTGAAGACTTTGGAAAAGTTAAGAGCGCGAATCAAAAACGGCGACGCAAAAATTGCTGAGACGGAAAAAGCCTTGGAAGCGGCACGCGAGCAAGAAAAATCATGTTCAGCAGAGGAAAAGACTTTGCGCGGCGCGGTCGACAACATGCTTAAGGAGATTGACGAGAAATATTTGGCAAAGCCTGAATTGATTGACGCGGAAATTACTTCGACAAATAAACGACTCGGCGAACTAAATGCGGCATTTCAAGCGGCTCAAGACAAGTCCAATCGGCTGGAAAGAAGATTGGCGGCGCAAAAGTCGACAGTCGAGGCGGCGCAAAAAAATAAAGCCGACGTTGCCGCAAAGGTCGAAGGGAAAACACTTCCAGACATGTTCGCGCTTAAAAAGATTCGTGACGAGGCACGGACGGCGGAGCAATCAGCTATCGAGGTCAAAGCAAAACTTTCTACGCGTATCGAACGGCTTAAGGACATTGCCAAAAAGATTTACGCGCTCGCCGAAGACTTAAAGACTGCCGACAAAAATTTTTTAATGTGGCAGACGCTTTCAGACGCGGCAAGCGGCAAGACTTCTAAGATTTCATTTCAACGCTACTACTTGTCGACGATGTTTAAGGAAGTTATCGCAGAGGCAAACAATCGGCTTGAGAAGATGAGCGGCGGGCGGTATCGTTTCAAAGACAAGCCCGAAGGCAAAGACCGTCGACGCAAGGCGGGTTTGGACTTGGAAATTTTGGACGAGTACACGGGCACGGCTCGCCCTGTCGAAACTTTGAGCGGCGGAGAAACTTTTTTAGCGTCGCTGTCTTTGGCATTGGGATTGGCGGCAGTCGTTCAGAACAATTCGGGCGGCATTAAACTGGATACAATCTTTATCGACGAGGGCTTTGGCACGCTCGACACGGAAACTTTGGATTTCGCAATGAAAACCCTGATTGAACTGCAGAGCGGCGGACGCTTAGTCGGGATAATTTCGCACGTCGAGGAGCTTAAAAATCAAATGCCCGTTCGTCTCGAAGTTACGAAGACTAAAACGGGCTCAACGGCAAAATTTATTTCGTGACTAATTGCTTAGCTAATCGGACAGCCTCCACACCGTCGCGGGCGTAAGCGTCGGCACCTGCGGAGTCAGCGTATTCTTGAGTTAAAGCCGCGCCGCCTACCATGACTTTAGCCGAACAGCCTGCCGCGTGGAGGTCAGCGATAACTTTATCAATCTGAATCATCGTTGTGGTCATGAGGGCGCACAGCCCGACAATATCGGCGTCGTGAGCTAAGGCGGCGCGGACAATCTCGGCGGAGTCAACGTCCTTGCCCAAGTCGACGAGCTTAAAGCCGCTGTTGGCAATCAACGCCCCGACGATATTCTTGCCGAGGTCGTGCACGTCGCCTTTAACGGTTGCGATAACGAATGTTCCCTGCGTCTTAGTCTCTTGCGCGGGGAAAATTTTTTTGAGTTCGTCGAAGGCAAGCCTCATCGTCTCAGCACTAAGTAGCACTTGCGGCAAGAAGATTTTCCCTGAGCCGAAGTCCTCACCGAGTTCATTCATTGCGGCAGTTAAGGCGCGTTCGGTTATGTCGTTGGCAGAAAAGTTTTCGTCGACGGCTTTTTTTATCAGAGCGGGTATCTCGTCCTTGTCGCCCTCTTGAATCGCAAGCTTAATCGCGTCGATAGGGTCGCGGATAATTTTTTCCTTAGGCTTATCGGTCGTGACTTGCGCGAGCTTGCTGAAGGTTAAACCGTTCGGGTCGTGACTTAGCAGGGCGGCGGCACTCTTCAAGACGTTTTGCATTGATTCATCGTAGGGATTCATAATCGGCGCGTCGAGACCTGCGGCTAGGCACATTGCAAAGAACGTGGAATTAATCAGCGGGCGATTGGGCAAGCCGAACGAGATATTACTCAAGCCCATAGTCGTCGGCAAGTTCAGTTCGCGATAAAGGCTAAGCGTCTTCAAAACCTCAAGGCAAGCGTTCTTGTCGGCGGAAATCGTCATGACCAGCGCATCAAGCAAAAAGTCGCCGTCGTCGAGTCCTTGAGCCTTAGCCGCGTCGATAATCTTCTTTGCAACGTCGAAACGTTCTTCAGCGGTGGTCGGGACGCCGTGTTCAGTGAGCGGAAGAATCAGAATCGCCGCGCCGTATCGTTTAGCAAGTGGAAGGAATTTCTTAATGCGGTCTGGTTCGTAGCTCACGGAATTAATCAGCGCACGCCCCGGAAAGTTCTTCAAGCCCGCCTCCAATGCCAAAGCGTCGCCCGTGTCAATGGCAAGTGGCGCGTCCGTGATTCGGGCAATCTCGCGAACAGCCTTAGCCATCATCTCCGCCTGATTAATCCCGCCAACGCCCATGTTGACATCGAGAACTTGCGCCCCCGCCTTGACTTGATTAAGAGCGTCGCGCTTGACGCCGAGCAACGAACCTTCGCGAATCTCCGCCGCCAATTTCTTTCTGCCCGTCGGGTTAATGCGTTCGCCAATAAGCGTCGTCGACTTCTTGTCAATGGTGACTGTCTTTGAACGGCTTGCCAACATCAGCGGACGATTGAACCTGCGCGGGGTCGGCGATAAGTCTTTAACGTTCAAGGCAAGTTCGCGGATATGTTCGGGCGTCGTACCACAGCAGCCGCCCAGGTAAGTTGCGCCCGCCTCCACAAGTTTAGCTCCCCACGCGCCGAAAGTCTTTGCGTCCATCGGGAACTTTGTTTTGCCGTCTTCAAGGTAAGGCATACCGGCATTGGGTTGCACGCTGATTGGCACGCGGCAATTCTCCGCCAAGGTTTTCACGACGGGCACGAGTTGTTCAGGACCAAGCGAACAATTCACGCCGATAACACTTGCGCCCATTGCCTCAAGAATCACGGCGGCTGATTGTGGGTCGGTTCCAGTCACGGTGCGCCCGTCCTCCGAATACGACAGCTGACAGATTATCGGAAGGTTGCAAGCGTCCTTCGCCGCCAAAAGTGCCGCTCGCATCTCTTGAATATCAATGCACGTTTCGATTATCAGGAAGTCTGCGCCCGCCTCCGCCAATGCCGCTGATTGTTCGCGGAAGATTTTATAAGCCGCGTCGAAGTCCAAATCACCCAGCGGCGCGATAAATCTTCCAGTCGGTCCGATTGCGCCGGCAACCTTTGCTCGACCCTGCGCGGCGTCCTTTGCAATCTTCACGGCGGCAAAGTTCAATTCACTAACCTTATCCTCCAAACCGTAATGAGCAAGCTTCACACTCGACGCGCCAAAAGTATTCGTCTCGATAATCGTTGCGCCCGCCTCAATGTACGCCCGATGAATTCTTTTGACGACTTCGGGAGCCTCAACGTTCATTAGTTCAGGACACGCGCCCGCCTTCAATCCGCCCGCTTGGAGCATAGTCCCCATTGCGCCATCAAAGATTTCAACCATAAGATTTCCTCCTATAATATGCTGATTAATTTATGAGCCTGCGGAATGACTCGGACATTTTTTATTTTGCTTAGAGCGGCGGCTTGTAACGATAAAATTTTCGCCGCCGACACCATGCGGACATTTTTGACGGGCGTCACGGGCTGAACGATTAGCAAAATGTTTTCGTCGACGCCCGCGACCATTTCCACTGCCGATAAGAATTCCTCAAGCATCGTCTCGCCCGTTACCACAACTTTAACGTACAAGTCCTTGCCCTTAGCGACGTGCAAAAATTTTTCGTGCAAGCTTAGGAGATTCTGCCCAAGCTTTATGTCCATGCTGATGATGTCGACCGCGTCAAAAGTCCTTAACAACTCGTCAGAAAGTGTGCCGTTTGTCTCCAAAAAAATTTTCACGCCGAGAATTTTTATAGCCTCTGCCACGTCTCGAACGAATTGCCAATGAATCAGAGGTTCGCCGCCCGTGAAACTCACCGCTTGCGTCGGAACCTCAGCGCAGAAGCTCTTTATGATTTCGGCAACCTGCGCGGCTGTCAGAGGATTTTTAACGTCGCGGAAAGTCATCGAACCAGCCGCCGTCTCAATCTTGCAAAAGTCAGCGCGTTTAAAGTCCGTGTCACAATAGTCGCAGTGCAAATTACAATCAGCAAGACGCACGAACACTTGACGGCAACCAATGTACTTGCCTTCGCCCTGCACCGACGAAAAGATTTCTATGACGTTCGCGCTACTCATGATACGTCACGCAAGAGCTTGGCGACTCATGAACCCTAACTGCATAGAGTTTCGCCGAGTCGCTAAAGATTTCCGACGAAGCAAGCCTCTTATAAATTTCCCGCGCAAGATTCTCCGCCGTAGGATTTTCTTTAGCGAAGGAGTCAAGCTCATTTAAAAACCTGTGGTCGAACTCTTCAAGAACTTTCTTAAGCTCCGCCTTGAGGACTTTAAAATCAATCAACATGCCGAGCCTATCGAGTTTCTCACCGTGAACGACCGCGACGACTTCCCAATTGTGTCCATGAAGACGAGCGCACTTGCCAGCGTAGCCGTCAATGTAATGCGCCGCCTCGAATGCCGCTTTAACTTCTATCTCGTACAAATCATCAGCCCCTTTGCAAAAATAAAGTGGTCAGCCGCCAAGCACTGACCACTAAGCATTAGCCTTAACCGTCAATCATTTTTTATTCCAGGTCCTGTTGGTGTGGTTGGCAGTCCATGCGGAACCGTCCGCCAGCCTGTACTCGACGCCATTTTTGCTTTGGATGTCAAGCTTAGAACCGTCCGTCAACTCAACAAAGACTCCGTCGCGGGTTATCTGAGCCTTTGCAACCTGGTCGAGGGTAACTTCATACATGTTGACCACGTCGCCGCTGTGAGCATAGCTGATAACGTCATGACCATTGCCCGCGCAGAAGAAGAATTCGTTATGACCCGCGCCGCCGACGAGCGTATCATTAGCCGAGCCTGCGCCGCCCCAAATGCTATTGCTTCCCGTGCCGCCGATAATGAGGTTTTCGCTACTGTTGCCCGCCAGAGTGTTAAAGCCGTTAGCATAGAGCGCGTTAATCTCTTTGAAGTCGCCGTAGAACATTGTTCCGTGCCTCGAAACTGAAGTATCGCTGAGCCACAGATTGACATTGCCCATACCCTTATCGACCGTCAGCGTCGCCTTAGAGCCGCCAGCTACATAACAATTTGTGAAGCCGTCGAACGAGACGTTTTTATCAACCTTAGCAACCAAATCGTCGTTGACCCTGAACGCCTTACCCTTGGCCTCGGTTAGAGTCAAGTAATCGTTCGCGCTGTTGTTTATCTGTATGACGACATCTCTGTCATTCAACGTTACGTCAGTGGTTCCGCTTAGCCTGACGACATCGGACGTGTAGTATTCGCTAGCACTGCTCATGAAGTCAAAGTTCGTAATCGTATCGTTGCCGTCGTTAGCAAGGAAGTGGAAGGAAGTCGAGCCTTGCTTATCGCTTGAGGTGTTGCCCTTCATTAAATCGTTGCCGCTGTTGCTCCAAATATTTCCGTCGCCTGTGCCCGCAATGAGTGTATTGGGGGTATCAGCCGCGCCCGTGATTGAGAAGTTGCCCGCGCCTGCCGTCACTCTGTCGATTCCGTAGAACTTCGCCGCGCTTCCGTTCAATGCTCCGCTGTGGTCGTCCAAATTAACTTCGATTGCGTCAGTGTATTCGCTGAAGTTTATTCCTTCGCTGTAAAGGTTGCCCAAGAAGAGATTTGCCTCGGTCTTGTCGGGTACCTCAATGTCGTTGCCGTTCTTAGCAATCATCGCGTTATAGTCGCTGGTGCCATCGGTGAATTTCAATTCGTAGGCTCTGTCTTCGGGGTCGACGCTGTTAAGAATCATTTGCCCGCCGCCTATGCTCATGATAAGCCGAGACGCGCCATAATCGAAAACGATATCTTCAAAGTTAGTGACGAAAATTTTATCGGAGCCTCTGTCGAAGCCCGTGATGAAGTTCCGCGTCTTGTCGTCGGCGTTGTCGTTCAGAACGATTGTTGCGCCTTCGAGGTCAGTGCCGCGCAGATTTTTATCAGTGAGATAGATTTGATTCTTGCCGGTTCCCGCGTCGACGAAATCCATTGCCCCGGCAAGCATTGTATCATTACCGCTACCGCTCTTTATTGTGGAGCCGCCGCTCTTCTGCGTGTCGTCAGTGGTCTCGGCGTAGTTGCCCTTCATGATGTAATCTTCGGTCGCGTCGCTCTTATCGACTTCGCCGCCTGCCGTGTTCGTGAAGCCGACAGCTTGTCTTTCGTCCGAAGCGTTGAGCAGGTTAGCCGTAACGGAGCCGATAGCCTCTGCAGTCGGGTCGAAGACAACAACCGCGTTGTCCAAAGTCATCACGCCATCGCCGAACAGGATTGTATTCGACTTAATCGCGCTGGCTAAATTGTTGTATTCGTAAGTCTGAACTGCCGCGTTGTCGCCGTTGTAGTTTTCGAGTGAGACTCTGCCCGCCGTCGGGATAATGAGCGTCTCGCCGTTGTCGTTCAAATCAACTTCGACCTCGGCTCCGTGTCTGGCAACAACGGTATCATTGCCGTCGCCCGTCTTGACGGTGTCGGGCGCGTCGGTCTGTCTATCGATTAGAACTAGGCTATCGCCTTCCGTCTCCGTCAAGTCAACAGTCTGCGCGGCAGTCTCGTCCTCGTCAATGTGAATCGGATTGCCACTGCGCTTAAGAATGTCTTCGGCGTTGGTCTTCTCGGTTATCGGCGGGGAGTTCGGGTCAATCTTATAAACGCCGTCGCGATTAACCGTCAAAGCGTCGCCCGCATTCACCGTGACAGGCTCGCCATTGATTGAATAAACTCCGTCGCCGCCAATGGTAAGCGTGGCATCTTTATCAAGCCCCGTGATAACATCGCCGTCGCTTAAAGTTATTCCGTCCTCGTCGCCGTCCAATTTATAGCTCGTTCCGTTAATCGTAACCTCGCCTTTGGGTACAGCCAAATCTATGCCGTCTAGGTCAAGGGCTACCTCGTTGCCGTCTTCCAAGCCCGTAAGGTTGGTTATCTTCTCGCCGTCCGCCTCAATAACAAGATTTTCGCCATCCATCTTCAGCTCGTTGCCGTTCAAAATCAAGCCGTCAAGGGAGCCGCCACTAATGGAACCCGCGAACCTGTCAATGCCGATAACTTTGCTGTTCTCGTCGGTTAGGAAATCAACCGAAGCGTCAAGCGTGTCATTAATGATAAATTCATCTGTGCCGAAAGTGAACGTGCCATTCTCCGCCGTCGTCAGTGTCATGCTCGGTGCGCTGTTGACTGCCGCGTCGCCCGCTAAGCCCGTGATATAACTTGTCGTGCCGTCCACAACAACCACGTCGAATTCACTGTTAGTCGTCGCGTCGATTGGTTTATCATTAACAACACCAGAGGTCATGCCGTAAATCGTGGCGTCTTCCAGACCGTTAATCGTGCCGTCAATGCCGCTAACCGAATTAATCTTGCTGTCGACTATGCCGAGCGTGACGGGCGAGCTATTGCCGATTAAGTCAATGGTCGTGTCGTTTAAAGTGAAGTCGGTTTCGTCGTTGGCGATAATTAGCGTGCCGCCCTCCAAACTCTCAATGCCAGAAACAATCGAACTGCTCATGTTGAAGGCAACTGACTTATCGCCGATAATCTCGTAAGACTTGTCGTTTATGGTAAAGGAGCCTTCGTCGTCCGTCAAAATTTTAGTAACGGTTGAATCGTCAATCACGACCCTTGAAGCCTCGCCGGCGATTTGAATCTTTTCTCCGTTAATGTACACACCGCCTGAGAAGTCGCCGCTAATCGTGCCCGTGGCGTCGGCTATCGAAATAACTTTATCGTTCTTAACCCTGTAGATAACATTGCCTTCCACATTGAAAGTCTTATCGTTCACAGTGAAGGAGCCAGGCGCATCCGTCTTAATCGTGGCGTTGCCAATGCCGCCGACTGTGACGCCGTCACTACCGCCGATATTTTCAAGCCCAATGACTTGACCAAAGGCGATATTGACTTTGTAGCCGTCGATGTCGCCGTCAACGAAGAAAGTTTTTGAACCGACCGTTAGCCCGTCATAATTGGACGTGAGCTTAACCAGCATGTTCGTATTGATTGCCTTGTCGTCTAGCGTTGCCGTATTCTTTACGTTGAAAGTTTTATTTTCCGTATTGGTGGCAACAGTACCGCCTGCCAAAGTCACGCCGTTGGAGTTTTCTAACGTCGCCGCGCCGTCTGCTAAAGTCATATCGTCATAAGTCAGTACGTCGCTTGTTGCCAAATCGATTTCAAAGCCGTCAGTAGTTGTGATTGCCGAGGCAATGCCGTTCGCCGTGAACGGGACGCCATTAACCGTATAATCGCCCGCATTCAACGACAGCGAAATATTTTCAGATACAACAATCGTTGCGGACTTGTCGACGCTAAGGGATTCGCCTTTGGAACCAACGCCGACTTCGCAATCTTTTATCTCGGCAGTAATTGTCGCGTCCTCTGATTGAACGTGCTGCCCTTCCTGCAAGATAAATGATGTGCCAGCCATGTCAGCCAAGGAAGGAATTTCAACGCCGTCCGCATTAAAGGTCGTGCCGTCGTTCTTAACGAAGTTTTTAGCTAAGGTGTTGCCGCTTGCGTCGATTATGTCAAAGGTTGTGTTGCCGTTGTTAATGACGGTGACGGGCGTCTTGCTTAGGTCAGCCGCGAACTGAATCGAACTGTCAAGAGTCTTGCCGCTAGATAAAACGTCCGTGAACTTAGCACCCGGATTAACCGTGATAGTGCCGTCTGCGTGGACTGTAACTGTGTATTCGTCATAGACAAAGCCTTCAAAGTACCAGCCGTCCGCGTCTGTGTAATGGAGCGTTGCCGAATCTTGAGGGGCGGTATAAGTCGTGCCGTCAATGGTAACAGTCGCGTCCTTATCGAAGCCGATAACCTCTGCCGTGTTGCCGTCGTCATTAATCGTGAATTCAATCCTGGTATCGTCAGCAAGTCCAGCAATCGTGAAGGTTTCGTCTCCTATGTCGAAAGTGCCATTGCCAGTCAAAATCGAAACGTCTTGAGCACCTTCGGCTAGCGTGAACTTTTGCCCCTCGGCTAGTTCAATCTTGCCAGTAGAAATTGTAATCGTCTTAATGTCGGTGAACGCGGGAGCATTGCCCGTGGCGTCGACCGTGAAGGCATCTTTATTCGTCGGCTCGACTGTGAAGACCGATTCTCTTCCGTTCGCGTTGATTGTCGTTATGGGAACGCCAGCGAAGTTTCTATCGATTGCAATCTTAACGCCATCAATCTCAATGTCGCTTATGAAGCCGTCGTTCTTAGTCAAGGCGTAAACGTCGTCGGCTTTGGTGAGCGTCGCTAAAACTGTTGTCGGGTTCGCGGCATCGTCAACGAAAATCGCCTGTTCGCCGTTGCTAATCGTGGTGCTGTTAATGTTAAGCACACCGTCTTTGACTTCGATAACTGCCGACCAATTCTCCGCGTTGTCTAAGTCGTCTAGCGTGAGTCCAGTTGAATAATCTGTTTTGCTCGTCCAAAGCTTACCGCTAGTGTTGTGCAAGCCCGCCGTCGTAATTTCGTAAATGGCGTCATCGACTTTGAACTTATCGCCGACATTCAAGCCGTTGATAGTTATCGTATCGCCGTTTACGTTGACTGTTAAGCCGTCGCCGTCGCTAGCCGTGATTTTATTGCCGCTCGTCGCCGTGACATCGTCGCCCTTAGCCAAAGAAACCGTGCCACTCGTCAAAGTTACATTATTGCCGTCGAAGTCTAAGGTAAGCTCGGTTGTGCCGTTGAAAGTTTTATCGTTCACCGTGACGGAGCCGCTCGGCGCATTAATCTGCGTTGCGAAATCGACAGATAAGACAGCTCCAGTAGCAACATTAACAGTATTAATGCCTTCGGCGGCATTGTCGGTGCCTTTAAGTGTCAGCTTGCCACTGTTGATAGTCAAATTAGCGAACTTCGTTGAAGGATTAATCGCGTCGTCGAGGACAAGAGCATTGGTCGTCACCGTGGTCAAGTCAAGCGTGCCATTGCTAGGAACAATGATATTGCTCCACGACACATCGGCAAGGTCTGAAAGTTCAATCGCCGTGCCTGCGAGTTTTTCACTTATGGTGCCGTCTTCAAACATCAATCCAACTGCCGTCTGCGTGTACGTCTTGCCGTCGAACGTAAAGCTATCCGTCGGGTCAAGGTCGCCAACTGTCACGAACAAGCCATCAAAGACTGTGGTATTAATGGTGCCGCGTTCAACTTGCAAAATGGCGTCGTCGTCCGTCGGTGTTACTGTGGGATTAGTCGTATCAAGGATAACCGTGCCTCTGTAAAGCGTAGAAGTCGCGCCGTCCGAATCAATGATGAGTTCACTAGAGCCGTTGTATCGTTTTGAATTAACAGTGACCGTGCCGCTCGGCGCATTAATCTGCGTTGCAAAGTCGACAGTTAAGACAGTATCCGCAGAAATTGTAACGGAATCGATAGCGGTCGCAAGGGTGTCTCCGCCATTAAGGGTGATTCGTTTGTTGTTCACGGTAAAGCTTGCCAGTTTAACGGTCGGTAGGGTGTCGTCATCATAAACAATGGAATCAGCCGTGACGTTGGAAAGGTCGAGTGTCCTATTGCTCAACCCAATGAAATTCTCCCATTTAACGGAAGACAGCTTGCTTAGGTCAAGAATCTCGCCCGCAAGCTCTTCGCTTATGGTTGAACCTGTTATCAAGCCGTGATTGCTTTGCGTATACGTCTTACCGCCAAACTCGAAACTCTCGCCTATGTTCAATCCACTTATCGTCGTGAACTTGCCGCCCGAAGCCGTAGCCGAAATCGTCCCGTTCGTAGTCGTCAAAGCCGTCTTGTCGTTTGTCGCCTGCGCACTCGGATTTGTCGCGTTTAGCGTTATCGTTCCGCTCTGTAGCGTTGCCCCGTCCGCCGTCGCGTCTATCTCTAGGTCACCCGTGCCAGCGTACGTCTTTCCATTTATCGTCGTCGTGCCGCCGCACTCGACTGTCGCCACGAAATCCAAATTCAAAGTCGCATTCCGCGCCAGCTTTATCTTATCAATGCCGTCCGCTACTTTTGTTAGCTTGAGCACGCCGTCGACGACTTCGAGCTCTGCCAATTTTTTCGTCGGGGTCGCTATGCTGTCGTAAACGTGCGCATTTCCCGGCTGATTGCTTAGGTCCAGCGTCGTGCCGTCCGTCTGAATTATCGGCGTGAATTCACTGCCCAGCGTGTAACTCGTCGTCACCTCTGACAATAATTTCTTGTTCGTCGTGTCGAGCAAGCCCGCCGCCGTCATCTTGTAATTAGTCGCGCCGACCGTGAAGGAGTCGTCCGGATTGAGTGCCCCGACCGTCACTGTCTCGCCCGCAACCGTTACCGTCAAACCGTCGCCGCCCGTTTGCGTTATCACGTTGCCCAACGCCGTTATCGGAACGTCTGCCGTCGCAGGGATTGTACCGCTATTAAGCGTTATCGCCGAAACGTTGCCTATCTCAAGTGCCGTCTTCGTCGCGTCTATCGTGAAGACTCCGCTCGCCGTAACCGTGAATTCCGCGCCCTTTGCCGTTATCGAAACCTGTGAGCATTCGCTCGGCAACTCGACCTTCACACCTTCCACCGCGATGCTCGTCAATGCCGTTGTTTGCGCGAACTTATAGCCGTCGCCGCCCTTTGTCAGCGTCCCGTAATTGACCGCCCCCGAAGGATTCGCTGCGTCAACGTCCGCAACTAGCCATTCGGTGCCCGTCTTATCGCTTAGCGTCAACGCGCCGCCCGGTGTCTGCCATATCGCCTTGCCAGAAGTCAAAGCGTCCACAGTCACCGAACTGGTGACCGTCGGGTTTAGCGTCGTGCCGTCCGTCAGCCCGATTGCCGTCTGCGTATACGTCTTACCGCCAAACTCGAAACTCTCGCCTAAATTAAGGTCGCCGATTGTTACAGTGTCATTATTGCTAACTTCAACTGTCAATGAGCCAGAGATCGTCTTAATCGTTTCGCTAATAGTAGTGCTATCTTTCGTGCGACGCGTGGTGATTGTTGCGTTTTCTTCAAGTTCGACTTTGCCATTCGTTAAAAACGCATTTCCAAATTCAGTCGCAATGGTCAGGACGTTCTGCGCTTTGAAAGGTTTGTCGTTTATAGTGAAGGATTCACCGCCAACGGTAGTAACTGTCGTTTCGAGAGCCGTAGAGAAAGTTTTAAACGTCTCATTGAGGAGGACATTTAAGTCCTTAACATTGCCGCCTTCAACATTACGGAGCACGTAACCTGTTTGTTCGTCGTTGTAAGCTATCTGTGCAATGCGTTTCGTCGGGTCGACATTACCTTCATCATCAACACCAACAACAAT
The DNA here is from genome assembly GCA_014764605.1 of Quinella sp. 1Q5. Taxonomy (GTDB): domain Bacteria; phylum Bacillota; class Negativicutes; order Selenomonadales; family Selenomonadaceae; genus Quinella. The sequence goes on along the minus strand of JACXWG010000020.1, from coordinate 7,030 downwards.
CGCTGTCGCGGCAATGTTATATCTCTTTCTAAGATCAAGCTCTGAGTTTTCGTTGAGTGAAATAATCTCGTCATAGTTGCCGTTAATAATTTCATTGTACTCCAGCGTATTATTGGTTATCGTGCCACTATAGAGCGTATCAATCTTGCCGCTACTGTTTAGCTTGGCAAGGGTATTACCGAAGACTTTATATTTGGTGTCACCGATTGCAAAGTTGTCGCCATGTTTGAGACTGCCTAAAGAAATCCATTCTCCGTCTTTTGCCGTTGCAGTAATAGAAGTGGCAGTATCGTTCGTTACAGAGATTGAATTTGGATTATTCGTAGCCGTGACAGCCGACTTCCCTTTAACAATAGTGACTGTACCTGTGTTAAGCGTAGAATTTGTAGCAGTCGTTTCAGTTATGTCTAACGTGATTCCGTCGTCTGTGGTATAGGCTTTACCGTTGACAGTGTAAGTACCACTACCAGTTTGAACTGTCGTCTTAAAGTAAATATCAATCGGCGGATTATCGGTAGCAAGCTTAACGATTTCAATCAGATTTTCGGTTTCGGTGTAGCTTAACTCATAAAGATCTTTCGTGTAAGTAATCGTTGCTCGGCGTTTTTTTAAATTGTTAGTTACAACAACGTTATTACCTTGCTTAACTTCTGCTTCATTAAGGTCAAGCGCGCCTTTTGTCGTCAGCTTAACGATATTCGACCAACTATCATTATTGGGCAGGGTATAAGTAATGTCATTTTCTTCCGTCCAAATCTGCTTGCTTTCAGTTTTCGTCAAGCCTGCCGCCGTCATCTTGTAAGCAATGTTGTCGACGGTGAATGTATCATCTTCATTAGGTGTGAAATTTTTATTCTCAATGTCGACGAGATTAATAGTGCCGCTTATTGTGTAACTATCGCCGCTTAATGTGGTGAGGTTAATTTCAGTGCTACCTTGAGAGGTGAGCGGTACTTTTGAAAAATCAGCACTAATCTTTGCCTTAGCATTTTCGACAGTGATTGTGGTCGGATCTTTTTCATCGATAGAACTTATTGTCCCACTGTATTTGCTTAAATCATAAGCTTTAGTGCCTTCGTTGTATGTAACTCTGCCATAATTTACTTTTGGATCGGTACTTGAATCAACAAGAATTAATGAACCCTTGGTTAATGTGTTGTTTATTGTTATATTGCCGTCAGGAGCCTCTTCAAGCCCCAACCATTTATCAGTTCCCCATAAAGCTTCAAGTGTTAGTTGATTGTTCGGAGGTGTGAGCGTTTCAAATAGAAAATAGATATTATTTTTATTTTGCTGTGACTTAGCTAAACCCGCCTCAGTGTAAGTGAAGGTGTAAGAATCGCCGTTTTCGTCCTTAATGGTGAACTTGTCGTTAGGAGTCAGCCCTTTAATTATCGTCGCGGAAGAGGAACCGTTACCAGTTGTCTCAACCTCAAAGCCGTCGCCGTCTAATAACGTATAGGTCTTGCCATTAACCTTAACACTCTCGAAATTCGTCGCATCGTCGATACCAGCAACAACCGCTTTGTCGTCTTTGTCGTAACTAACAGTGAATTTACCAGAAACCGCTTGGAAGGTCTTGTTATTAGCCGCCCTTACCGTTTGATTTGAATCAGAATCGCTAATGATAAGCTTGCCACTCAGCAAACTAACATCCGTGGTATTTCCAACAGAAACTGCACCATCTTTGTAATTGACTGTGAACGATTTTCCAGCTGTCTCCTTGAATTCGGTTCCGCCTGCTGTAATTGGGATATTAATCCACTCGTTCGTGAAATTGACCTTCTCCAAATTGACAGTGACAGAATTAAGAGAGGCATTATCACTTGCGTCTGTTCTTCTTAAGGTGTAATCGTCGTTGCCGTTCTTTTTCAGCGTGCCATAAAATGTCGTGAGGTCACCTTCCTTCACAACATAAGCCGCTGAGGACGGTATATCATTATCAAAGACTGTAACCGCCGATGAGTCAAGTGTTAAGTTGCCATCAGAATCTGTTTCGATTAAAGCATTCCAAGTCGTATTACTTAATAAACTGTTGAGTGCTATGGAATCATTTATAGCTTTGCCGTTCCAAACCAAATTATCCGAGCGTTGAAATCTGCCGTTACTAAGCAGAGTATAATTTTTATCGTTGTCGACTGTGAAGGAATCTTCTGGATCCAACGCGCCGACCGTTACATTGTTGTCATTGACGTAAGTATTTATTGTCTTGCCCGCCGCTCCTGCTATAGAGTGAGTATTCGGCGAAGTTCCCGTAACGATCAACTGATTGGAAGTGCCAATAGTGCCCTCCGTTTGATTAATTATTTTCGCGCCAGTGATTCTTGCTGTACCTGTTGCGTCTGTTACGGTAAAGACATTGCCAATCAAGCTGTCGACGGTGAATGCCGCCCTTGATTTCTCGCCCGTAATATTTTTGCCTTTAAGGTCGCTTGAAAGAGTTACCGTCGTAGAATCAACATTAATCATGTAAGCATCATTCCATGTTGTGTAACCCGTTGTTGATAAAGAATAACCTCCTCCTTCTATTGACGACAGCAAGCCGTATTTAACATCTTGACTGTCGACAACAATCCAGTCCTTTATATTGTCGTCTGTTGTTGTTGGTGGAATGACAAGTTCGTCAGAATTGTTAATCGAAGCAATACCAATCCAGTTACTAGGAAATGTAAGGTCGGCTAATTTAACAGAGGAGACAGTTTCTGTCGCACTTGCACGCCATAATTTATCCCCCGTCACCAAGCCGAGAGCGGTCAACGAATATTTGTCTTTATTATTGACTGTGAACACGTCGTCTTTATTTAATCCGTCTATTGTTGAAGCATTACTTGCCACGCTAACTTTAAAGCCATCGCCTTTATTATTGGCGATGATACTGCTATTGTTGTTACCGTTAGTGATTGTTTGCCCGGCTGACGAAGCGATAAGTCCCGCCGTCTGTGTGATGTCGCTAGCCTCTGTGATTATTGCGCCCTCGACTAAATCTTGAACGATAAACCTTTCGCTGGCTGTCGTGAACTCAGCTTTTGACTTTGTACCTTTAATTTTTGCATTGTTGAAGCCGCCAGAAAGAGTGATTTTGGTATCTTCAATGTTGATTGTGTAATTCTCCGTATCCCAAGCATCATGGTCAGCTGATCTCGTCAAAGCATAGCCATTTGTTTCGCTTGTTAGCTCTGCGAAAAGACTTTCTGGGTTGTCTGTATTGTTGACTACAAAGGCCGATACCGCTGTATTGGATATACTCAAAACGCCTTTGTCTGTCGGCGCAATCATGTCACGCCAAGTTGGATCATTAGTATCAAGGTCAGACAAACGGAATGTTCTGCCCGAATCTGTAGGTTTTGTACCGGTTAAAAGCTTGTTATTGCTAACCAAGCCGATTTCACTTAGCCAGTAAGGAGTGCCATTAACGCTGAAGCTGTCGTCTTTATCGACACCAGAGATAGAAGTCGAACTTCCACTTGCAACCACAATTACTTCCTTGCCATTGCTTGCGACGATACTATTATTGCCAACAGAGACGGTAAGACTATCTTGGCTTGTCGTCAAGGAGCCACGGATTAAAGAGACTGCCCTTGCACCTTCAAGACTTGTGTTGTTACCATAGAGAATGACTTGATACCCGGCACTAGTGTCTGTAACGTTAAGTGAGGAATTGGCAGAAGTAATCGTTACGCTACTAAAACCACTGCCCAAAGAAAGAGTATTGTCTACGTTATTATTTGCAATGTGAATCTTAGAAAGCTTGGGGTCATTATCCTCCTTACTAAGCGCATAAGAAACGCTATCTCCAGAAATGCTACCAAAACGACTAGTGAAATTACTATCAATAAGTATTGACGGGAACGTGAAATTAGCAGGCGTTATGGTTATGCTATTATCAGCGGCAGACAACGTTACAAGCGATGCCCAGTTATTCTTGGTATCAAGATCGCGGGAAGTTACAAATGTATTGTTAAGGGAGTGATTCGCACTACCATTCCAAAGGCTGGCGGAGCCTGACGAATCTCTGACGAAACCCGCACTTCGGATAGAGTGATTGTAATCGTTGTACCCAAAAACATCGTTATTATTATCAAGTCCATTTATCGTAACTTCGCCAGCGTTGCTAATTTCAAAAGTTATTGGTTCGCCTGAATTTTCTATGACACTATAAGGTATCGGCTCATTGTCACCGATCTGTATAGTAAAAGAATCGCCTACTACTGCACCCGTAAGTGTTGCTTTAGAGCCAGTAAAGTTAATGTCAATACCGTTATAAGGCGATGTGACTTTAAATTTTGTATTGCCTTCATTGCCAAGGGTGATAATTTGATCCTTTGTAGCAGTTATTGAGCCTTTAATCAGAGTGAGTTCTATCGTTGATCCAGTTATTGAAGGGCTTGAGGCTATTCCGCTACTAACCTCGAAACTGTTGCCAGATGCTTTTGTGACTATGAATTTAGTATCAGAAGTAGCTATTGTTTTGCCAAGCGCAAGAGAATTATAAAGGAGTGTCTTGCCACCCGAAAGCGAGATGGTGTTAATTGCACCTGTAAAGACGGTGGCATCAACGCCGCTAGCTGTACTCAAAGTGTAGTCATTGCCTGAAGCATTAAGTGAAGCATATTTAATTGTCGGTTGCGATACACTATTATAAACTAACGCGCTGTAATTATGGAGACCGCCGATTTCCAAAATGTCATTTGTGGGAGCGATAATTGCCGTCCAAATCGAATCATTATCACTGGTAAGAGAGGCTAGATCTACGGAAAAGGCCTTGTCGTCATCTACATTAAGTGTAGGTTGATAAAGCTTGTAAACAGCAGTATTGCCGCTTCCAGTTTTCTGAAATAAATTTTTGTCTGAGCGAAAATAAGTTGTTAACGAATCGTCCACTTTAAGGGATTCGCCGTTATCAATGCCGCCGATAATCACGTTCCCTGTCGAAGACTTTTCCAAGGTTATGCCATTTCTTTTGTTGGGGGCGGCATTATAATCAAAAATCGTATAAGTATCAGAATCACTTTCTGCTGTAATTGATTGATTTGTCGTGGCTTTGAGTATGCCACTTTTCAAGCTAAGGGAATTCGAGCCGCCGATTGAAAGTATACTTTCACTACTTGGAACGGTAAAAGCGTTCGACTTGTCTAGAGACGCAAATTCAACTCCAGAGACGATGATAGGAACATTAACGAAACCAGCGTCCATTATGACAGTTAGATTATCTTTAATTTCTATGGACTCTTTCTTGATGGCTCTGATGTCAGTATTCTTAGTAAGCTCATAAGTTTTGTCGTCAATCTTTGTTATTGTGGCATATCTTGTAGGATAGGTTAGACTTTTAGAATCAACAAAGACAGCTTTATTGCTATAAGTGTCATAATCCATTGCCGATAAGACATCTGTTGAGAGCGTGAGGATAGTATCACTCGCCGTGACAGGGATAACTTGTATAAGTTTTTCGCCTGGAAATAATTTTGACGCAGCGGCCTCCTCGGTTCCGTTAAGGCTTTCCCCTGCCCAAATCCAAGTACAATTATCATCAGGTATTTCTACCTCGTTTATTTCGATAGATTTCGTTGCAGACAAATAGCCGTCCTTGTCTACCGTATAATTCATATGGGTGGTTACTTTTTCAGAGGTTGTTTCGTCTGTTTTAGTATTAGAAGCGCGGAAAGTCACATCTGATAAATTTTTGAAGTAGAGCTCACTATCAGTATACGAAAGATAAAAAGTACTGTCGTTACTCTTCCGTTCCTTCAATATATATGTTGTATCGCCGTAACTAATCTTATAACCCTCATAGAAACCATTAGCGGTAAGTCGAGTTTTGTTTTCTTCTAAGGAATATGAATAATTATCTTCGGTCGGGATATTTTCATACGTAACATTTCCAAGAGAGTACGCAACATAATCCACACCAGTGTTTTTAGTTCCAGCAATAGTAATTTCTGACGAAGATAATGCTACATTGGCTGAAGCACCTTCTTTAAGTGAAAAATTGAAATTATTACTATCAAAGGTAACATCTTGTCTTGGTTGAACTTTTACATATCCGTTACCTTCCTTCAAAATTAAGTCCGGATAAGTGTTATTATTTCTTTTTAATTCGAGAACAGCACCTTTATGGACGGTAAGAATTATATTGTAGTTTTCATCATGAGCAACCGTTGCTGACGCCCCTGAATTGAGAGACATATTATATTTCGTTCCATTAATTTTAAATTCAAATGATTGTGCCGTAGGAGTGTTATCTGTAGCAGGATATCTTCCCACGAATGTTTCTGCGAAACGTTGAATATCGAAAATGAAGTCTATCATGATGAATCATTCTCCTTTCTTCTCCTAATTTTTATCGTACGAATTATGCCGTGTCTTAATTAAAAAGGGATTAGGGATAAGCAGAAAATTGCTCCCTAATCCCTCGCGTAGTTGCTATTTCAACATGGCAAGCATTGTACCAGCCGCGACCGCAGTACCGATAACGCCCGCGACATTCGGACCCATTGCGTGCATAAGGAGATAGTTACCAGGTTTGGACTTCATGCCAACGAGCTGAGAGACACGAGCCGCCATAGGAACTGCCGAAACGCCCGCCGAGCCAATGAGCGGATTAATCGCGCCGTTTGTCATCTTGCACATAATCTTTCCGAAAATCAAACCGCCAGCCGTGCCGCCCATGAACGCAACCAGACCAAGCCCGATTATAAGCAACGTGTCCGCCCTCAAGAAGGATTCGGCGTTCATAGTCATGCCCGTGCCTGTGCCGAGGAAGATTGTAACGATATTAATCAAAGCATTCTGCGCGGTGTCCGAAAGTCTATCCGTCACGCCCGATTCACGGAAGAGATTGCCTAACATCAAACAGCCCAGGAGCGCGGCTATCGGAGGCAGGAGCAAGCTGATAAAAATCGTCGCGACAATCGGGAAGACAATGAGTTCAAACTTTGTGACCTTGCGGAGGTCTTTCATGACGATTTCGCGTTCGGCTTGAGTTGTCATGAGTTTCATAATCGGCGGCTGAATCATCGGGACAAGCGACATG
>JACXWG010000001.1 GCA_014764605.1 Quinella sp. 1Q5 | reverse complement strand
CGGCTTGAGCGCGATAGCCTTGACGGCGGTCAGTTATCAAATCGCAGTGCTGATTCTGTTAGTCGTCGTCGTGGCAATAATTTACGGCGTAAGGAAATTGGGCATAGCTCGCCCAGTCAATTAGGTGACAATCATGAAAAAGTTAAAAGTCATGTCGATATTCGGCACGCGCCCAGAGGCAATAAAGATGGCTCCCGTGGTCTTGGAGCTTTGCAAGTGCCCGCAGATAGAATCTTGCGTGGCAGTAACGGCTCAGCATCGGGAAATGCTCGACCAGGTTTTGAAGCTCTTTAATATTCGTCCAGACTTCGACCTCAATATCATGTCGGAAGGACAGACGCTCTTTGACATAACGAGCCGCGCCCTCCTCGGACTTGACAAGGTCTTGACGGAGGCTAAGCCCGATGTCGTCTTAGTTCACGGCGACACCACTACGACTTTTGCAGGGGCTTTGGCGGCTTACTATCATCAAACCGAAATCGGACACGTGGAAGCGGGCTTACGCACACAAAATAAGTTCTCACCCTATCCAGAGGAAATGAACCGACGCTTGACCGGCTCGCTTGCCGATTTGCACTTCGCCCCGACGACGACTGCCAAGGCTAATCTCCTGCGTGAAGGTGTCGACGCCGATAAAATTTTTGTGACGGGCAACACAGTCATTGACGCTCTTTATCAGACTGTCCGCGCAGACTTTGAACTTAAACACGTCGACCCAAGCAAGCGGGTTATCCTCGTGACGACGCACCGCCGCGAGAACTTAGGCGAGCCGTTGCGTCAAGTCTACAAGGCGTTGCGGGCACTGGTCGAAGAGTTCACAGACGTCGAGATAATTTTTCCCGTCCATAAGAATCCAAAGGTTCGCGAAGTCGTCAACGAGGAACTCGGCGGACTGGAAAGAGTTTGCTTGATTGACCCTTTGGATTATGAGCCGTTCGCTAACCTAATGAATCGGGCGACGCTGATATTGACGGATTCGGGCGGCGTGCAAGAGGAAGCTCCCGCATTGGGCAAGCCGGTCTTAGTTCTACGCGACACGACAGAACGTCCAGAGGCGGTCGACGCGGGCACGGTTAAGTTAATCGGCACCAATCAAGAGAAAGTCTACGGTGCGGCGAAAATCTTGCTCACGGACGCGGCGGCGTATCGCAAGATGTCGGATGCTCGAAGCCCTTATGGCGACGGGCACGCGGCTAAAAGAATCGTCAAAGCTTTGTTATGGCGGCACGGGTTCTTGACGGCTCGTCCCGAAGAGTTTGTTGGCTGAAATATTTTCCTTGACACGTAGCGGGCGTTGTGGTATAAGTTAGCGCGTTGGTTGATTCACACGCCGGCTTAGCTCAGTTGGTAGAGCAGCGCATTCGTAATGCGCAGGTCGAAGGTTCGAGTCCCTTAGCCGGCTCCATAAGAAATCCCAAGCCTCGGAAAGACTTCCGGGGCTTTTCCTCGTGCAGAAGGCTTGATAAAAAATTCCCGCTATGTTATAATTTGCGACATTCGATGATGTTTGGTTTAGATTAAAAAGGAGATGGGATTATGGCGGAAGTTCTTAACGGTACAAAAGGTAACGACCTCTTAGTCAACACGGTTTCTGGCTCACAAGTCAACGGGCTTGAGGGCAACGACACATTGGCAAATTCGGCAGATAGCACAGTTACTGGAGGCAATACATTCTATCCGGGCGGCGGCGACGTTACATTAAATGGCGACGCGGGCAACGATTACATTTATTCTGGAAGATCTGGTTACGATTATTACTATTACCACGTGGGCGTTCAAGTGAACGGCGGCACGGGCAATGATTATATCCGAATGTATGGACGCAACTCGATGATAAATGGCGGCGACGACCAAGATACTATTAATTCCTATGGCAATGAAAATTCTATCTTAGGCGGCGAGGGGCAAGACTCCATAATCAACAACGGTAGAGACGTGACAATCAATGCTGGCTATGGCGACGACACCGTAACTATTACTGGCAACAGTGACAATGCTTTTATCGATGGCGATATGGGCAACGATTACATCTACAGCGATTATAACAAGTCAATTAACGTCACGATAAACGGCGGCAAGGGCAGAGATTATATTTCCGCTTTGAGAAATGATAACGGTTCGATAAACGGCGGCGACGACAACGATACTATCCGTGTCGCGGGCGGCAATTCTGTCACAGTCCTCGGTGGCAGAGGCAATGACTCGATAAGTATTCTTAGCGGTTATGATCACTCAGTGATGATTCAGTATACTCACGGCGATGGCAACGATTCAATCCGTGGCTTCGGCGGCAATGATACGCTTTTCATCACGGGAAAGGTCTCCAGTCGCGAGACAGTCGATAATGACGTTGTATTAGGTGTTGGCGATGCTTCGATTACTTTGCAGGGCGCGGCTAGCTTGTCTTCTGAATCTATTTATATTAAAGAGTCGGGACTCAATAACTTCTCTGGCACTAACACCATAAGCGGCATTGACATCACTGGCACAAAAGCGGCAGACAGAATTACTAACGAAGGTGGCAAAGTCACACTCAGCGCAGGCACGGGCGATGATACCATTAAAAACTATGGCGACGAATCCTCGATTAAAGGCGATAAAGACAACGACTTGATTTATAACTACGGCGACGGCGTGACAATCGACGGCGGCACAGGCAATGATGTCATTCGCAACAACGGCGACCGCGCTAGAGTCATCGGTAACTCAGGCAAGGATACAATCCGCAACAACGGCGACGATGTGACAATCTCAGGCGGCTCTGGTGATGATTCCATTCGTAGCTACGGCTTGAACGTTTCGATAAACGGCGGCGCAGGTAAAGATAAAATCGTCGCCGGCGAGGGCAATGATTCACTTATTGGCGGCAACGATTACGATACCATTTCGGGCGGAGAAGGCGACGACTATATCATTGGCGGCGAAGGTAGAGACAGTTTGCTCGGCGGCGACGGCAACGATTATATCAGCGGCGGTTCGGGCAAAGATAAACTCTTCGGCGGCGACGGTAATGACGTTCTCCTTGGCGGTGTTTCCAATGATACCCTTTCCGGCGGCTCTGGCAACGATTCACTAAATGGCGGTACTTATAATGATTCCCTCTCAGGCGGCGAAGGTAAAGATACTCTCGACGGTGGCAATGGCGACGATAAACTTTATGGCGGCGCAGGTAACGACAGCTTAAACGGCGGCGCGGGCAACGATAGCCTTTGGGGAGGCGACGGTAACGATTCACTTTATGGCGGCGCAGGCAACGATAAGTTTATCTATCAGCTCAGCGACGGCAGAGATTCTATCTTCGGTTTTGAAAATGGCGATACCCTTATCCTCGACAATATCACAACCTTTACTTCTTCTTATAGCTCCAAAACTGGCGCAATCACTCTTAAGATTGATAACGGCTCCGTGGTGTTCAAAGACTACACCGCAACCACCTTCCACATCAACAAAGATACTTACGAGTTAAATAGCTCCCATAAGTTTGTTAAGAAAGGATAAATCCGCTCGAAAACTTTTTAATCCCGTCAACGTGGCGGGATTTTTTTTACAAAAAATTTCTGCCGATTCAACAGGAAAAAAATCACGCGAATAGAATACCAACTTCAAAACGTGATTCAAAGGAGCGTATAGAGTTATGGCGGTAAATACTTCAGGCTTCGGCGCATATGATATTCGCGGAGTTTATCCTGAAAGCATAAATCAGGAACTCGCCTATCGTGTCGGCAGGGTCTTTCCGGAAATCCTCGACGCAAAGAAAGTTGTCGTCGGTCATGACATTCGCCTTTCGGGCTCAACGCTCTTTGATGCGTTGGCTCGTGGCTTGACGGAGGCGGGCTGCGACGTTTACGACATCGGGCAATGCGGCACGGAAATGATTTACTTCGCTACGGGCTTTCACGACTTCGACGGCGGCATTATGATTACCGCGTCTCACAATCCCAAAGAATATAACGGCATGAAATTCGTTGGTAAGGGCGTGCGCCCCATTTCCCCGAAGACAGGTTTGCTTGCCGTCAAAGCGGCGGTTGAGGACGAGAGCCGCGATTGGTCATTCAGGAAGGCAACGGGCACCGTTCGCAGGATTGACATCTTGCCCGATTACGTTAAGTGTCTCCTGTCATATGTCGACGTTAAAAACCTCAAGCCTCTTAAGGTCGTCATAAACACTGGCAACGGCTCGGCAGGTCCGATTATCAATGAGTTGGAAAAGTTCCTGCCCTTCGAGATTGTCAAAGTTCATAACAACCCTAACGGCTACTTCCCGAACGGCGTACCCAATCCCCTGCTCCAAGACGCCCGCGAAGAGACTTCAAAAGCTATCGTCGAGAGTGGCGCGGATTGCGGCGTTGCGTTTGACGGCGATTTTGACCGGTGTTTTTTATTTGACGAGACAGGCGGCTTTATCGAAGGTTATTACATGGTTGGTTTCCTTGCTGAGGCTTTCCTTGCTAAGAACAGCGGCGAAAAGATTATCTACGACCCCCGCGACATTTGGAATACGATTGACATTGTCGAGAGGCTCGGCGGCAAGCCCGTCATGAGCCGTTCAGGGCACGTTTATATAAAGGAAATGATGCGTGCGGAAAATGCGATTTATGGCGGCGAGATGTCGGCTCATCACTACTTCCGCGACTTTTATTATTGCGATAGCGGCATGATTCCTTGGCTCCTCGTCTTGGAACTCCTAAGCAAAGCCGATAAACCGTTGTCAGTGCTCATGGCGGACAGAATTGCTAAGTATCCCGTCAGCGGCGAGATTAACACTAAAGTTTCAGGCGTCAACAAGGTCAAAGAGATTATGTCGCGGATTGAAGAACGTTACGGCGCGGGCGGCAAGGTCTATCATATTGACGGGCTTAGCATTGACTTTGACGATTGGCGATTCAATCTGCGCGGCTCCCAGACCGAACCTTATATCCGCCTGAATGTCGAATCCCGCGGCGACAAAGCACTAATGGAGACTAAACGCGACGAACTGCTTTCCATTATCAGAGGATAGAGGCATGAAAAAATTTATTTTGATGATGATTGTTTGCATGGGGATTATAAGTGCGACAACTTTTGCAGAAGCGGCAGACCAGTGGATTTACACAGACAGAAACGGTTATGAATACTATTTGAGAGAAGCGGCAAGAGATGGCAGAACTTGGGCTTCGGCTAAAGTTGTAAAAATCAAAGGGAATAACGTAACAGATTTGCTTTATATATTTGAAGTATGGAATCAGGTTCCCTATAAAGTTTATCATTACCAAGGCGGATATTCGCACGATTATAGAAACGGTAAATTTGGCTCACCGATAGAATTTAGTGATAATGTTTACAGTAATGTTGTAGCTTCTAAAATTTGGGATGAATACATACCTCATCCACAGCTTAGGAATTAGAAAAAGAATTGACTTTGCCTAAATCGCTCGATTGTTGAGCATGTGATAAAAATTCTTCAACCAAAGGAGGACTCTTTATGAGCAAAACTGTTGTCAACCTTCCGTCCTTGATAAGCGATTATTACACCCTCGCGCCCGACCCAGAGAATAAAACTCAGGGCGTGGCGTTTGGTACGTCGGGGCACCGCGGCAGCTCCAAACTCCACAGCTTCAACGAACAACATATCCTCGCCATAGCGCAGGCAGTCTACGAATATCGCACGGCGGAAAAGATTCAAGGTCCGTTGTATATCGGTGCGGATACTCACGCCCTCAGCGAACCGGCTCTGCGCTCCTGCGTCGAAGTCCTCGCGGCTAATGGCGTCGACATCATCTTGCAGGAAGACTTCAAGCCCGTCCCGACTCCCGTTGTAAGCCGTATCATTCTCGCGCACAACTACGAACGCAAAGAGGCTAAAAAGGCTGACGGTATCGTCATCACGCCGAGCCACAATCCTCCGACTGACGGCGGCATTAAGTACGACCCGACCACGGGCGGTCCTGCCTCTGCTGAAACCACGAAGATTATCCAGAATCGCGCCAACGAAATCATTGCTCAAGGCGTCGATAAAGTCGTTAAGCGTATCCCCTTTGAACGCGCAATCAAAATGGATAACGTTCACTTTATGGACTACATGCGCCCCTACGTCGAGGCTTTGGACAGAGTTATTGACATGGACGCCGTTATCAACAGCGGCTTGAACGTCGGCGCAGACCCGCTCGGCGGCTCCGGTATCTTCTACTGGGATTTGATTAATGAAGTCTACAAGATTAAGAATCCTATCAAAGTCGTCAATCCCGAAATCGATTACACGTTCAAATTCATGCCGCTTGACCACGACGGAAAAGTTCGTATGGACTGCTCGTCGCCCTATGCTATGGCTAACCTCATCGCGCTGAAGGATAAATACGACATCGCTTTTGGCAACGACACCGACTACGACCGCCACGGCATTGTTACCCCGCAAGGCTTGATGAATCCGAATCATTATCTTGCAGTGGCGATTAAGTACCTCTTCACGCACCGCGACGGCTGGAGCAAAGATGCTATGGTCGGCAAAACCTTAGTCTCAAGCTCGCTGATTGATAAGGTCGCGGCTGATATTGGTCGCAAGCTTTGTGAAGTTCCGGTCGGCTTTAAGTGGTTCGTTGACGGTTTGTTTGATGGCTCAATGGGCTTCGGCGGCGAAGAGTCTGCGGGCGCGTCCTTCCTGTGCAAAGATGCTAGCGTTTGGACGACTGACAAAGACGGTATCATTATGGACTTGCTCGCCGTGGAAATCACCGCCAAGACTGGCAAGAATCCTTCCGAACACCACAAAGAGCTTACTGACAAATTCGGTACCTTCTACTATGCACGCAAAGACACTCCCGCCACGCCTGAACAAAAAGCGGCGTTGGGCAAGCTCGCCCCCGAAAACCTCAAGGCTGACACTCTCGCCGGCGCAAAGATTACTGGCAAGTTCACGAAGGCTCCGGGCAACGGCGCGTCTATTGGCGGCTTAAAGGTCGTCACGGATAAGGGCTGGTTCGCGGCTCGTCCGTCCGGTACTGAGGACATGTGCAAAGTCTACGCTGAAAGCTTCGTTAGCGCAGACCACCTTAAGCAAATTCAAGAAGAGGCTGGCGAAATCGTCGCTTCCGTCGTGTAATTGAAAGGAGACCTAATCAATGGCATTAACTCTTAAGTCCGGTTTCAGCTTCGACTATGATAATCTGTTCGGCGAAGGCAAAGTCACTCAGGCTGACCTCGACAGCTACAAAGACGCCCTCAAGGCGGCTCACGAGGCTATGAAGGTTATGCGCAAGGATGGCTTTATCAAAGCTCACCTCAGCAAAGACGGCGCACCCGAAAAAGTTTACTTCTCCAAGCTCCCCTACATCACCGAGGAGAACGGCAAACTTAACCTCAACTCGCCCGCGTCAATCAAACGCCTCCACGACTTCACGGAACGCATTCGCAATAACGTCGACGCAGTTGTATCGCTCGGTATCGGCGGCTCGTTCCTGGGCAATAAAGTTCTGTTCGACATCTTCTGCGGTGAATTCTGGAACACGTGGACGACTGAACAACGCAACGGCTTGCCCAAAGTCTACTTCAGCGGACAGAACATCGACCCGCGCAGGACTGGCGACATCATCAATCACCTTAAAGCTATGGCGGCGAACAAGGGCGGCAAGTTCAAAGTTATGTTAATGTGCATGTCAAAGAGCGGCGGAACTCTCGACACCATGAGCAACTTTATGGTTATCCTCGACGCCCTCAAGAAAGACGCTAATATCGAAGTCGAATGCGTCGCAGTCACTGACCCGAACATGGAAAAGAAAACTCTGCTTAAGCAAATCGCTGTCGAAAACGGCTGGGAATGCTTCGCGGTACCTGACGGCGTCGGCGGTCGCTTTACTGTCTTCTGCGAAGTCGGACTTTCTACGGCGGCTGTTATCGGCATGGACATTGAAAAATTCCTTGAAGGCGCACGCGACATGGACGAGGCTTGCAAGAACGACGACATCTGGCAAAACCCCGCTATGCTCAATGCGGCTCTCAAGGTTGCCGCTTACAAAAAGCACGGGCGCAATATCGAAGTCATGATGCCCTATGGCGATTATCTCAAGTCGCTGTCCGAATGGTATATCCAACTGTTGGCAGAGTCTCTCGGCAAGCAATTCGATAAAGAAGGCAACGAAGTTTGCGAAGGACGCACGCCGCTTGTAGCAGTCGGCACGACCGATATGCACTCCCAAACCCAACAACATCAGGAAGGCACGCTCGATAAGGTTGTTCAGTTCATCAAGGTTGCAAAGTGGGCTAACGATTTGACAATCCCGAACGTCTTCCCGAACGTCAAGAAACTCGCTGACATCTCCGGTGTAAAGATGGGCGACGCCCTTGAGGTTGCTCGTCAGTCGAACGCGGACGCTCTCAAGTCCAATCATCGCTTCAACGCCTGCTTCACGCTCCCCGAAGTCAACGAGTATCATCTCGGCGAACTCATGTATCTGTTGGCTATGTCGGTTGCTTATGAAGGCGAACTCCTCAACGTCGACGCATTCAATCAGCCGGGTGTTGAAGCCTACAAGCGCATCATGGGTCCGAAACTCCAGGAACTCAAAGCTAAAGGATAAAATTTCTTACGCAAATAAATTTTGCCCTCTGAATTGCTCGGAGGGCTTTTTTGTTCCAGATTAAATTTCTAACAGTCTCAAGGCTTAATCATATTCTCCAGCGTCTCAAAGAGAACGTCAGGTTCAACGGGCTTTGATAGGTGAGCATTTAAGCCCGCCTGCAAGGAGCGTTGAACGTCTTCATCAAAGGCATTAGCCGTAAGCGCGATAATCGGAATAGTTTTGGCGTCCTTGCGGTCTAAGGCTCTGATTCGTTGCGTCGCCTCCAAGCCGTCCATTTCTGGCATACGCATATCCATTAAAATTGCGGCGTAGTAACCTTCGGGCGAGTTCTCGAACTTATCCAGGGCAATCTTTCCGTTTTCGGCAAGGTCGGCTTCAATCTCGCGCATTTGCAAAACCATCATCATTATTTCGGCGTTTACGGGCATATCTTCCGCTAAGAGAATTCTTTTGCCCGTTAAGTCGGCTTTAGTCTTTGTCTCGGCATTGCTGAGATTTTTCTTCTTGAGAGCCTTCTTGAACTCCTCAATCAGATTGCCAGAAAAGAGCGGCTTAGCGATAAAGCTATCAACACCGGCGGCTATTGCCTCGTCAATGATGTCGTCCCAGTTGTAAGCCGTCAGAATTATAATCGCGGTCTCGTTGCCGATAATGTCGCGGATTTGTTTAGTGACTTCGAGTCCGTCCATTTCGGGCATATGCCAATCGACGATAATTAAATTGTAAGGTTCGCGGCGTGCATGGCGGAGCTTGACCATCTCGATTGCTTCCTTACCAGTTAAAACCGTTTCAGCGGCAATGCCTGCCTTCTCTAAAACCAACTTAGCATGGTCGCAAGCAATCGGGTCGTCGTCGATTATAAGAACGTTCATCTCGTGCGGGCGAATCTCAACATCATCCTTCGCCGCGTCGTGTTTATCCGAATCCATTAAGGTAACAGTGACGGTAAAAGTTGTGCCAACTCCCTTTTGGCTGTCGACTTCGATTTTGCCGTTCATCATCTCGACGATACTTTTAGTAATCGCCATGCCCAGTCCGGAGCTGCCGTATTTATTCGTGGCGGTCGAGTCTTCTTGGCTGAAGGCTTCAAAAATCTTCGGCAGATAATCTTTGCTCATGCCAATGCCCGTATCCTTTATCGTGAAACGAATCGCCGACTTTTTATCAAAGCTACCAGTCTTCTCAACGATTAAATTGACCTTGCCGCCTTCGGGCGTGAACTTTACGGCATTGCCGAGGATATTAATCAGCACCTGCCGAAGTTTGACGCTGTCGCCAATATAATATTCGTCGAGCTCGCCGTTGACGTGACAGTTGTATTCGAGTTTCTTTTCTTTGCATTGTCCGCTAAAAATCGTATTAATCTGTTCAATCAGCTTAGGGAAAGCGAATTCTTCATTGCGAACGGTCATGCGTCCCGACTCTATGCGGCTCATGTCCAGTATATCGTTTATCAAGCTTAGCAGGTGTTGTGCCGAGGTGCCGATTTTCTCTAAGTAACTGCGGGTCGTAGCTGATATGCCTGGTTCGTGCAGTGCCAAGTTGTCGAGACCGATAATCGCGTTCATAGGCGTTCTAATCTCATGGCTCATGCTAGAAAGGAACGCCGTTTTAGCTTTGCTTGCCTCCTCCGCAGTCTTTAGGGCGTCGCTTAGGGCTTGGCTCTTGGCTAAGGCGTCGCGCATTTCGTTATCAATGTCAGTGAACCCGACGCCGATAACGTGATTTGAAATCTTAGTGCCGTCGTCGGCGATAACGCTTGCCATGCGAATCATCTCGTAACTTTCCTTGCCGTTGCGATTTGCCAAGTAGCGATACATTATCACGGCGGCATTTTCTAAGGCTTCGCGTATGTTTTCAGGCTCAATGAACTTTAAGAAGTCGTCGCGATATTCAGCCGTAACGTAGAGATTTGCATACTCGGTAAATCGTCTGCTGAACTTAAAGCCCTCGCCCTCAGTAAGTGCACCCTTTAACCCACTGTCGCCGCGATAGCAAATGCCCGAATCATCAGCTAGATTGACGTAATAGACACTGCGATAATCACTTGCCAAGGCGCGTATCATGATATCCTGTTGAGCCTTTTCCTGTTCCTGTGCTAAAAGTTCTTCCTGCAGTGCTAATTGCTCTTCAAGCTCCTGTTGTTTAACGCGGTTTTCGGCGTCGGCGGTCTCCTTCTCAAGGCGGGCTTTGGCTGTCTTCCTTAGTTGCGTAATCACCAAGATAAACATGCCGACTAAGACCAAAGCAGTTGCGGCAGAGTGAACTAGGCTCCGCGTGATGATTCCGTCTGTAATGGAATCGATTTGCTCGCTGATTATGCTTTCGCGAATCAGATAGGTCAGTACCCAATTCGTTCCGTGAACCGGGATATAGTACATCGTCTCGCGTATGCCGTTGTAGTTAAAGGCGACGAAACCTTTAATGCCGTTCTCGAAGTCCCGCTTCATCTTGTCGAGCTGGTATCCCTTCTCGAATTTCGCGCGCCCCATTGCCGAAAACAAATTCCTTTCCGCCGAACGCCCGCCAAGAACGACACCCGTCAAAGCTACGCCGTCTTTGGTGTAAAGATTGCAGAAGGTCGTATTGCTGTTAGTCGTCTGAAGTGACATTGCCTCCAACATGCGATTAACATCAATCTCCACGAAGCAAGCCACGAGCGTTTTGCCGACGAAGGGCAGATTATCGGCGGGCATTGCGATAACTATCTTTTTATTGTTGCTCTCAAGGTTCTTGATTGAAATTTCCGTCTCGGTTAGGTTCTTGTAATCAAAGCTGTATATGCCGATGTCGCCTCTGGTGCCGTGGGAAGTGTAAATCAAGCCGTCCGCGTCCACGAAGGCAAATTTTTCCAAGCCGTAAGTCCTCTTCATTCTTGCTTGATAAGCTTGTAACTTCTCGACGCTGCTTAGGTCGTCTTTGGTCATTATGTCCATTGCAATGTTCATGTCGTTGATATAGTCGCTTAGTTTGCTGGCAACGACTTGTTCACGTCTTCCGGCAAGCTCATCAAGATAAAGAATGCTCACCGTGCGGACTGCCTCGGCGTTGTCCTCGTTTACGCTGGTTCCCATCCAAAACGTGCCGATGATAAGAATCACCACGACGATTAGTGCACCGATTATAAGTTCCTTCATGAGATTTTTTTGTTCGGGTTCCATATTCCCCACCTCTTATTTTAAAGCGTCGCACGAATCACGAAGACAATATCGCCGTCGTCGCGTTCCGCTGAACTTTCAAGCCGTGCCGATTTTATAACAGAAGCTTTCACGCGGGCAAGGTAATTTTTCACGGAGTCGGCTTTGTCCGTCAAGCCTTCAAATTCCATGAAGTTTTCTTCCAAGCGAATTTTCGTTAGGCGCACATCACCGCTTGCAATCCTTCCGAGATTGATTAGATGATTCAAGTTCTTGCTAGTGCTAATCTGTGCGGCTAGGTCGTTTAGCCTGTGTAGTTCGTCAATGTCCGCGTCGAGAGTTTCCTTTAAAGTTAGGTCTTCGCGAATGTTATCGATTGAAGCCTTAGCCGCGTTGAGTTCAGTTGCCGCCGCGTCGTAGTCTACGAAAACTTTTGCCGAGCCGATAACCAATGCAATAAAAAAAATTGCCGCCGCCGCGCCCGAAATCTTTTTCCAATTCCACACACTGCTCCACGCCGATAAAAGGTTCGGGTCTTTCTTGTTGCGAACGACTTCTGATATAAATTCTGTCCTATCGAACGGCGATTTAGTCAGCAAGTCGGCGGGCATGACTGATAAGCCGCGCAAATTTATTCCGAACTTATCGAACGCCGTGCATATTTCTTCGACCTTAGCACGCGGCAGAGTCTCCATCCAAAGTTCCTCGCCGACTCTAGCGAACGAAAAGACAGCCTCCGCGCCCGTCTGCGCCCGTGCCCAACTCTTGACCATCGCAGGCAGTTCTTTCTCTGGGACGTTGCCGACTTCCGTTTGAAAAGTCACGGCGTCGCCCTCTCGAAGGCAAAAGCCCACCGATGACGCCCGCCAACCCTTTTGCTTGCACACCAGCGAAATTTTTTCAGCAAGCTCATCAATCGTCGCGTCAGATGCGTCAAGGGTCGTAGTTTCAAATTTCTCCGTCAGCCGTGCGATGAAAATCTTTTCTCCGTCGAAGTACGCGCTGATAATCTCGCCTGTGTCCTCGCGAAAGAACTTCCTTAGCTTATCAATCATTGCACGAGCTCGGCGACCGTCGCCCCTACTGCCCTAACTAAATCTTGCGGCGCAAGGACGAGTTGCATTCCGCGTTGCCCAGCACTGATTGAAATCTTTTCCAACGTCAAGGCGCGGGCGTCGAGGTACACGGGATAATTTTTCTTTGCTCCCAGCGGCGAACACCCTCCGCGAACATAACCCGTCAACGGCAACAGCTCCTTAAGCGCAATCATCTCCACGGACTTGTTGCCGCTCGCTCTAGCCAACGCCTTTAAGTCAAGCTCCTCGCCGCCGCCGATAACCGCCATGATGATTCCCGATTTGTCGCCGCGTGCTACTAGCGTTTTATAAATCATCTCAATATCAAGGCCGCTGACCTCGGCGACGTGCACCGCTGATAGGTCGTTCTCGTCCACCGCGTAAGTTTTTATCTCGTAAGCAATGCCCAGCCCGTCGAGGATTCGGGCGGCGTTCGTCTTCTTTATCTTCTTCGTCATTTGATTACCTCACGCGAAAATTTTTAGTTGATTGTAGCAAACAGCTACTTCACAGTCAAATAAAAAGCAACGTAGACGGCAACATGAACGAGGCATCCAGTGGTCGCGGCAGACTCGTCAATACAGTCAAGGTTGATTCCCGCGTTCGTACGCAATAAAAAACGCCGCAAGGATTTCTCCCTGCGACGCATGAACCGAATCTTACTTCCAATCGTCCGTGTCGGCGTCCGTGTCAGTTAAATTTGCCTTCTTCGTCAACAAGAATTCTTTCGGGTCGCGTGAGTTGTCTGCCACCCTATCAAGTGTGAGTACCGTATAGCTACCTGTCAATGTAACGTAATCATCACAGAAAAGTACTTCTTTGCCTGCCTCGTCATAGAGCGGTGACGGAACCTCATCCCCGTTTTTATCTTTTGTAAGACGAACAGTATTTCTATTGCTATCCTTGTTTGTCAGTTGCTTTGGAATCGGCTCTCTTTGATTCTCAGGTATCTCTTGTCCGTTTTCTTTGTATCTTGGCTTGCCAAAAAGTTTCACATCTTCCCACTTATCGACGCGAACTTCATTGCCGTCTTCGTCGAGCTTAAACAGCGGAATTAATTTTCGGTCTTCTTTGTCTTTCGCGCTGTAGCCATACTCATAAAACGGGTCTGCTATCATTTTGCAGTTGTTATCGTAGGCAACGTACATGTACCTAACTTTTTCTTCTATCTTAAACGTTTTGAAGCACGAGTCCTCACTCAAGTTAAATCCAGCCGTGCTACCATCTTCCTGCGAGATAAGGTTATTATTTTTGAGAAGATTGTATGCGGACGTTTGGTTATTGGTGTCCCAGGAGTTATTCTCTGCCACTTTGCTATAAACATCGCCGGTTGCGGGGTTGATTCTAATTTTACTTTTGGGGTCTCCTGCGCTTGGAGTTTTTCTACCTTTGGTGCTGTATTCGACTTGCGTCCCTTGGGTTGTGTCTAGGTAGCGGAATTCTTTGGCGATAATGAAACCCTCGAACTTGTGACCGTTGCCGTTAATCACAACGGGGATATCGGGCATCCACAGCACGCCTTTAAAGTCCGCGTTGAGGTTCAAGATAACGGGTTTAGCCATGTCTGGCTTTAAATCTCTGTTACTTTGGTGTTCTCCGCCACCTGTTTGTTGAGCCGTGCGGCCGTCTGGTCCGTCATAGAAGAAAAACAACGGTCTTTTATCGTCATCTGTGTTGTCCACGTTTACATTGATGACCATCTGGCGAATGTATGTTTTCTCACTTTCATAAGGCTCCGCTTCAATCCGGCAATATAATGGGTCTTCACCATATATCTTCTTGCCATTGACGGTTCGGACAGGATATGCAATATCCACGTTAAAAAGCGAGTGCGTCCGCCTAATATTTCCGTAGTCATTTTTACTTACTCCATCTCCAAGTTTGAGCTCTGACCTATCTGACTGGTAAAAGTCGATGTAGTAATGCGTCGACTCTCCAATATTACGTTTAGCATCCCACTTATCTTTCGTAGACAAATCAATATTCTCTGTGTAGTAAGCAACTTCACCGTTAACGTCGTACTTCGCAAGATATGTGAACGAATTTTGATAAGGATTTTCTCCATATTTATTTTTTGCGGCGTACCAGTAATCGTTGTAGACGTTCTTGGCGATAAGGTACTGCATTTGCTCCCAAAGTGTCTTGTTGTTAAAGGGGGTGCCCTGCCAAATAGCATAAAAAGTTATTGAACCCGTTTTGCCCCTAAGAAAGTCCATTAGTATATCGTCATGCTGATTACTAGCTGTCGCTTTAGTGAAAATTTCAGTTAAAGGCAAGCCGTCCTTATAAGTAGGAACCTGCGTACCTTCGGGCAAATCATTGACATCAGCTCTTGTTGTCCAGTAGCCTTTAAAAAGAACTTTCTCTTTATCGCTTTTGGGGTCGTGTAACGGCTTACCTTTCTCATACGAAGTAAAATCTTTCGTCCAGTCGATTGGGGAATGTTCCTCTGTGGTGTCTTTGTTTTCAAAATAACCGCCGTTTGCATCGAAGATAATCGTTTGCCCTTGCAACTTAGCGACTGCCACAACGGGAGCCTCCATGTCAGGGAGGAAGCCGATAAAGAAATGGTGAATGTCTTCCGTGAGGTGCAGGACGTAATAATAATCTTCTCCGTATTGATATAGCCTCGTTGTCATCTTGACTTCTGGGTTGCCTCTGGTGTAGCCGTCCTTAAAAGGTTCAACAGTTGCCGCCTGTGCTACGGAAAAGAACTTTGGCGGCGCATAAATCAAATCACTTGCCGCAAGATTCTTCATTGCATATTCTCTAGCAACCTTGTCACTTGGCAACGTATTTATTAGGGGATTGCCTTCCTCGTCGGTAGCAAATTTATCGGCAGGGTACTTATTGACAAGCTTGATTTTATACTTAAACAAAGGATTATCTACGTTATTAATTTTCTCTCGCTCAACTAAATCATTGGCTCCAACGAGAACAGCCGCATCTGCCGCGTTCTGGAGTCTCGACACGTTCAGATAGTACCAGCCCAAGTCAAGCCCCACTCCGCCGACAAAGAAGAATACGGGAATCATCAAAGCATAGAACACGGCGACTTGCCCACGGCGTAAAAAACGCCTTCTAAACATACTGAAGCACTGCTTAAGCTTTTCAGACATTTTAATCACCTCCAGTGGACTATCAACTTACTTACTGTTCGATAACTGCTTCATTTAACTTTCTAATATCCTACTACTTTATTGCTCGTATGTCCAATCCTTGAATTGCCTCACCTCTATTAATCGTTATGGAAGGTTTAATCGACTAGTTTAAAGCGCGGGTCGCATTCAAAGACACGATGCCACGGCAGAGAAACTTTTAAATCTTCCAGACGCAAGCCACGCGGTAGAATCAAGTTAGCGGCGGCGAAGGCTTTAATCTTCTCCGTCGTCAAAGCACTCATCTGCGCGGTTGAGTCGCCAATCTTGTACGGGTCAATGCCTAAGCGGTAACACTCGGCGATAATCTCTTGGCGGACATTCGCTTGATAAGCCCACTCGTCAAGGTAACGCGTCGTCAAAAGCTCGGCAATGTCCCGCTCGTCCATGAACTTAGCTAAGACACTCGCACCGATTAAAAAGCCGCTTGAGTTCGTCGCGGTGTTCCAGCCGCCGTAAGCCCGAAGCTTATACTGTAAATCGTTTTTCTTAAGCTGATTCATAAGTGAATTGTCCGCGCCGTTGCTGAACGATATATCAGCGATTGCCACGGGGTAGCCTGCCTCAAGGAAACTTTTGACGGGCTTAAGGAAAGTCTTCACGTCGTCGCGGAGTCGAAGCTTGTTCTTCTTAACGTTATTAGCCTCGAAGGTCTTGCCATTGCTACGAGTGTTGACGGCTAAAATCAAATCGGCGCGTTCGGGAGCGGGAATCCTCATGCCGCCCGCCGCGATAATCGCCGCCTCAATCGAAATGCCAATCGGCTCGTTGCTGTAAGCGGGAAAAGTTGCCGCGCCCTTGCCGTCGTTGTACATGATGCTAACGAACGGTCTATAGTCAAGGTCACGATTAATGGCGCGGGAAATCATCAACATGCCCATTTCATCTACGCCGCCATTGACTTGAATAACCGTTTTGCCCATATCGCTTGCAAGTTCGGTTAGGTAACGGCTCTCCTTGTGCGTTTGACTAAACATCGCGCTATCGTCACAACCCAACAAGAAGTAATCGAAGACACCTTCCCGCGTCAAGTCAATCAGATATTTATTGGCGTCGGAGTTCTTCGCTCGGCGAGCAAACCAATCGTCAAGATACTCTTTGGGAATGTCTGCCGCTAACTTCTTTAACGTCCGCTCGTCGTTACCTTTAGTTTTTCCCATCTCTTTTTTATCAAGCAGTGCCGTGTATTGGAAAATCTTCGCGCCATATGTGTAGTAGTATTCAGGCTCCGCGCTAGCATGACTTCCTGAACGCGGCGTGCGCATGACAGTTCCAATCGCGTAAAGCGGCAGATAAGGAAACTTTTCATGGAAGGTCTTAAATCGTTTAGCCCGCTCCAAAATTTCCTCCGCCGTATAATCATGCATACGCGAATCAACGAGACTACCATAAAGCATTGCGTCCGTCGAGATTGCGGCGAAGTCTGCTTGCGGGGCAGTCTCTTCCAGCCACGCCCAAAGCTTATCGGGGTCGCCCGTGTGGGTGTTGCGTCCTAAAAGTTCAGTAGGCGGCGTCAACAGTTCGTAGCCGAGCTTCTCAGCCACCTGCACCACTTGATATAAATTGCACGGGCGGTCGTCTATCGGCACGTACAGAATCCTTTTGCCTTGCGCCAATGCCGTCGAAGTCATCATCATTATCACCAACGTCAGCAATAAAAAAAGTGTTCGCCTCAATGTTTTCTCCTCCTATAATTTTTTCCCGCATTGTACCAAAATTTTTTAGATTTGCCAAAGGATTTCCGTTGACTTTAAGGCTATTCTAACTTAAAATCAGCGGCGGAGGTGGGTAAATAATGTTAGACAAAAGATTAGACCCCGAACAAGCAAAAAAAGTTCAAGAGTCCAAGTGGTATCCCAAGTATCATGTCGCACCGCCGGTTGGTTGGCTCAACGACCCGAACGGCTTCTCGTACTACAAGGGCGAGTATCACATTTTCTATCAGTATCATCCGTATTCCGTGAACTGGGGACCCATGCACTGGGGGCATTCCACGAGTAAGGATCTCTGCCACTGGGAACATCAGCCGATTGCCATTACGCCCGGCGCATTTTCTGAAGGGCATGAATGGTACGATTGGGACGGTTGCTTCAGCGGTTGCGGTTATGAGTTTGAAGGCAAGCTCTGGCTTATGTACACGTCGCAAAGGTTCAACGGGCCGGGCGGCGTCAATTCGTCCGCAGAGAATCCTTCAGGGCATAATCCTTCGGGCAGTTCGGGCGGCGGCAATGTCACCGAGCGTCAGTGCTTTGCTTATTCCGAAGACGGTATCAACTTCACAAAGTATGAAGGAAATCCGGTAATTGACGTTCCTAACAGCGACCCGATTGTTGCTAACGTTGACTTCCGCGATCCAAAGATTTGGGATCACAACGGCAAATACTACTGCGCGATTGGTAACAGAATACATGACCGCTCCCGCACGCAAATAGTTTTGTACGAGTCCGAAAACTTCTTTGACTGGAAATTTAAATCCGTCGCTGCCATTTCTAAGCCGGATTACTCCGAAGGCACGATGTGGGAATGCCCAGGCTTTGCGCATTTCGGCGATACATACGTTATGATCATTTCCCCGCAACACGTTCCGCCTAAAGGCTACATGTTCCACAACATTCACCAAGCTGGCTACATGATCGGCAAGCTCAATTACGAAACGGGCATTTACGATCACGGCGAATTCTTCACGTTCGATCACGGCTTCGACTTCTACGCAACAACCATGATGAAGAATCCCGAAGGGCGTTACTTCATTATTGCGTGGATGGCTGCGTGGCAAAGTCCTTTCCCAGAACAGGCTGACGGTTGGGCAACTATGCTGACTATTCCGCGTGAGCTTCAATTCAGGGACGGCAAAGTTTATACCGTTCCGCCCAAAGAACTCGAAGCCATGCGCGGCGAAGGCGTTCATTATAAAGATCTCACGCTTGATAAAGCAATTTCGTCGGCTAAACTTGCCGGCGTTAAAGGTACCTGCGGCGAATTGCTCTTTGAGGTTGACGTTAAAGAATCGGGTAACTTCGACTTTGAACTCTTCAGTAGCGACAAAGAAAAGACTCTTGTCAGGTACTATCCCGAAGACGGCAAACCTGTCCTTGAGCTCAACCGCGATATGACGATTGAGGGCGGCAAGGGCATTCGCAAAGTTATATTGCAACCTTTCGGCGACGTTCTCAAGTTCCGTATCTTCCTCGACAAGTCCGCGATTGAAATCTTCATCAACGACGGTGCGGAAGTCATGTCGACTCGTGTCTATCCGCAGGAAGAATCGCAAAATATCGTCTTCATTCCGCTTGAAGGCAAACCTCTCGTAATCAAATCGCTTGACTGGTACGAGTTCTAAGAATAATTTTCGACAACAAAAAACCCCTTCCGCTTTGGAGGGGGTTTTCTTTATGCCAAGCTGAAACTTATCTTGTTAATGCCGCCGTCGTATTGGTGAGAATAATTTTTCGCGAGGTTATTTAAGATAGTCGCGCCAAGATGTTCTTCGTCGAGTTCGTCGAAATTTTTATCTAAGGGATTGTACGCCTTGCCCGCAGAAGAAAATTCTATGGCGACGCTGTTATCAACCTCGGCATAAGTCACGTCGAGCGAAATTTTAACGTCGTCGCCTTCGCAAGCATTGGAGAGCATCTCATAAATCAATTCTTCGCAACAAAGCTGGATACGATTAGTTCGGCGAGCCGAAAGCCCATACTTTTCCGCGAACGATTGAATGCCGCCCTGCAACTCCATTAAGTCAAAGTCGCGTTCGGCAATTTCGTAGCTGAAATATTTTTGCTTGTGAATAAAGGCAACGGTCTTTGGTAGTTTAGGTGCGTCGAAAATTTCTTTAGGCGTGCCCTGCTCATAAATCACACCGTCGGCGAAAAATAAAATCCTGTCAGAGACTTGGCGGGCAAAATTCATCTCGTGCGTTACGATTAGCATAGTCAAATCGCGTTTGGCGAGCATACGGATAACGGCAAGGACTTCGCCAACCATCGTCGGGTCGAGTGCGCTAGTTGGTTCGTCGAAGAGAATTACCTTCGGATTCATCATGAGGCAACGACAGATTGCAATACGCTGTTGTTGACCGCCGGAGAGGAATTCGGGATAAGAGTCCGCCTTTGAAGTCAAACCAACTTGACCGAGCAAATCTAATGCTTTTTGCCGAGCCTCGTCCTTAGTCATGCCGAGAAGTTTAATCGGGGCGACAGTCAAATTTTCCATTACGTTCATATGCGTAAAGAGATTAAACCTTTGCCAGACCATACCCATCTTGCGACGAATCAAATCAATGTTGACGTTGGGGGCAGTGAGTTCTTCGCCGTCGATAAAGATTTGCCCAGCATCGGGAGTCTCCAGAAGTTCCAAGCAACGCAGAAAGACACTTTTGCCGCAACCAGAGCCGCCTATAATCGTAATGCGTTCGCCCGCCTCGACAGTCAAATCAATGCCGCGCAAGACTTCCAAAGCCCCGAAGGAAATTTTCAAGCCGCGAACTTCAATAATGCTCATTGCGTCCGCCTCCTGTTAGTCCAATGGAAGATTCCGTAGACGAGATACGAGAGCGCGAGATAAATAATCATGCCGCCAATAATCGTAATCATAGGTTGCATCGTGCGCGAGGCAATGTTATTGATGACGCGTGTTAGGTCAGTTATCGTGACGTAGCCGACGACGCTTGTCCACTGAATTAGATTAACGATTGTCGATTGATAGACGGGCTTGGCGATGCGCACGAGTTGCGGGAAGGTCACGAGCTTAAAGGCTTGCCACTTAGAAAAACCCAAAGTCCGAGCCGCTTCCACTTGCCCCTTATCCAAAGCCATTAACGCTGAACGCAAAAGCTCCGCGACGTGCGCTGCCGTGTGCATTGAAAAAGTTATCACCGCCACGAGGATTGGACTTAAGCCTTGCCGAGCGAACACGCCATAGAACAGGAGCATTAGTAGCATAAGCACGGGCGAGCCGCGGATTATCGAGATGTAAACTTGTGCGGCGATTTTAAGCGGCTTTATCTTCCCTAGACGAAAAAAACACAGCAACGAGCCGAGTATCGTTCCGAGCAGGAGCGACAGCGTAGAGATTTGCACCGTCACCCACAGCCCGTTTAGGATTGTCAGCCAGCCGCCGTCCTTTAGAAAGATTTTATAAAGTAAATCTACGAACTCCATTAGATTATTTCTCTTCGTCTTTAAAAGTCATGTGAACAATCTTATCCTTGAAGTAAGGCTCCGTCAAAATGACGCCGTTAGGCTTGTCGCTGTCGGTCGGGATAATCTCGCTGACAGGAACAATCGCCCAAAAAACAACGTCGACTTGTCCAGAAGTCAAAGCCGCCGCACGTGCGCCGCTGTCGATTTTGACAAGCTCAATATTCTTTAACATGCGTTTGCCAATCTCCGCGAGGACAGCCGTATTAAAACCTTCTGGCTTACCTTCCGTGCTCACGAAGTCCAAAGGCGGCAGGTCACCCGTCACGGCAACTTTAATCGTCTGTGCGCTGTCGAAGTGCGGCAAATCCACTGCGGGCGGGTCAGTCTCGGCGTTAATGTCCGTTATGTATTCTTTTGTCAAGCGGTCAAGTGTACCATCCGATTGCATTTCCTTAATAACCTTGTTCAAAGAGTCTCTAAGCTCGGTCTCGTCGTCGCGCAAGGCAAAGCAGAACGAATCAATGAACTCCAGCGAATGATCCTTTAGCACCTGGTAGCGTTTGTCCTTAGCAATCATGTAACGCGCCACGCTTCGATAAGTGCTTATCTCGTCGATTTGCTTTGTCTGCAATGCCATCTGCATTGCGTTTAGGTTGTCGAAGAAAACTGGCACGTGCGAAGAAATCTTGACGTCTAGGGTATCCTCAACCTTCTTCATGAATTCGCCGAAGCTTTCTTCGCTTGCGTTCAGACGAGTTATCATACCAATCTTAATCTTGCCTGTGTCGGAATCTTTCTTAGCGTCGTTTCCTTGAGAGCCGCCGCAACCTGTCATCAATAGCGTTATCAGCATTAGTAACGTAAAAACTTTTTTCATAGTGTCACCTTATTTTTTAAGCTTGAGATGCTCAACATTGTCTTTGAAGTAAGGATTGCTGAGCTCGACGCCTTCGGGCTTGTCAATGTCGGCGCGAACCTTACCTGCGGTCGGAACGACAACCCAGAAGATAACGTCGATTTGCCCGGAACTCAAAGCCGCCGCACGTGCGCCGCTGTCAATGTCTACGATTTCGATATTCTTGCCCGAACGTTTAGCGACTTCTGCAAGCAGGGCGGTATTGAACCCAGCAGCTTTACCGTCCGCGCTCACATAGTCAAGCGGCGGAAGGTCGCCCGTCACACCAACTTTAATCGTCTGTGCGCCTTCGGTCATGGGAATTTCAATCGCGGGCGGAGCCGTTCCCTTATCAACGTCGGTGATGTATTCCTTAGCGAGCTTATCAAGAGAGCCGTCAGCCTTCATCTCGTCAAGAGCTTTGTCGAGGTCGGCTTTCAAGGCGGCGTCGTCTTTGCGCACGGCGAAGCAGAAGGTATCGGAAAGATTCTTCAGCGTCAGGTCGCTTACTTTCTCGTATTTGTCGTTGTTGGCGATAACGTAATCTGCAACGCTGGTATAAAGGCTTATCTGGTCGACGCTACCCGACTCGATACCCATTTGCATGAGCTTTAAGTTGTCGTAGTAAGTGACTGTGAAATTGGTAAGCGGGACTTTGGATTCTTCCTCGACCATCTTTAAAATCTCGTCCATTTTCTGTTCGGTAACGTTGAGATGAGAAATCATGCCGAGCTTAACATTGCCCGTGGAAGCCGCCGGTTTATCGCCGCTGTCATTAGCTGGCTTATCTCCGCCGCCGCAACCCGTGAACAACGCGCCCGCCACCAAGCAGGACAACAGAACCTTAGCAATCTTCTTGAGTTTCATTTTTTAAGACCTCCAATTTATTTATTAGCTTTGAGTTTGATAACGGCAACATTATCCTTGAAGTAAAGCTTGCTCAATTCGAGACCTTCGGGCTTGTCTAGGTCAATGGGCAGGTCATCTCCTAAGGGCACGATAACCCAAAAAATAACGTCAATCAATTTGAAGTTCAAAGCCGCCGCCCTCTATCTGGACAATCTCAACGTTCTTTCCGAGCCGCTTACCGACTTCAGCAAGCATAGCGGTATTGAATCCTGCAGGCGAGTTATCGGGCAGAATCAAATCAAGCGGAGGCAAATCACCCGTCACACCAACTTTAATCGTCTGTGCTCCGTCAGTCTTTGAAATATCGACTTTCGGCGGAGCTTGCCCCTTGTCGACGTTGGTAATGTAATCGTTGATGAGCTTATCAAGTGCGCCGTCAGCCTTCATGTCGTCGATAACCTTGTCTAGGTCGTCTCTAAGCTCGGTCTCGTCCTTGCGAACGGCAAAGCAGAAGGAGTCCGTGATTTTATTCAATGCCTCGTTCGGGACAATCTCCAGCTTGTTATTGTTCGCGACGACGTATTTGGCTACGCTGTTGTAAGTGCTTATCGCCTCAATCTCGCCCGCCTCAAGCCCCAACTGCATAAGACTGAAGCTATCGTAGAACTTGGGCAAGTGCTTTGTGCCTTTGACGCCGATTTTCTCCGCGAACTGGTCGAGGACGCTACTCATGTTCTTTTCGTCGGTGTTAAGGCGAGTCACCATTCCGAGTTGAAGTTCGGCGGAAGAAAAGTTGTTGTTCGGCTTATCGTGATTTGCCTGTTGCTCACCGCCGCAACCCGTTAGCAACAAACACGCCGCGCAGAGGGTCGCCAATAAATTTTTTACTCTCAAGTAGTTCACTCCCTTAAAGTTTTTTGCCGTATTCAAGAGCTTTGCCCGTGCCGATAGCCACGCAAGAGAGCGGGTCATCGGCGAGCATAGCGGGGATATTCGTTTCCTTGCGAATCAAATCCGCCAAGCCGTAAAGCATTGCCCCTCCGCCCGTCAGAACGATTCCATGATCCATAATGTCAGCGGCGAGTTCAGGCGGCGTCCGCTCCAAAACATTCTTAACGCAGGTTACGATACTTTCAACCGAATCATGCAAGGCTCCTGCTATCTCGTCCGATTCGACGTTTATAACCTTCGGCAAACCGCTTATAACGTCACGTCCACGCACGCTCATAGTTTCTTTCCTTGCACTAGGATACGCCGCACCGACTTGAACTTTGATATTCTCCGCCGTGCGCTCACCAATCATCAGGCTATATTCCTTCTTGATATAAAATTCTATGTCGCTGTCAAATTTATCGCCCGCCACACGCAAACTTTCGCTGCAGACAATCCCGCCCAAAGAGATAACCGCAACATCGCACGTGCCGCCGCCTATATCAACGACCATCGAACCCATTGGCTCGGAAATGTCTATGCCCGCACCCAACGCCGCCGCTATTGGTTCTTCGATAAGCTCCGTCCGTTTAGCTCCGGCCTGCTCAGCCGCCTCCTGCACGGCGCGTTTCTCCACGTCATTAACGCCTGTTGGTACGCATATCATAACCTTTGGACGGAAAAGGAACGAACGTCCTATGACCTTTTCCAAGAAGTGACGAATCATTGATTCCGTCATCTCGTAATCGGCAATCACTCCGTCGCGTAGCGGGCGAATGGCAACGATATTGCCCGGCGTGCGTCCAATCATATCACGCGCCTCTTGCCCTATCGCTAAAATTTTATCCGTGTCCTTGTCTACGGCGACGACCGACGGTTCACGCAAAACTATTCCTTTGCCCTTGACATAGACTAAAATATTTGCCGTGCCCAAATCTATTCCGACGCTCATTGACATCCCAAAAAACAAGTTGAAAACTCCTTTCTGCCAACGCGCAAAAAAAATCCTAAAAAACCGCAAGGATTTTATCACGCTTCATTTCTATTTACAAGCGGCGAGACGCCAATAAATTTTCCGCAAGGCTTGCTTAAAAAAAGCTTCGGTGATATAATTCCGCCCCGTTAAGCATGTTAATAAACTCTCTGCTCGTTAGCAAGCGAGCCGAAGACCAAAGGGAGGTGCAAAAGTTGAGGAAGTACGAAGTTATCTTCATTATCCGTTCAATGGAGGAAGAGGCAACAGACGCTGTCATTGATAAGTTTGCAAAGCTCATCGCGGCGAACGGCGGTACAATCACGAAGGAAGACCGCTGGGGTAAGCGTCGCCTTGCCTACGAAATCAAAAAGCAAGAGGAAGGCTTCTACGTGCTGTTCTATGTGACGTGCGAGCCTGCGTGCGTTGCCGAATGTGATCGCGTCATGAAAATCACGGACGAAATCCTTAAGCACATGATCGTTCGTTCCGACGAGAAAGAGGTTAAAGAATGAATAAGGTTTTTCTTAGCGGCAATTTGACCCAAGCCCCGGAAGTTCGTTACACGCAGAGCGGCAAGGCCTTTACCAGAATGGGTATCGCCGTTCATCGTCGCCTTAAAGACGGAGAAACCACGGACTTCTTTAATCTTATCGCGTGGGAGAGGACTGCCGAATTTTGCGCCCGCTATCTTAATAAAGGAGTTCGCGTCGTCGTTGAAGGGCGTTTGCAAACTTATAACTACGAAGGAAAAGACGGCTCTAAGCGTTCGGGCGTTGATGTAATCGTCGACAATATCGAATTCGCTGACAGCAGACGCGCCAATAGCGGCGAGGATAATAATTCCGCTCCTTCGGACAACAGCTATCAAGAACGTCGCCAGCCTGCTCCACCTAAGAAAAATAATTATAACGACGACTTCGGCGGCGAACCCATTGACCCTGAAGACACACCGTTTTAAGGAGGATTGAAAATGCGCAGAGAAAGAGGTCGACGCCCGCGCAGGAAAGTTTGCGCCTTTTGCGTCGATAAAGTTGAGAATATAGATTACAAAGACGCGGCTAAGCTTCGTCGCTTCACCACTGAACGCGGCAAGATTCTTCCGCGCCGCATTTCGGGCAACTGCGCCAAGCATCAGCGTCAAGTGACAATCGCCATTAAACGCGCCCGCAACATCGCGCTCTTGCCGTTCACCGCAGACTAAAATTTTTCACGGGGAGTCCATGAGGCTCCTTTTTTCATTAGGATTCGGAATCATGCGCGATAAAAACTTTCTGCCGCTGATAATCTTTGCTCTGATAATAATCCTGCCGTTCTGTTGGTGGCAATTCATCTACAAGCCGGCGCAACGAGAAATCTTAGCCATGAAACTGGAGACGCGGCGACTTCGCGAGGTCGAACGGGAAATCATGGAGCTTAAAGCATGTCACGAAAATTTATCGGCGTTCGTCGAAGCAAAGGAACTCGAATTAGACGCTGCAAGAGACTTTCTGCCCGCGACGCTTGAGCAGGATAAATTCATTGACGAACTTTATCGGGCGGCTGACTTCCACAGGGCGCGGATAATTTCTGTGCAAACGGACGACGCAACCTCGGAAACACTTCAAGCGCAAGTCGTCAACGTCAAACTTGAGGCGGATTATATCTCGTTGCTTAACGTCCTTCGGGCGATACTAGACGGCGAACGACTGACGAACCTTGAAAAATTTTCCGTTGAACACAAGGTGGGAAGAATTCTTTCTTGCGAGATTAGCTTTAAAATCTTCGCGACTTCGCCTTGAACTTTACAAACGCTACTACCTTTGATAAACTCGACAAAAATTTTTTTAAAGGAGAATCCTAAATGGCGCGGCAGTCAAAAAAAATCGCAAAAAAAATTCAGCCCAAGAAAAAGGCTGAGTCCGAAGATAAAAAGCCAAAAGAAAAAGTCGGCAAAGATTATCTGCTAATCGCCGTCCTCGCGTTGACAATCGTCTTTCTTATACTCGGCTGGTCGAACTTCACACCACTGAACCGCGGACTGTATATCGCCCTGCTAATATCGTTGTCGACGACTTACGCTAGGCGGCATTACAACTTCACGGATACGCAAGACATCTGGATAGAACGTGCCGGAATGGTCTCTATGGGTTGTGCAATCGTCTTGTTTGTCTTTATCGTTTATCAGCAGTATTTCGCGTAAACCTTTGCAAATAAAAACCTCCCGTCAAACTCGGCGGGAGATTTTTTTATGTCTATTTCAAAACGAAAACGGTAACGGTGCGTCGTCCGAAGTCCATTGCCTGCCAATAGTCCTCCATGCATAAATCAATCCGATAACCGTAGATTGCGCCGCCCGTGTCAGCCGCTAAAGCCTCGCCGTAGCCGGGGATATAAACTCGCGTGCCGAGCGGGATAATATCCGGGTCGACGGCAACTATCCCATAAGTCGCGGGAATGCCCATTGCCGTCAAGCCCTCTGCGCTACCGTCCGTCGGCAAGTAAGCTGTCGCCTCCATGCCAAGTACCTGCGTATAAGGAACGTAGCCCTGCGGAGTCTCGACGACTTCTTCAGGCGCGGGCGGTTCCTCAAAAGGGTCCTCGACTTCGCCTGTTAAGTCTTTGCCTAACGAAGCCTCCACGACCTCGGCAAAGGCTCGCGTCAATTCGTCGTCGTCGCTGACTTGCAATTTTCCGTTTTCGCCAACTGCAATCGCTGTAGGTTCTGCGTGCGTCTCCTCGACCGGTACTTGTTCGACTTCGGGCGGTTCCTCTTGCTTATCGGTAAAGCCCGTGTTAATCATCATCAAGCCCGCCAATACGAGGCAGAGCGCACACTTTCTTTTAATCGTCTCAAGTGTCTTGAATATTTTTCGCTTCATCATTCCGCCGCCTGACGCAACATCTTGTCACGTCCCAAGCAGGACGACTGCCTTAGCCGCCTCTTTGCTTCGGAGCAGCTGTTCCCCCTTTCAACTAAAAACCAAAATGTTAATAACTCAAAAACCGCCGCGAACTATACAGCGCGACGGCTTCATTGTCAAGCAAGTTTATTGTTTTGTCCTATTCCTTATTGATTGTCCCTTATTTCAAGAAGGTTACGGGAAATTTGAAGTAAGTATCGGGATAAGGTTCGTTCTCAAGCGTGAAGTGCCACCATTCGGTTGCAAGCGGTCTGAATCCG
The DNA here is from genome assembly GCA_014764605.1 of Quinella sp. 1Q5. Taxonomy (GTDB): domain Bacteria; phylum Bacillota; class Negativicutes; order Selenomonadales; family Selenomonadaceae; genus Quinella. The sequence continues at coordinate 34,458 of JACXWG010000001.1, read as the reverse complement.
TTCTTAATCATCACGTCGCGAAGAATCATTCTGTTCTTGAGTTGTTGCCTAGTTATTTTCGTGTAGTCGGGGTGAGACAGCTCGCCAAAGTAATCGAACGTGCCGCCCATGTCGACTTCCTTGCCGGTTTTCATGTCAAAAAGCGTTAGGTCAATCGTCGAGCCGCGAGAGTGTCCAGATTTTGCGTCGATGTAACCGTCAGCAAAAAGCCGCGTCTTGTCGACTTTGGGATAGAAATATTTCTTCATGCGCTTATCGTTGAGGTCTTCCGCCCAACGCACGAAGTTATCAACAGCCATCTGCGGACGGTACGCATCATAGACTTTGAGCCGATAGCCCATCTTCATTACGTCATCGGAAACTTTTTTAAGAGCCTGCGCCGCCTCAATCGTCATGAGTGCGCAAGGCTGATAGTAGCCGTCAATCCTATCGCCGACAAAGTTATACGTCGAGTAGTATCGAATCTCTTGGATAATGTCCGGCACAACCTCCGCTAGCACCACGAACCCCGACGGGTCATCAGGCGATTGCGACCTCTGCGCGGCGGCGGGTGTCACGAACATTATCAACGCCAGCAATACGCCGACTAATATCTTAGTAACCTTCATGATAGACACTCCTTTCAATCGTTAGAATCATATCAACTTTAGCGTCGTGAGCTTCCGTCGGCAAACTGTCGACAAGTTGGAAGTCATAAGCAAGGGCAATCTTTTTAGCATTGACGACGCGAGGCAAGAACCTGTCATAGTAGCCGCCGCCCAAACCCAATCGGTTGCCGTGAACGTCAAATGCCGCGCCAGGCACGATAACGCAATCAATCTTCGCGGGTTTGATGAACTTCCTTAGCTCCAGCTTGACGGTCTGAATGTTAAACGCGCCGACTTCCAGTGCGTCGAGGCTCGGAACTTCTACGGCTTGCATCTCGCCCTTGCCAATGATGAACGGTATCGCTAAAACTTTTTTATCAGCAAAGCACGCGTTGAACAGTTCCTTAAGCTGAAGTTCATCGGGCGTCGAGGCGTAAGCCATGATGACTTTAGCCGCGTGATAGATTTCAGACGCCGTGAACTTTTTTATCAGCTCGTGGCTTATGCGGTCTCGTTCGTCGCGGGGGACTGCCGCCCGCTTGCCTAGGAACTCTCGACGCAAAATTTTTTTCTCAAGCACTCTTTGTCTCCGCCACGCCGTTAATCGACCCGCGAGCAACTTCAATCTCGACGTTATCGGCAATCTTCAGGCGGACAATATCATCGCTGAGGCTGACAATCGTCCCGTAAATGCCGCCAATGGTTATGACGCGGCTCCCGACCTTCAGACTGCTAAGCATCGCGTCATGTGCCTCGCGTGCTTTCTTCTGCGGGCGGTACAGCAGGAAATAAAAAATCAGCACCATTAAGATTATCGGCATGAAGTTTGCGAACGCCGCCATTGCATCGTTTTCCATTAATCGTTGCCTCCTACAAAAATTAAGACCGAGTAGCCCTCGGTCATTGTCTACAAAAAATTTTTAAACGGGCGTTGGTGCCGAGCCGTCAGGGAATTTGGGTTGCTCGACGACTTCCGGTTTGCCAAGGTCAACTGTCACGGGCGGCGGCTCTTTTAGGAACGGCTTCTCGAATTCCGTTTTCTGCTCGCCGAAGACAATATCTTTAAGCTCTCGCGCCGAGAGGGTTTCCTTGTCAATCAACGCCTTGGCTATCACGTCCAACTTGTCGCGGTTGTCGTTTATAATCGTGCGGCAAGCCTCGTAAGCCTCTTGCATGTACTTTTGGATTTCCTTATCAATCTCGCTGGCGACTTCCTCCGAATAGTTCTTCTGCGGCTGTCCGAAGTAATACTGCTGCGCGGGGTCGCCGCCATAAGCCACAGGACCTAAGACTTTGCTCATACCGTATTGCATAATCATTGCGCGAACGATTCGGCTTGCCTGCTGTATGTCTTGGGAGGCTCCCGTTGAGATTTCGTTTAGGACAATCTCTTCGGCGACGCGTCCGCCCATTGCAACTTTCAAGCGGTCGATGAGTTCGGAACGTGTAGCATAGCTCCTATCCTCCTTAGGCAACATCAGCGTGTAGCCGCCTGCCCTGCCACGCGGGATTATCGTGACCTTGTGGACGGGGTCGGCGTGCTTCAACATCATGCCAACCAACGCGTGCCCGCCCTCGTGATACGCCGTCAACTTTTTCTCGTTCTCGCTCATGACTTTGGATTTGCGTTCTGGACCTGCCATCACCCGTTCGATTGACTCTTCAAGCTCCGTCATGTTGATTTCGTGCTTGTTACGTCTAGCCGCAAGCAACGCCGCCTCATTTACGAGATTAGCCAAGTCAGCCCCCGTAAAGCCTGGAGTCCGCCGCGCCAAAACGTCTAAGTCTACGTCCTTTGCAATCGGCTTGCCTTTCGTGTGAACTTTCAAGATTGCAACACGCCCGGTCACGTCGGGTTTATCAACGACAATCTGACGGTCGAAACGTCCGGGGCGAAGCAATGCTTTGTCGAGAATATCTGGGCGATTCGTGGCGGCGATGATGATGATGCCCTCATTAGCCGCGAACCCGTCCATTTCTACAAGCAACTGATTCAAAGTTTGCTCGCGTTCGTCATGACCTCCGCCGACTGCCGCGCCACGTTGGCGACCTACTGCGTCAATCTCATCGATAAAGATTATGCACGGGGAATTCTTCTTAGCCTGCGCGAACAAGTCACGAACACGCGACGCACCCACGCCCACGAACATTTCCACGAAGTCCGAACCGCTTATTGAGAAGAACGCAACGCCAGCCTCGCCCGCGACCGCCTTAGCCAACAAAGTCTTGCCTGTACCAGGAGGACCGAAGAGCAAAACGCCCTTTGGAATCCTCGCGCCTAAGTCGTTAAACTTCTTCGGGTGCTTGAGGAATTCGACGACCTCGGCAAGTTCTTCTTTAGCCTCGTCCGCGCCCGCCACGTCATTGAACGTCACCTTGACTTTATCGCCGCCCATGAGCTTTGCACGACTCTTGCCGAAGGAAAAGACTTTGCCGCCGCCGCCCTGCGTCTGACTTATCATGAAGTACCAGAAGCCCACTAGCAACGCAATCGGCAAAAGGGACGTCAGGAGCGTCATCCACCACGGCGGGTCTTTGGGGTTCTGCGCATATATTTCCACGCCCTTATCACTCAGTTTGTTGATAAGTTCTTCGTCGTCAACTGGCTCGTCAGGGACTATCGTCGAGAACTCGCCGCCGTCTTTCTTTGTGGCTTGTATCGAATTCTTTACTACGACAACTTTTGTTATCTCGCCCTTCTCGACAAGTTGCATGAACTGGGAATAGCTCACTTCCTCGACTGGTTTTGGCTTGACCGACATGTAATCGTAGGCGGTTATCGCAATAAAAATCACCAGCAAATAGAACCCGACGTTGCGCAAGAAACTGTTCAATCAAAACGCTCCTTTGCCTTAAAAATCATTCTGTCAATGCCTCGCGGATTTTGTTCTTATCCTTTTCGATTTCCTGCAAGTTTTTCCTCAAGCCCTTGTCCAGTGCGCGTTCCGAACTGCCAATCCCGTCCAAGATAGAAGTTGATTTGCCAGTCGCCGTCGCACGCTTCATGTAGGAAAAATCTTTTTTGTTATCCGACCAAACGCGGAAGTCCAGCACGACATTTATCTTTTGGCTTGCTGTGAAGAATCCAACGGAGACCTTCGGGGCGGTGTTGGTTATTCGCGTGTAGATTATGTAATCGCCGCCGAAGTACTGACAGATTTTGTTTAGGTCATCTTTCTTGAGATAAAAAGTCGTCGCGTCGCCTTCCTCCGCGCCATTGGAAGCTATAAGGTTATTTTCTTCGCGATAAATCTGCACGTAGTTTTCAGTCTCGCTTATAGGAACAATCTCGCACGACATGTTGCCTAAAATTTTATCAAGCGTGTCTTGCAGTAACGTATGAACCTTTTCAGGCTCGGAGAAAGCTCCTGTCGGTGATTCAAATACGACAACAATCTTGGGTTCACCCTCGGCCGAAGCAGAATTATTGACGACGACCAAAAGCATTGTCGCCATACAGAGGACAGAAAAAATCTTCTTCAGCACGGATAAGCCCTCCTTACTTGCCTCCGTAGACACTACGATTGAGAATGCCTAGGTAAGGCAGATTGCGATAATGTTGCGCGAAGTCTAGACCGTAGCCGACAATAAATTCATCGGGCACATCGAAGCCGCAGTAATCAATCTTCACGTCGACCTTACGGCGGCTCGGCTTGTTCAAAAGTGTGCAGACTTTGACGCTATTTGCCTTCTTGTCCATAAAGTAATCGATCAGATAGCTCATCGTCGTGCCGGAGTCGATAATATCTTCTACAAGCAAGATGTCGCGTCCTTTGGGGTCGTTGTCGAGATTTTTGAGGATATTAACCTTGCCGCTAGTGTGGGAGTTTGCGTCGTAGCTTGAGGCGATAAGAAAATCGAACTGGACGGGAATGGTCAGCCGCCGCACAACGTCTGTATAAAACATGACCGCGCCGTTGAGAATGCCGACCGTCAAGAGAGGCTTGGCTATGTCCTTGTAGTCTTCGCTGATTTGCGCACTGAGCTCCTTAGCGCGGGCGGCGATTTCCTCCTCGGTGTACAGCACGCGTTCGATGTAATCTTCCTTACTCTTCAAAGCAATCATTCCTTTCAATAAAAATTATTCGTTATGGAAAGTTTTCCTTTTGTCAAATTCGCTCGCAAGTTCCTTGGCAGTTCGACGCCCCTAAGCCCGCTGATTAGAACTCTTCGGACGCCCTCGAAGTGTACGAACCCAAAATCTTTTGCCGAACCTGTGACTTGTGCTATAAATTTTTTTATGACGGCTCGTTGCAGTGCGGGGTGGAGCTTTAGGAACTCTGCTCGGATTATGGAGTTGTCATTGACGACGGCGGGGAAAATTTTTTCTGCTTGCTCGTCTATGAAGTCTGCCTCCTCCGCTGTGACTTCCGCTAATCTGCAAAGCGTTTCGACCAGTGCGGGATTAAATCTTTCAAACGTCGGGATAAGCTCCAGCCGAATTCGATTGCGGGTTGCGTCTAGCTCAAAGTTCGTTGCGTCGAGGCGGGGCGATAAGTTCCTTTCCCGGCAGAAGTCTTCAAGCTCCACTTTCCTGAACCTAAGCAACGGACGAATCAGCAAGCCATAATCCTTAGATAACGTCCTAAACTTCATCGCCGACAAGCCCGAAGACGTTGCCCCGCGTAGCAGTCTCATAAGTATCGTTTCGGCTTGGTCGTCGGCGTGGTGTGCTAATACAATCGCGTCGAAGTTTTGCTTGCTTAGGAATTCATAGCGCAGAGTTCGTGCCGCAGTCTCGACGGAGATTTTTTCTGCCGCCGCGTATGCTTTAACGTCGCCGCGTCCGCCAATAAATTTTATCCCGCGTTCCTCGGCGAAGGCTTTGACAAACGCCGCGTCGTCGATTGACTCTTGCCCGCGCAAGCCGTGTTCAAAGTGTCCTATGCACAGTTCCAAGCCGAAACGTTGCCGCGAATTAATCATCAGCTCCGCCAATGCCAACGAATCAGCACCGCCCGACACCGCGATTAAAACTTTGTGCACATCGCCGAAGATTTTTTCTGCCGCGCAATTGTCAATGAACCGTTTAAGCAATTCAATCCGACCGCCGAGAGCCGCGACCGCCGCGCTTAGAATCCGTCTTGCGCTTTAAGTCCGTCAAACGCTCGTCGCTGTCTTTAAGGAACTTCGACAGCTTATCTTCAAATGAGGCGGACATTTTGCCTTGTGGCTTGCGAAAGTCTCCGCGCCGATTCTGTCTGAAATTCTGTCCGTCGTTTTCGGGCGGCTTGGGCTTTGCCTGCTTCAAGGATAACGCAACCTTGTTGCCGTCAATGCTTACGACTTTGACTTGAACCGTATCGCCCTCGCTTAGGAAGTCGTGCACGTCATTAACATAAACGTCAGCGACCTCCGAGATATGAATCAGTCCAACTTTGCCCTCCTCCAGTTCCACGAATGCTCCAAAGTTCGTGATTCTAGTGACCTTGCCTTCCACAATGCTGCCTGCTTCCATTACCAAAATACCCGTCCTCCAAAAAATTTTTTTTATGGGCGCGCCGCTTGATAGGGCATCTCGCCTTCTTTGGTAAAGCCCAAATCCTCACGCGCCAATTTCTCGATGTTGTTGATGTCCTGCAGGGCGGCGAGCTCCTTGCGCAACTTTTCGTTCGTCGCCTTTGCTTTTTCCAATCTTTTATCGGCTATGCGTTGACTTTCGCTAACGTGCGCTAGGTGCACCTGCTGAGAAATTAAAACCGTCGAGAAGTAAGCAATCATAGCGAACATCGCCAACACAAACCAGTTAAAACCTTTCCTCTTTCGCATTGCGCTACCTCCTCAGTTTTTCTATATGATAACAGTTAGCCTGTTCTTTAGCAAGGTTTATATTCGACGCCGTAAAGTTTTCAGTGATATTTCAACGAGTCTTGCTATATTCCTGCCTTGACAAAGAAAAGTGCCGTGCTTATTATGGCAAAAAATTTTGGAGGTATTGTAATGAAGTTGTTGGATAGGTTAAATTTCCGTCGCCTAGCAAAGGTCGCGTCGGTTGCGGCAATCAGTGGCACGCTACTTTTGGGCGGCAATGCTGTCGTGAACGCGGCTCCCAGTGAGGATGAGGGCATGGCGGCTTTCCGTGAAGCTTATATGGGGCAGTTGACCTCAACGCGCATGATTGACCAAGACCTTACGTTGATTGCTCCGAATTTCCATCTGGACATTGACTCTAAAGGGCAAGTCACCGCCGATAACGTGATGAGGATGAGCGGCACCTTGTCTTGGACATATACCAATCTGCAGAAAAATTACTCGACGAACAGCAGCATTCCCTTTTACATTGAACAAGCCGGCAATGACATGACGCTTTACGTTCAGCGGCGCGGCAAATGGAGTAAGATGCTCCTGCCTGGTCTACCTGCGGGTATCGTCACCATTTGGAAGGCGTCTGAAATCGACGTGCTAAATCAGAACCTCGACGCCGTTAAGAAGGTCGAACTCCTAAAGGATACGCCCGATATGCGAATCATGAACGTCACACTCGATGGCAATAAAATCGCAGCACTTTTAGAAAAGAACTCTCAAGACTCCTTTGCAAATCTTTCGGGCGACGCCTTGACTGAGCAAAAAGAACAACTTAATCGTTGGCTTGAGGCTATCAAGGCGAACGACATAACTTTTGCTTGGACAGTCAACAAACCGAGCTGGACGACAGTTACTGCCGCCTTTGACCTTACAAACATCATGCGCGCCTATGCACGTTATGTCCTTGATGAGGCGGCGGCGGGGCGTGTCGTCCTAACTGACGAAGAACGAGACCTCCTTGACGCTATGGGCTATTATGCGGAGCTTAAAACGTATACGACTTACGTTTCACCGCGCAAGGACTCGCTGATTAATCTGCCAACGAACTTAAAGAACGCTCCCGAAAACGATAACTCGCTTGATGATATTTTCGCCGAGATGACTACCGTCGTTAAAAAGTAAGTAGCGATAAATAATCTTCGTGCGTCGTCGCCGGATTACGCACAAGGCATTCACACGAACCGCAGGCAAGGGCAAAAGCCTCGGAAGGTTCGTGGGATGCCTTATTTTTTTGGAGGTGCTATAGATGATTTTTTTGCCGATAACGGTCGCCGTATTCGCCAACATGCTTTATCATATTGCAAGCAAGTCAATCCTCCCCACCGAGCAAAACGCCTTTATGGGTCTGGTCGTCAACTACGCGACGGCTCTGCTTGCAAGTGCAATTTTATTCTTCATGACGCCGCACGAAAAAATTTTAGTCGAGGCGGCGCGGAGTAATTGGGCGTGCGTCTTAATGGGTTTGGCGATAACTGGCGTGGAGGTGTCGTTTGTGATGATTTATCGGGCGGGCGGCAAGTTGTCTACGGCGGCATTGGTCGTGAACATTTTGATTGCATTGGCTATGCTTGCCGTTGGCGGCTTCTTCTATCACGAGCAAATAACAGCTCAAAAAATTTTTGGGGCGATTCTTTGTATAGCGGGCGTTGTTATGCTATCGTTTTAAAAACTTTTCTTTGCTTGTCCAAAGAAAAGTTACAAAAGAAAAGGGCGTTTAACCCCGCTATGAAACATCCATGTTTCAAACGCGCGGCGGCTCGCGTCCATGCGAGCCGGTCATAAGCTTCGATTGGATTGAAGGTATAATTGGGCTATTGACGAATTACAAAGCGGAAAAATCTTAAGGAGAGATTCATTTGGCAGACAAAAAATTTTACGGTGTAGCTCAAGAACTTCGCACAATGCTGACGAACTCGATTAATGCGGGCAAACCGCCACTTGAAATTGTCTTGAAGTTGGCAAAGGCAATCGGCGAGCTGTCGGGCGAGGACTCTTACTATCAAATGACACGCGAGCAAATTCTTGCGGTCTATGGTCTCGTGCTAAATGATAAGTTCGTTTTGGAAGATGAGATTGCCGAAGTCAAAGCTCGGCTTGAAAAAATCTCGGCGGCGTATCAAAGCGACGACTTCACAGAGGAAGAGCATATACGCATTGGCTACGCATTGGAGAATCACAAAAAAGAAATTGAACGCCTCGAACAGCTGAAAGCATGATTCAAGACATTGCAACGGTCATGTGGCGTGATTGGATTGTCCTGCGGCGGCGGCTGAAAAAATTTATCTTGTCGCGGCTAGTGACGCCCGTCTTATATCTGGTTGCGTTCGGTTGGGGCTTAGGCAAGAACATCAACATTGCGTCGGGTACGTATCTTGATTTCCTCGTGCCAGGCATCGTCGCCCTTAATACAATGAACGTTAGCTACATGAGTATAACAACCGTCCACGCCGAACGCGTCTATCACAAAAGTTTGGAAGAGTACCTTAGCGCACCGATTGAGCCGACGGCGTTTGTCCTCGGCAAAGTCTTATCGGCGGTCGTGCGTGCGTTAATCTCGACGGCTTTGATTTTGGGCGTGGCGTTGAGTTTCGGCGCGGGTCTGAACTTTGAGCCGATAACCTTCCTTAGCGTCGTCGTGCTGAACTCGATAATCTTTGCTAGCGTATGTTTCTGCGCGGCGTTGAAGGTTCAGACCTATGAAGAGCTTGCCCAAGTCAACACGTATCTGCTAATGCCGATGAGTTTCCTCTGTGGGACGTTCTTTAGCACAGCGGAGTTGCCACCCGTCGTCCGCTTCGTGATAGAAGTCTTGCCTCTCACGCACACGAGCTACCTTTTGCGGGAAGGCTTCAGCTTATCATCATTCTTAATTCTGTCAGCCTACGCGATAGTTCTGCTGTGGTTGGCAGTCAAGATGTTTAGAAGGTTATCAGCATGAAACACAATCAGTCAAAGCTTTGCACGACGCAGATAGAAAATTTTTCCGTCAAGGTCGGCGAGCTTACTATTTTTGAAGACGTGAACTTTATGATTCATTGCGGCGAACTTACGGCTTTAATTGGTCCGAACGGCGCGGGCAAGTCTACGTTGCTTAAGTCAATCCTCGGCGAAGTTAAGCACGCGGGCAAGCTCCATTACTTCGACGCAAAGGGCGAACACCTCCGCCCGATTATCGGTTACGTTCCGCAAACACTGAAGTTCGACGCCACAAGCCCGACAAGCGTCCTTGATTTGTTTATGGCGTGCCTAACGTGGCGACCAGTCTGGCTTTGCAGTTCAAAGTTCATTCGCGAACGCGTAATAAAAAATCTCCGGCGCGTCAAGGCAGAACACCTCATCGACCGAAGACTAGGTGCGCTCTCTGGCGGCGAACTTCAAAGAGTCCTCTTAGCCCTTGCCCTCGACCCATTGCCCGACCTGCTTTTACTCGACGAACCGATTAGCGGCGTCGACAAGGTCGGCATGAAAATTTTTTATGAACTCGTCGCCGAACTCAAAGCCGCCGAGGACATGGCGATACTTTTAATCTCGCACGATTTGGATATGATTGAACGTTTTGCCGATAAGGTCATCCTCCTAAACAAACGTGTGCTGAAGTTCGGAAGCGTGCAAGAGGTCTTCTCGTCGGAGGAGATGTGCAACGTCTTTGCAAACAAATAACGCCAAGCTTTGAACGGCTCGGCGATTTTTTTTATTTACAGGCTGAATATCAGAAGGTCACCAACATCAGCTCCGTAGAAGTCTTTCATTGCATCAAGCTCCGCGTCTGACGGCTCCAATAACGCAAATTTCTTTATCCGCCCTTCGAGATATAAAAACTTCGCATCGTCGCGGGTGACAATTTCAATTAATTCATTATCGAGGCGCAGATAATTTCGTCCCTGCTCGCGAAATATGCGTTTATCGGATTCCGTTAAAGCCATCTCGTCATCAATTATAAAGCTCGGTTTGAAGTTGTTCTTGAGAAGTCCTTTGGCAAGCAGAAGACTTTCTTCGCTGACGCCCTGAACAAAGGCAACACTCGGCAGAGGAAGTTCTTTTATCTCGAAGTATTCAACAACTTTGGATTTAAAAACTTTTGGTGCATTGATTTCTTTATCACGAAAAGCCTTTTGCGATTCATGAGCCGTTGAGAAGTTTTCAAAGACATCACGAATCTTTTCTACCACTTGCTTAGGGTTCAGAGTGTCCGTATCAAATTTAAACTCGGCGGGAATGTTTACATCAATGTCATTGCCTGAAGCACCGCGCTTTCCCGTTATCACGACGCAACCCAAAAGAGCCGCCTCGCGTGGAAGACGTTCTCTGCCAGGAAAATATCCGAAGTCCATATAAACTTTCGCCTTTGTCAAAAGTGTTTGAACTTCTTCAGGCGTCATGTTTTCAATCCGCCGCCAATCAATATCGGAAGCCTCAGTGATGATTCTCTTTGCTATCTCGGGGTCTTTCTTCGGATTGAATGCGACGATATTTTCTTTCTTGCTTAAGTCGATATGTGCGGCCTGGCTCAAGAAATTATGACTCATGGGCGTTTCTATGTCCGTAGAATTTTTTACGCCGTTTAACTCCAGAAATTGTCGGACATACTCTGATTGTGTCCAGTGGTCAATGCCTTCATCTTTTCTATAGAAGTAGAAGAATTTAGGCATTGGCTCTGACAAAGGGTCTAAGAACCGTTTATTCATTAAGTCACGGATTGTTCTTATGTAAATGTTGACGCTTAGCCACCAAAGTACGCGGCGTATCTTTTTTGTGCGATAATGATATTCAACCAAAGATTCGGGAATGATAATAATATTTCGTTTGTCGTCCTCCACTTCAAGGACGTAAGGCAGATGATACTTTGTAAAGTTTTCATGTACGGGGTTATCAGGATTAAATATCTTCGGGATACTGGGAACGTAATACATGCACGCTTTAACATTGCAATTGAGGAGCTGAGAGCAAAGTTGATGCAAAGACTCTGGTCCGCCTGAACTATAATTACCAGGTGCAAGAATATAAATTTTCGTGTCAGGATAAATTTTCATTGACTAATCTCCTTAAAATCTCAGAATAGCTGAATCGTCAGCTTCATAAAAATCTTTTACCGCGGCAAGTTCTGCCTCTGACGGCTCCGATAGCGCGAGCTTGCTTATCCGTCCTTCGATATGTAAGAACTTCGCGTCGTCGCGGGTGATAATCTCAATTAAATTATCGTCGAGGCGCATATAATTTCGATTCTGGTCGCGGATTATCAGCCCTTCCGAAAGCTTAGCCATTTCAGCGGTACTCATAAAGTCATCGACGATAAAGCCGGGCATAAGCGATTGGCGTTGAAGTTTCTCGATAAGCAATGAAGTCCCTTCGTTGAAGCCCTGCGGTAAGGCAACTGCCCCGCGATTAGTCTTCTTTATCTCGAATGCCTCGACGACTTCATTGACAAAACGGTTTTTATCGTCGTGAATGCGTGCACGATAAGAGGTCTGCTTTTCGTGGGCGGCAGGGAAATCTTCAAAGACCTCGTGGATTTTATTAATGACATCTTGTAGCGTGTTTCCCGCCATATCGAATTTAAATTCAGCGGGAATATTTATATCAATGTCGTTGATTGCCGCGCCACGTTTGCCGACTAACACGACGCAACCCGAAACAGCCGCCTCGCGTGGAATCCTATCTTTGCCGGGGTGATTGCCGAAGTCGATATAAACTTTTGCCGAGGCTAACAGCTCTTGAACCTGCGCGGGCGTCATGTCCTTAATTGGTCGCCAATCAATGTCGGGAGCATCGGCGATAAAAAGTTTAACCACTTCAAAGCCTTTCTTCGGATTGTAAGCGACGATGTTTTCTTTCTTGCTCAAGTCGACTTGCGCCGCACGAGTGAGGAACGCCTGATTAAGATAATCTTCAACCATGTGAATTTTATTGTTGGGAATGCCATTGAGCTTGATAAACTGCCGAGCGTATTCCGACTGGACAAAGTGTTCAACGTCATTATCTTCTTTTCCGAAGCAAAATAATTTCGCAAGAGGCTTGGCGAGAGTATCTTTTAAGTAAGCGTTAAACACATTCACGAGGTGCGAAAGATAATTATCAACGCTCATCCACCAGAGCACGCGCCGCATTTTTTTTATGCCGTAAAAAAGCTCCGTGGCTCCCTCTGGCACGACAAAAATATTGTGCGGTTTGTCTTCCATCTCGAACGTATAGGGCACATGATATTTTTTATAAACGTCATGAACAGGATCCTCTTTATTGTATTCCTTAGCACTTTTGTAATAACACATACCGGCTTTGACGCCAAAAGAAATGAGCGTGGAGGCAAGTTGGTGGGCAAGCTCTGGACCGCCCGTTTGAAAATTAGCAGGGCATGAGACATAAACTTTTGTATCGGGATAAAGTTTCATTGGCTGACCTCCAAAAAAATAGCGGTCGATAAGTCAACGGCTCACCGACCGCGAAAGTCTCTTACAAGTAGCGGAAGTAGACATAGACGGTTGAAATGATTATCGAAAGAATCATCAGCGGGAAGGCAACCTTCATGAAGCCGATAAACGAAATTGCACGCCCGCGTTGAGCCGCCATAGACGCAACGACGACATTAGCCGACGCGCCGATTAAAGTTCCATTGCCGCCGAGGCAAGCACCCAGTGCCAAACTCCACCACAGCGGGTCAAGGTTCGTCAAGCCCATTGCGCCCATATCTTTAATCAGCGGAATCATCGTTGCCACGAACGGGATATTATCAATGAACGCCGAGGCAAGCGCACTCATCCAAATGATAACTATCGCCGTGAAGGTGAGGTCGCCTTTGGTAATCTCCATTGCCTCCTGTGCGAGCATTTTGATAACGCCCGTCTCGACCAGTGCGCCGACGAGGATAAACAGTCCGCCGAAGAAAAAGATTGCGAGCCATTCGACCTTGCTAAGCATTTTGGCAATCATTTCTTCGTTATGTGCATAAGTTATCAGCAACAGTAAGCTTGCGCCCGTCAAAGCAGCAGTCGCCGATTCAAGACCTAACATGCCGTGGAAGGCAAACAGGCTTATCGTTATCGCCAAGACGAACAAGCACTTCTTAAGCAGGAGCGGGTCAGTTATCTGGCTCTTCTCGTCTAGGCGCATGACTTTATCTTGCAGTTCGGGTTTAGTGTGCAAGTCGCTCTTGTAAATCATCATCAACAGCAAAACCGTTGTGATAAAGATGACGATTGATACGCCCGTCATGTTCAGGACGAAGTCGCCGAAGCTCAAGCCGACAGCCGAACCAATCATGATGTTAGGCGGGTCGCCGATAAGGGTTGCGGTGCCGCCGATATTGGAACTGATGATTTGCGCCATGAGGAACGGTTTAACGTCTACTTTCAACTGCGCGGCGATATTGAAGGTTATCGGCACGGTTAAAAGGACGGTCGTCACGTTGTCTAGGAGCGCGGAGCAAACGGCAGTTAGTGTGCTCAACGCCACGAGCAACGCCACAGGTTGAGCCTTGACTTTTTTAGCTGACCATATCGCTAAGAAGTTAAAGAGTCCGGTTTCGCTGGTGATGTTGACGACAATCATCATGCCCATTAAAAGTCCAATCGTGTTGAAGTCGATGTGATGCACGGCGGTTTCCTGGTCGATGATACCAAGCAGAATCATCAGCATTGCGCCGAATAGCCCGACAACGGTTCGGTGAATCTTTTCGGAAATTATCAGCGCGTAGGCAGCTACAAATATCACAATCGCTACTATTGTCATTGTTTCCATAGAGTAATCCCCTTAGAAAAGTTTTTTGTCCGTGACGGTTAAGGTTATTTTCTCTCCGTCGCGTTTTATTTTGAAGTTGTAACTCTTAACGCCCGCATTCGATAGTTCAATCTTGAGTGCTAGGAGTTCCCTGCCTAGTTTGTCTGTTAGTTCGGGAGTAAATCCGGCTTTAGCGAGCGGGGCGGGCGGAGCTTCTGCCTCGGCAATCATGCGGAGCTTTTCTGCCTTCTTTGCGGCGGTTAAGAGTTGCTGTTCAATCGTCTCCTCCTCGACATAGTTTTTAACCATGTCTTTATCAGTCAAGCCGCGTGGTATCTTCGGCATAGCTAATCACCTGTCCTTAACTTTAGCCCAAGTGTCCTTCAAGCCGACGACGCGATTAAAAACCAGCTTATCGGGCGTGGTGTCCGGGTCGACGACGAAGTAGCCTAGGCGCAAGAATTGATAATGCGTGCCCGCGTTTGTCCAGCGAACGGAAGGTTCAATCAAAGCCTGCTTGACGATTAACGAATTTGGATTGAGGGCGGCGATAAAATCTTCGGGCAGGTTGCCTTGAGCGTCGGTCGTCAAAAGGTAATCATACAGCCTGACTTCGGCGGGCAAGGCGAACTTCGCGCTAACCCAATGAATCGTGCCCTTAATCTTGCGTCCTGCAGTCGCGCCTCCGCTCTTTGACGTTGGGTCAATCGTGCAATGGAGTTCGACGACTTCGCCCGCAGTGTTCTTGATAACCTCGTTGCATTTGATGATATAGGCGTATTTCAATCGGACTTCGCCGCCGGGCTTGAGGCGGAAGAATTTCTTCGGGGCGTCCTCCATGAAGTCTTCGCGGTCGATAAAAATTTCTCTCGTGAACGGAACGAATCGACTGCCGCCGCGCTTGGGGTGATTCTCCGCCGTCAAGTACTCTACGCCGTCATCAACATTGGTAAGGATAACTTTCAACGGGTCGAGGACAGCCATAACCCTATCGGCCGAATCGTTGAGGTCTTCGCGGACGCAGTGTTCAAGCATTGCAATATCAACGACGCTGTTAGACTTAGCCACGCCGATACGCTCGCAGAAATCTTTAATCGCCGCAGGAGTGAAGCCACGCCGCCTAAGCCCGCAAAGTGTCGGCATACGCGGATCGTCCCAGCCGCGAACGTGATTTTCTTCCACGAGCTGACGGAGTTTGCGTTTGCTTGTAATGGTGTTGGTTAAGTCTAAGCGGGCGAACTCAATTTGCCGAGGGCGGGTGTTCACATCAAAGCCCAGAGACTCAAGCAACCAGTCATAGAACGGGCGATGGTCTTCAAACTCAAGCGTGCAGACCGAGTGCGTGATACCTTCTATGGCGTCTTCGAGCGGGTGCGCGAAATCGTACATGGGATAAATCAACCAATCGTCGCCGGTGTGATGATGGGTCGCCCGCGTAATTCGATATATGACAGGGTCGCGCATGTTTATGTTGGGGCTTGCCATGTCAATTTTAGCACGCAGGACTTTGGAGCCGTCAGGGAACTCGCCCGCCTTCATGCGCGTGAACAAGTCCAAATTCTCTTCGACAGAACGATTGCGCCAAGGACTTTCCTTGCCCGCCTCCGTCAAGGTGCCGCGATAAGCTCGAATCTCTTCCGCGCTGAGGTCGTCGACATAAGCCAAGCCGCGTTTGATAAGCTCAACAGCATAATCATAGAACTTGCCGAAGTAATCCGACGCGAAAAATTTTCTGTCGCCCCAATCGAAGCCGAGCCACTTAATATCCTCTTGAATCGAATCAACGAACTCAACGTCCTCTTTGGTGGGGTTAGTGTCGTCGAAACGCAGATTGCACAAGCCGCCGTTGTGAAGGGCAAGTCCGAAGTTCAAGCAAACTGACTTAGCGTGCCCGATATGCAAATAACCGTTGGGTTCGGGTGGAAAGCGTGTGTGGATTCCTTCAGTGTATTTGCCCGCCTTTAAATCGTTCTCAATCTCCTGCTGCACAAAATTTATCATATACTCACCTCAGAAAGTTTTTCTTCGACACGTCGACGCAAGCGGCGGACACCTTCGGCAATGCGTTCGTCCATTGGCAGGTTAGCGACGATTTTTTCAATGTAGCCGCGTTCGACAATCCTTTGCATCGTCCACGAAAAGTTGATGTCGTAAATCCACATGAGCCGAACAATTTTCCTGTCGCCGTTTGTGCGAATATTTCTGTAGTCCGCCTGCTTGCCCGTCACGAAGTTTTCTATAAAGTCGGGGCTAATGTCGGGACGTGCCCTGCCTTTGATAAAGTTAGGCAACTTGTCAGCGTTCTCCTGCGCAAGGAAAGGTTCAAGTACACGATAAATATCAAGCTTATCAGCGTCGCGGATTATCCTTGCAAAGAGAAGCTTGCGTTCGTCGTCAGTCGGCGCAATGGTCATCTTGTTGTGATTCTGAATTGCGAACTGCAAAAGCTTATAATCGGACGCGGCAAGCTCCTTAAAGAATTCCAACTCGTCAATGACTTTAAGTGCAAGGTCGGCATGGTCTTCGCTGTCAGCGTCATTGAACGTCTGGTATAAGCTGTATTGGCGGAAGCGTCCCACGTCGTGAAAAAGCCCGATTATCTCCGCAAGTTCAGCGTCGTGCTTAGGTAGCTTTAAGAACTTGGCAAGCTCAATGCAATTCGCCGTAACGTATCCTGTATGCTTTTCCTTTATCAGAATGCCCTGCTGAACTTCCGCATCGTCCGAGTAAAAGCTTTTCATGTAAGCCGCCATCCAGGCGTGCATTCGGTTGAGCAATTCCCGCATCACATCACCTCCATAGATTAAAACAACATTAGCGCGATTATACAACCCTTTGCCGCTTTAGGCAATTTATCTTGACAAATTTATTGACGGGCAAAAGGGGCTGTGTTAATATGTGCGCGTTTGTAGAGTAAAATTTTTGGAGGCGATTCTTGATGAGTAAAATCGCGGTCGTGTTTTGGAGCGGCACTGGCAATACTGAGGAAATGGCAAACGCCGTAGCAGAAGGCGCAAAAGCGGCGGATGCAGATGTCGAGATTTTCCAGGTAGACGACTTCAACGCATCTGACATGGCGGATTATAACGGTTTCCTGTTCGGTTGCCCGGCAATGGGCGATGAGGTTTTGGAAGAGGATTCCTTTGAGCCGTTCTTCGCCGAAGCCGAGACCAAACTTAACGGCGTACCCGTCGGGCTGTTCGGTTCCTATGGCTGGGGCGGCGGCATTTGGATGGAAAATTGGTCTGAACGCACTAAAGAGGCGGGCGCGAAATTCGTCGGCTCCGTGATTGCTGAAAATGCTCCTGATGATACTGTCCTTGAAGAGTGCCGCAAACTCGGCGAGGATTTGGCTAAGGCTGTGTAAACTTCTTAAACGTAATAAAAATCCCTCGCTGAGTGCGGGGGATAATTTTTTCGGTTAATGGCTGAAGTATTCGCGGTCAAGCATTCCAAGCACGATTAAGTTTTCCCAGACGCCATCGGTTAAAATGATTTCACGCAGGACGCCTTCACGCACAAAGCCCAAACTCTCGTAAAGGTGCAGGGCGATTGAATTGTATTCCTTGCAGTCAATCCAAACGCGATGATAATTCCTAACTTTGAACGTCCACTCAAGCAGAAGGTTCAAAGCCTCGCGCCCGTAGCCCAGCCCCTTGCGCCCAATGATGACGTGGGTAAACTCAATGAACGGCGAATCCATCTCGCGGAGCATGAAATATCCGACGGCTTGCCCCGTGTCAATCTCCTCAACAATCACGTCCAACTTTTCCAAGCCGTCCGAGTCGATAATCTCGCGGTGATACTCTTCGCTGAACGGCACGATGAATTTCAAGTTCTCTGGCGCGTATTGTAACGCCATGATGTACCCTAAGTCCGTTACGTTCGCACGCCTTAAACGCAATCTCTTTCCTTCGATTAGAATCATTTCTATCAACTCCTTGCGTTTAATATATCGGCTGTAAAAATTTTTTTCAAGTAAGAGGTGTTTTGTTTGGATTATCTTCAAAATATTGATTGGCTGGCATTGGGAGAAAAGCTCATTGTCCCAGCGTGTATATTGTTCGTCTCGTTATGTTTCGGCGTAATGCTGAACAGATTTATTCAAAGCAAAATGGAAGGACGCGTTAAGGCGAGCGACTCGGAGATATTTGAAATCTTCTTCCGTGCGATGAAGGGTGTACCGATTTACCTTTGCATTGTGATTGGGCTTTATTGGAGCGTCACGACCTCCAACATGCCCGCCGGTCTCGAAAAGATTTTCTCCTACGTCTTGTTCGCGATGATTGTCTTTTCTATAACGCGGGTTTGTGAGCGGACGTTATCGGGCTTTATCCGCATGAAGTTTTCTGGCTCAAGCGATATGACTCAATCGACGCTACTTGATACGATTTTCCGTGTGGCAATTTATGCGTCGGGTGCGCTAGTCATTCTGGATTACTTCAACATTTCGATAGCCCCGATTATGGCGGCAATGGGTGTCGGCGGTATGGCGGTTGCCTTCGGTGTTCGCGAGACCTTGGAGAATATTTTCTCTGGATTGCAACTCATCATTTCTAAGCAACTGCGCGTTAACGACTACATTAAACTTTCAACCGGCGACGAAGGCAAAGTTATCGACATCAACTGGCGTTTTATTACGGTCATGCCCGCTAATGAAGGTAGCGTCGTGGTCATTCCTAACAAGGTTATCGCTAATGCCGTTACGTCGAATTTCTCTCAACCCCGCGATGATATTGTCGTTGTCGTTCCTATCGGCGTCGGTTATGAAAGCGACCTTGAGCAAGTGGAGCGCGTGACTGTGGAAGTTGCCCGCGAACTTCAGATTAAGATTGACGGCTACGAACCGCGTTTTGATTCCGAAGGCGTCGACAGGAACAAACTTGCGCCCGTTGTCCGCTATCAAGCTTTCAATGATTCGTCGATTGACTTCAACGCGGTTATGCACGTCCAAACCTTTACTAATCAGTATCTTCTTAAGCACGAATTCATTAAGGCGATTACCAAGCGTTATCGCGAAGAGGGCATTAACATTCCGTTCCCGATTCGCACGCTTGATTTGCCTGATGATACAAAAATTGACTTGAGGAAGTGATTGCTTATGATTGTTGACGGCGTTAAGGTAAACTTTGCTGGCATAGACGACGCCACCCGCGAAGAGGCAGCCAATTACGTTGCTTACGTTCGCGGGCGGGTCTCAATGCCGGTAAAGACGATTAATGTTAAGCTGTGTGATGACGGTATGGTTGATGTCAGCTACACGGCACGCGGCGAGAAGTTTGAACGTATCCGCCGCATCACAGGTGCCTGATAAAGGATAGCCGTCCGCCGTCAAGCCGCATGAAGACGACGGATTATCAGCGCGGTAAAAATCTGGGAAGTCTCATTGAGATAATCAGAGGTGAAGGCTTTAAGCCAGCCGCAACGCATAGGCAGTGAAATAATCTGCCCACGAGACCGCGCCACGCTTGCGGCAATGCGTGAAAAGATATGCTGAACTGCAGGGCGACTTGCAGAAGTCGAGATAAAAAGCTCGGCGATAACAAAATGTATCTGGTCGGCACGACAGACCGTTGGAACGACGCTAAGAAGTCGGAAGAACACGACCGCGTTAAGCACAACATCTATTGATTAAAGCTTTGCAAAAAAATCAGAGCCGCTCAATCGCGAACGGCTCTTTTCTTTTGCTTAGGCGTCAATGTCCACGTCGATTATCCCCGCCGCGTATGGTGCAACCTCGTAATGCTGGAAGATAAAATGCACGTGTAAGTTTTTGTCCCAGTAAAAATTCTCCGGCAACTGCTTAAGCGGCAAGGCCTCTTCAAAAAGATAAATTCCCTCGCGCTTGACTTTCTCACGAAGCTTTTGCTCCAAGCGTTCAAGGAGGTAACCTGTCCTCAAGCCTTCGCCGACCTCCGTCAGGTAATTTAAGCCCATGCGATTACCACTCGACGTGTTGAAGTTCAAAACGCGTTTCCAAGTCGCAGGGTGCGCCGCGCCCTCAATGTATTTGCTCTCGGTCATGACGATGCTTAGGATAACCGTGTTGCCCGCCTGATTGGAGCCGACCTCATAGATTGTGCGGGCGTCAAGGACTTTGCGGTCATAGTATTGGGCGTCGTAGTGAATGCCCTTGATAAAACCCATAAGCTCTTCTTTAATCTTGCGGTTAATCTTTTGGTCAATCGCCTCGTCTCCAGTGGTCACGACGGGATAAGCTAATTTCTCGTTGCCGTTAAAGTAAGCCGTCTCAATCGTCGCCGCGCTTGCCGAACTCATCAACATCATCAGGAACACCAGCATTAAAAATATTTTCCGCATAACTCAACACCTCCGCGCCGATTATAGCATAAAAATTTGCGGCGACGTTTCTTTTCTGCTATCATGCAAGAAAAACTTTTGAGGCGAGGCAATGATTCAACTTGATAACGTTAAAAAGTATTACGGCGAGCGGCTCATCTTCCGCGACGTAACCTTCAAGATTGTTGACGGGGAACATGTCGGCATCGTCGGTAAGAACGGCGCAGGCAAGTCCACGTTGGTTAAGATTATGATTGGCGCGGAACCCTTCGACGCGGGGACAATCAGCGGGCTAAGGGCAGAGGACATTGGCTTTGTCGAACAGACGCCCCGATTCACTGCCGCGACGCTCCTAGACGAAATGTTGACGGTCGAAGGCGTCGAGAAGTTCCAAGCGCGGAAAATTTTATTCGGGCTAGGTTTCACTGAACCAGAGCTTGCAAAGAGTCCGAATCACTTCAGCGGCGGCGAGTCAGCAAAGATTTCTTTGGCTAAGGCACTCCTCAACGAACCGCGTATCCTAATCCTAGACGAGCCGACAAATCATCTGGACATTTACTCGATTGAGTTCCTTGAAGAGTTCGTCAAGAATTATCGCGGAACAGTCATTGCCGTCACGCACGATAGACATTTCCTTCAACAGTGCGTCGGAAAGATTTTGGACATGGAAGGCGGGCGGGCGACGCTTTACCCCGGCAACTACGAAAAGTTTGTTCAGCTTAAGCGGGAACGACACGCGGCGGAGCTTAAAGCCTACGAACGGCAGCAGGAAGAGATTAGCAAGCTTGAAGAGTTCGTCAGGCGCAATAAGGCAGGCGTCAAGGCTAAGCAGGCTCGCGGGCGACAAACACTGCTTGACCGTATGCAACGCCTGGAAAAGCCGCCGTCAACAGAGCAATCGACAATCAGACTAGGAGACGCTTCAGAGTCCGCTAATCGCGTTTTGATTCTGGAGGGCGTCAACTTCAAAGAGATAATCCGAGACTTCAGCGCGGAACTGTTCAAAGGGGAAAAGGTCGGCTTAATTGGTCGAAACGGCGTCGGCAAATCTACATTGCTAAAACTTATCGTCGGCGAGCTTAAAGCTGACAGCGGCGAAATTAAAATCGGCAATCGCGTCAAGGTCGGGTACCTGTCGCAGGGGCACAAGGAACTTAACGAGAACGCAACGCCGCTTGAGGAACTTAACAACGAATTCGGATTGACGGAAGGTCAAGCACGTTCGGAGCTGGCAAGATTGAATTTGTTCGCGCAAGTTGTCGAGAAACCCATCGCTGATTTATCGGGAGGAGAAAAAACACGCGTCGCACTAACGAAACTAATCTTGACGGGGGCAAACTTCCTAATCCTAGACGAGCCGACCAATCATCTGGACTTGCCCGCACGGGAGGCAATCGAATCAGCGTTGCAAGACTTCGACGGGACAATCCTAATCGTCACGCACGACCGATACTTGCTTGACAAAGTGGCGACGCGAATAATAGAATTCGCCGAGACAACAGAGCCTAAACCACTAAAGGACGACAAGATTAAAGGCGACAAGAAGAAATCTTCCGCGCCTAAACCGAACGAGCAAGCACTAAACAAAGTCGAGGCGCAAATAAAAATGGCGGAGATGGAATTAAAGATGATTGAGCACGAGATAAACGGAGCAGTCGAGCCAGACAAGTTGACGGCATTGGCGACGGCGCACGTCGATAAGCTCGCGGAGATTGACGAACTTTATTTGCGTTGGGAGGAGTTGCTATGTTAAGAGCCTTGCCGATTGTCCTTGCCCTTGCTCTTTGTTTTTCCAATCTCGGCTTTATCAATCTTGGCGGACACATTACGGAAGAGGATTCGATAAAAGTAGCCGACGCCCGCGCCCCGCACAATCACTTGACGCAGGACAAGGACGCTCAAACCGCCGTGATTGCCGAGGTCTACACCTTTGAAGACGCGACGAACTCTCCCGCACAAGACATGCCCGAAGAAATCATTCCTAGCGAACAAAATATCTTGCGGCTTCACTGGGACATCGTGCCTAACGCCGTCAAGTATGAAGTCTTCATAGCGGGCAATTCGCTGTTCGCTTACACCAACGGCATTGAAATCCCCGTGGACAACGTCAACGCAAAGTTTCAAGTCAACGCCGTCTCGTTGGAGGGGACGACGCTCCAGAACAAGTTGCCAATCGTCACGATAGACACCAACCCGCCTGCCCCGCTCACGACGACTGAATTTGATAAGATGAACTATCCGCCGATTTACCCCGTGTATTCGTGGATTCCGACGAGCGGCGCAGACCATTATGAAATTGAACTTATAAAGGACGGCAAGATTATTCGCCGGTATTTTACGTCGACGCAACAGCAGGAAGACGATTTCGACTTATATGATAAGGTTCCCGTGCTTGATGAGGGCGAATACTTCTGGCGGGTGCGTGCGCTCAATCAGGACAATCAGCCGATTACGCAGTGGTCGACTAAGGACGCGGCAAACAGTTTCGAGGTCAAGCATCAAGTCCGATTCTGCGCCTTGGGCGATAGCATTACTCACGGCGGCGGCTCAATCTCCGTTCCGCCCTCAACCGTTATGTACAACTGGGAAACCTATTGCGCCATTCCCATTAAGAATCTTGCTAGGAGCGGCGACACCACGGCGGAGATTCTCGCTCGCTTTGATAATGATGTCTTGCCCTTCCGCCCCGAAGTCCTCTTCATTATGGCGGGCGTCAATGATTATCGCGCAAATATTCTCGGCTATGAATCGGTTGAGAACTTAGCGGCTCTTCGTGACAAGTGCGAACTTAACGGAATTAAGCCCGTGTTCCTTACGCCCACGCCCCTTAACCCCGCGCAAATTCAAAAGCTCGGCTTTATCGACTTGCCGCCAAAGGATTGGCAAGAACATCAGCGATTTATCTGCGATTGGATTCGCGACCAAGAAAACTTCATCGACGTAAACGACAAACTCACCGACGAGGCGGGCAACTTGATTGAGTCTCTTAGCGTTGACGGCTTGCACCCCGACGCCGAAGGCAAAAAAATAATCGGCGAGGCGGTCGCCGGTTGGTTAGATAAATATTTGAACCTTAGGTAAGCACTTCGACGGGGATAAGAACTTCGCCAAGCTCCTCATACAGAAAGTTCGCGGCAGTCAAATCGTTCAGCTCTAGCAGAAAAGGTTCGACTTGCTCCGGCAAAAGAAAAAGCTCCTGCGTCACGACATCGGCATAATCGGTGTTGGCGACGCGGATTTTTTTATTGCGTAGATAATTTTCCACCGTCGCTAGGAAGTTGTATTCGAGCGTCAAGGAAATCTTCTTAAAGGTCGTCATGCGCACGAGCTTTGAATTGGCAATGCCCAAAGCCGCACTATGTGAGTAAGCCCGAATCAAACCGCCCGCGCCGAGCTTTATCCCGCCAAAGTAGCGCGTTACGACGATTGCGCAGTTGGTCAGCTCATTCTTCTTAATCGTCTCAAGGATTGGATTGCCAGCCGTGCCGCCGGGTTCGCCGTCGTCGTTTGACTTCTGTTTATCGCCGCGTTCACCGAGTATCCACGCCGAGCAATTATGCGTCGCGTCAAAATATTTCTTGCGAATCAAAAGCACAAAGTCTCGCGCCTCCCCCTCTGTCTCGACGTGCCTGACGTGCGTCAAGAACTTCGACTTGTTGACTTCATACGCCGCATTGAAAATTTCACCGTCCGCTACCGTCTTAAAGTTTTCCATAATAAACCTCGCGCACGCTTGCCAAGATAAATTTATTGTTCCTCTCGTCTTGTTGACCTTTCTTCCGCCATTGCTTTAAAGTTCCGTACTCTGCCGCCGCAAGTGGCTCCTTTGACTTCATAACCAGAATTACTTCGCGTATGACATTTGGTCCGTAAATAGTGTCGTCTTGGAACACTGGCGACCCGTTCACATATCTATATTTCGTAACTAAGCTATCAGGTATCTTCGCTTTGTCGTTCATGTTCACCACCAACGGATACCAAAATTGCTCCGCCATATCGTAGCTACCTTGAAAGAGTTTTTCCTCAAACATCTTGTCCTCCAGCATTGAAGGAACATTCTTACCGTCGGGATATTTTATCTTGCGTACTGAGTCTTGCGCCCAACGTGCTGTGCCCTCTTTGAACCAGTTATTCCTAAAATATGTCACCCCATATTGCAATAGATGAAAATATTCGTGCGCCGGCGTCGAATTCTTACGAGGATTTACCGTATTGGCAACTCGGAAATGTAAAGCCCGTTCGTTAGGGTCGTGCTTGGATTGCTTTCTCACCCGCTGACTTGAATTGCCGTTCCACCTGCCCATAATCTGCTTTGACTCAATGTCGATTTCGATTGACGTGACATCTTTAAAGCGTTCGGATTCGAGCGGGTCGGGAAATTTAAAAACGTCCTTGAAGAGTTCGCGGGCGGCATTAACCTGCGTGGCAACGTCTTCGACTACATCGGGCACGCCGTTTATATTTAAGTCCGTATTGTCAATGGGTGCCGCGTCGCCTTCCTCCTCGTAAATCACGTAGACGATACCTTGCTGATAAACTGCCGCATTTCCCGTTGGCATTGCCGACAGCACAAACGCTATTGCCAGAGTAAACGCCGCCGCTGTAAATAAAATTCTCAACTTGATTACCTCCTTACAACAAAAAATCCGCGAAGACTTCATTGCCAAGAGCCATGCCGCGTGTCGTCAGATAAATTCTGTCGCCGTCGACCTCAAGCAAGCCGCGTCGTCGATTCTTAGCAATGACTGCGCCGAACACCGCCGAGATATTCACGCCGAACTTTTTACGGAAGGTTTTAGCGGAAATGCCTTCGGTCATTCGCAAGCCTAGGAAACAAAACTCCTCCATTGCCGCCTGACGTGTGACGACCTCTTCAACGATTGGAACGCCGCCTTTAATGTAAGCCGCCACGTCGCGAACGTTTGAAGTTCTCAAAGCCCCGTCTAAACTGTGCGCCCCCGCCCCAAAGCCGAAATATTTTTTGCCCGTCCAGTAGCCGACGTTGTGGCGACTCTCAAAACCTTCCTTAGCAAAGTTGCTTACCTCGTAGCGTCGATAACCTAGCCTCGGCAATGTCTGCGTTATCAAGTCGTACATGTCGGCGCAAGTATCCTCATCGGGCAAGGGCAGTTGATTCTTAAGCTCAAAAAATTTCGTGCCCTCTTCGACTTCCAAGCCGTAAATCGAAACGTGCTGAACGTCCAAAGTTTTAACGCGTTCAAGGTCGCGGCGTAGGTGATTCAACGTCTGATTGGGCAAGCCATACATCAAATCGACGCTGACATTGCCAAAAAAAATCTTCGCGTGCTCGACAGTTTCAATCGCCGCCCGCGAATCGTGAATCCTTCCCAAAGTCTTTAATAATCCGTCGTCGAAACTCTGCACGCCTAAGCTTAGACGATTAAAGCCCAATGACTTCAGCCCGCGTAGATAATTTCCGTCAACGGTGCCTGGGTTCGCCTCAATCGTAAGCTCCGCCCGCTCGTCAACGTTAAACTCCTTCCGAACTGCACAAAGAATTTTCTCAAGCTCGGCAAGTTCAAGCGTCGTGGGCGTGCCTCCGCCAAAGTAAATCGTCTCGACCAACGAATCATCAGCACGCAGATTTATTTCCCTAATCAAGGCGTCAACGTAAGTTTGCCTCTCCGCCGCGTCGCTGACTTTGGAATTGAACGCGCAGTAGTTGCATTTACGTTCGCAGAAGGGCACGTGGATATAAATCATGATGCTAATCTCTTTGCTTGGTCGGCGGTTATCAATGCGTTGATGAAGTCGTCTAAGTCGCCGTTCAAGATTTCTTCTAGCTTATAAAGCGTCAGCTTGATTCGGTGGTCAGTCACGCGTCCTTGAGGAAAGTTGTATGTGCGGATTTTCTCGCTACGGTCGCCGGAGCCAACTTGATTCTTCCTGTCCGCCGCAATGCTCGCCGCCTGCTCACGAACTGCCAAATCATTCACGCGGGCACGCAGGACACGCATCGCCTTTTCCTTGTTCTTGAGCTGTGATTTCTCGTCCTGGCATTGAACGACGATACCGGTTGGAATGTGCGTTATCCTAATCGCCGTCTCGGTTCGGTTGACGTATTGCCCGCCCGCCCCGCTCGCACAGTAAGTATCAATCCGAAGGTCAGCTGGGTTAATCTCAACGTCGACTTCCTCGGCTTCGGGCATGACTGCCACGGTAACTGCGCTTGTATGAATCCTGCCGCCGCTCTCTGTGACGGGGACGCGTTGAACTCGATGGGTGCCGCTCTCGTACTTTAGCTTGCTGAACGCGCCCGCGCCCTCGACCGTGAATGAAATCTCTTTGAAGCCGCCGATTGTCGTTGGGTTCGCGTAAACAATATCGACGTGCCAACCTTGCCGCTCGGCGTAGCGCGTGTACATCCTGAACAGTTCGCCCGCAAAGAGTGCTGCCTCCTCGCCGCCGACGCCGCCGCGTATCTCCATGATAACGTTCTTATCGTCGTTGGGGTCTTTGGGCAGGAGCATTATCGGCAACTGCGCGTCGAGTGCCGCCTTTGACTTCTTAAGCTCGTCGAGTTCTTCCGCCGCCAATGTCCGCAAGTCTTCGTCGTCGGCAGTCTCAAGCAAGGCTTTGTCCTCGTCAATTTGCGCGATGATTCGTTTGTATTCGCGGAAGGTCTTCACAATCGGTTCAAGGGCGGCATGTTCGCGGGTTAGTGCCGTGAACTTTTCCACGTTCGCGATTACTGACGGGTCACTTAAACGCGCTTCGACCTCCGCGAAATGTTCTTCGACCTTCTGGAGTTTGTCAAGCATGATTGCCACCGTCCAAAGTCTTAACGGCAGTATCAAGCGTGTGCCAAGCCAAAGTTGCGCACTTGACGCGGGCGGGCATTGTCGAGATATTTTTGAGAGCCGCCGCCTCGTCAAGCTCCTCAAGCTCGGTGTCGTCGGTGACTTCGCCTTTAATCATGCCGATAAAAAGTTCAGCAAGCCGCCGCGCCTCGTCGATGGTCTTGCCGCGCATAAGCTCAATCATCATGTCCGTTGACGCCCTGGAGATTGCACAGCCCGCCCCGCTGAACGCCGCATCTTTAATCACGCCGTCCGCAACTTCAAGCTCAAGGGTTATCTCGTCGCCGCAACTGGGATTGTGCCCGCGTTCGGTTATCGTGGCGTGTTCGAGGTGCCGCCGATTGTCTTTGGCTTGGCTGTGTTCGGCAATCAGTTCCGTGTAAATGTCCTCAAGCAAGGTGCATCGTCCCCCTGACTGTTTGAATTGCCTCGATTAATCGTTCAACGTCTCGGCGCGTGTTGTAAAAGTAAAAGCTCGCCCGGCAAGTCGCGTTTTGCCCAAGGTACTTTATCAGCGGCTGTGCGCAATGATGACCGGCACGAATCGCCACGCCCGCCGCGTCAAGAATCGTCGCCACGTCATGCGGGTGCACGTCCTTGACATTGAACGACACGATACCAATCTTGTTAGCCGCCTCGCAACCGTACAGCTCCACATAGGGCAACCGCTTAAGCTCGTCAATCGCGTAAGTCGTCAGCTCGTGCTCAATGCGTTCAATCGTCTCGAAACCGACGCCTTGCAGGTAATTAATCGCCGCCGACAATCCTGCCGCCCCTCCGACATTCTGTGTGCCCGCCTCGAATTTCTGCGGAAGCTCTGCATAAGTCGTCGTTTGCTCTTCGACGTATTCAATCATATCGCCGCCGCTGAGGAACGGGGACATTGCGTCTAAGATTTCCTTCTTGCCGTAGAGGACGCCGATACCCATTGGCGACAACATCTTATGTCCAGAGAACGCTAAAAAGTCCGCGTCAATGTCTTGCACGTCAACGGGGATATGCGGCACCGATTGCGACCCGTCAACCACGATGACTGCCCCGACTTCGTGAGCTTTAGCCGCCAATGACTTAACGTCGTTGACAATGCCTAGGACGTTTGAAGTTTGTGTGACGGCTAAAATTTTCGTGCGCCGCGTGAGTTTCTTGTCAATATCTTCCGCCGATAAGTTCCCGTCCGCTGTCAAGTAAATGTAATTGAGCGTCGCGCCAGTCGCCTTAGATACCCTCTGCCACGGCACAAGGTTGGAATGGTGTTCGGCTATCGTGATTAAGATTTCGTCGCCGCCGTGCAGATTGTTTAAGCCGTAGCTGTATGCAATTAGGTTAAGCGACTCGGTTGCGTTCTTCGTGAAGATAATTTCCTGCGTCGACTTGACGTTTAGGAAATCGGCGACCTTGCAGCGGGCGTCCTCGTAAACCTTTGTAGCCTTAACGCTCAGTTCGTAAACGCCGCGATGAGGATTGGCATTGCAACCGCCATAGTAGCCGCAAATCGAACGCACGACGCTTTCAGGCTTTTGAGTCGTCGCGCTGTTGTCCAAATATGCTAGTTGCTGTCCATTCATCTGCCTGCGCAATATCGGGAAGTCGTTCAAAAAGTTTTTGTTCAAAGCATTAAGCCTCCGATAATTTTTTTCTACATTGTAGCGGCGCATGTCAAATTACGCAACAAGAAAAGCACCGGAGCTTTTATCCCCGATGCTTTGTCTTAGCCTCTGACGAAGTGCGGATATTTCTTTAGAAAGTCTTTTAGCATAGGCAACTTGATTTCATTCACGTCGCAGGACTCGAATTTTGCGGGCGTATGGAAATATTTTCCGCTAGCCATTGCCGCTTCCACGAAGGCTTTATCTAGATATTTCTTGTTCTCGTGGAAAAGTTCCACGTCCTCGACTGCCGCTTGCATCTTTTCCGTAATCCTCTTGATGCCGCCCATATAGGAGAAATGCCAACCGCCGTTTATGACACGGGGCAAACCTTTGCGGGCATCGCGCAGGGCTTGCGGCGAATCCAAATGCTTAAACTTGCAAAGGCTCGTTCCCTCACATGGCAAATCCGACCGCCAGTCAAAGTAGTAAAGGTACGATTGCAGATGAAAACTTATCGGGCTTAAGTCCAAGAACTTCGCGATAGGAATTCCGCAATGAAACGGAATCAGCGTGCCGCGTGTGTAAGGCGTAGGGTCATAGAAGGCAACCAAGTCAATTCGTTTGTTCTCGTCGGCGAAGCTCTCGCGAATCGTCTGGATTATCGCAGGGTCGGGAATCTCATCCACGTCGCTAATCATAATCAAATCGTCCGGTTCGGCGTCAGGCAAGCCTTTTGCAATGTTATTGCGCTGATTGTTTTCAATCGCCCAATCGCCCACGCCCTTATAATCAACGACCGAAGTATCCATGAGATAGCTAATCTTCGACAAGTAAGGCTCGTAGTCGTGAATGTGTTCGTAGAAGTTGAACGGCTTGGGAACGTTGGCGTGCGTCTTATCCGCCTCGACGATAACGAACCTATCGACGACATCAAAAAGGCTAGCCAACCTAAGTTCCAAAATCTCCAGCTCATTGAAGAACGTAAAGCAGTCGTAAATCTTCATGGCGGCTCACCTGTCTGGGAAGAACTCATCATGAATGCTGTTGACTGCCTCGGTCACCTGCGAACCTTTGACGAGGCATGAAACGCTAATCTCCGATGTGCTGATAATGTCAATGTTCACGTCGGCGCGGGCGAGTGCACCAAACATTCTAGCGGCAAAACCCGGACTGCCTAACATGCCCGCCCCAACGATTGAAACCTTAGCCATGTCCTCTTCGACGAGAACCGACGCCGCATGAATTTTTTCGCTAGCCACGCCGATAATCTTTTTTGCTTCGGGCAGGTCGTCAAGGTTAATCGTAAAGACAATGTCATTTATATTGCGGTCGATGTTGCGTATGCTCTGAACAATCATATCGACAGAAATATTTGCCTCGGCGAGAGCCTGGAAAAGCGTATGGGCAATGCCCGGACTATTCGGCACGCCGATAACTGAAATCTTCGCAACCTTCATATCATGAGCCACGCCGCGTATCTCAAAATCTTTTTCCTCCAAAGTATAATCCTCCCTGATAATCGTGCCCGCCTCCTTGGTGAAGGTCGAGCGAACATGAATTGGCATGTTGAAGAATTGCCCCATCTCAACAGAACGCGGTTGCATAACTCCCGCGCCGAGGCGAGCCATCTCCAACATTTCGGCATAGGTAATTTCTTTCATTTTGCGAGCGTTCTTAACAATGCGTGGGTCAGCCGAGTAAACGCCGTCAACGTCAGTGAAAATCTCGCACTCGTCAGCCTTCAACGCGCCCGCCAAAGCCACGGCAGAAGTATCCGAGCCACCGCGCCCCAATGTCACGGGGTCGCCGAACCTGTCCGCACCTTGAAAGCCAGCGACTACGACGACTTGACCTTTGTTAAGCTCGTCATGCACGCGCTTAGGTTTGATTCCAAGTATCCTGCCTTTGGTGTGAACAGAATTTGTCCTCATGCCCACTTGCGCACCCGTCAACGAAATCGCCGGTTGCCCCAACTTTTTAAAAGCCATAGCCAACAACGCAATCGAGACTTGCTCGCCCGTGGTTAGGAGCATATCGAGTTCCCGCAGATAATTTCCTTTGTAAGGTTGGGTATCGATGCCGCCCGCCAAAGCTATCAAGTCGTCGGTCGTCTTGCCCATTGCCGAGACCACCACGACGATTTTATCGTCGGATTTCTTTTCGGAAAGGATTCTCTGCGCTACCGCCAAAATTTTATCAGTCGTCGCAACCGAAGAGCCGCCAAATTTCTTTACAATCAGAGCCATGCGTCCATCCTCCTTCGTACAGCTCAAGATAATCAAAAGGAAAGCGACTCCGCCCGGAACGGAATCGCCCAAAGTCTTCAAATTCGAGCCGATTATTTCTTTGCCTGGTTCTTGGTGATTTTTTCAGAAGGCTTCGCGGCGGGTGCAGGTGCCATTAACGTTTGGAAAATGTCCGTCAAGGCAACTGTCACGACGCCGAGCACGTCCTTAAGCACTGCATTATAGAGGTCGCCGCCGTCCGTGACGCCGCGTCCGTTCGCCGTGATAAAAAACTTCTTCGGGTGGTCGCTAGCCTTAAGTGCCGCGTCGATTTTCTCTGCTATCATTTGCGCGAGTTGTTCTTTGTCCATGTCTTTCACTCCCAATCTATTTTCCTGTCAACTTCAACGTGCCGATTGAAATTCCTGCAGTTGTGTTCTACTTTTCTTTTGCTCACCCAAAAGAAAAGATAGCAAAAGAAAAGGGTGCCTCGCGGGGGCGTAAGGGTACCTTACCGCGCTCATAAATATTTTTGAGTTGGTGTTCGCCGCGGTTTTTACATCACGTAAAAGCGCGGCGGGAGCCGTCGTCCATGACGGCTCCTTTTATTACGTTGTTGCTCGGTTATTCGTGCCATTCAAACTCTAAACCACCGATATGCACTGTCATGCCCTCTTTGATGCCACGGGCTTTAAGTAAGGCGTCGAGGTTCTTCATGCGCCAGATAAATTGGAAACGCCGCAGACCCTCCGAGTTGTCAAAGTTCGTCATGGCGACTATCTTCTCAAGGTTCTTGTTGCGGACGATGAACTCTGCCGCGTCGTTGCGTTCGATGATTACGGGGTCGTCTTCTTTGTCCACGTCGAAAACTTTCACGGCATCGACGGGCTCTTCTTCCGGGACAATCTCCTCAAGCCTCTTGCCGACGAAGTTTATCAGCTCGTCGAGGTTCTCACGTGTCGCCGCTGAGATTGCAAAGAAGTCCAAACCTTCACGCTCGGCGAGTGCTTCAAGACTCGGAAGGTTTTCTTTGGCTTGCGGCAGGTCAATCTTATTGGCGATGAGGATTTGAGGACGCTTAGAAAGTTTTTCGCTGTAACGAGTAAGCTCAATGTTAATCTTGCTGAAGTCGTCTAAGGGATTGCGTCCGTCCACCGACGCCGCGTCCACGATGTGCAAGATAAGTTTCGTGCGTTCGATGTGCCGCAGGAAGTCATGACCTAAGCCGACGCCGTCAGCCGCGCCCTCAATCAAGCCGGGAATGTCCGCCATGACGAAAGACTTTTCATAGCCGAGACTGACGACGCCGAGCACTGGTACAAGCGTCGTGAAGTGATAGTCTGCTATCTCTGGTCGTGCGGAACTCACAGCGGCTATCAAGCTCGACTTGCCCACGCTAGGATAACCAACTAAGCCGACGTCCGCCAGAAGTTTCAGCTCCAATAGAAGTTCGCGACTCTCTCCAGGCTCACCGAACTCCGCGAAGGTCGGTGCTCTCCTCGACGATGACTTAAACTTTGCATTGCCTCTGCCGCCGCGACCGCCTCTAGCGACGATTGCGCGTTGTCCAAGCTCCGTCAAATCGGCAAGGACTTCGCCAGTCGTCGCGTCCTTAACGAGTGTACCTTGCGGAACTTTGATAACGCAATCTTCTGCGCCGCGTCCGAACTGCTTTTTAACGTCGCCGGCTCTACCATTGCTTGCCGTGAACCTCCGATTGAATTTAAAGTTAAGTAGCGTGTTGATGTTCGCGTCGACCTCAAGGACAATATCGCCGCCCTTGCCGCCGTCGCCGCCGTCGGGTCCGCCCTTTGGCACAAACTTTTCACGACGGAAGGAAGACTTGCCATTGCCGCCGTCGCCTGCCCTCACGCTTATTTTGCTCCTGTCTATAAATTGCATCGCTCATTCCTCCGATAAAGATTATGAACGAAAAGCTTGGGCGTGTCAAACTTTCCCGTTGCAATCGTCAAGATTTTTTGTTATCGTTAAGCAAAATAGTTTAGGAGTGATTCATTTGACAAAAACAATAGTAGTTGCTGGGCTCGGTTATGTGGGGCTTTCAATGGCAACGTTGCTGGCGCAGAAAAATCATGTGCTCGCCGTCGACGTGTCCAAAGAAAGAGTTGACATGGTAAACAATCGTCAATCGCCAATCCGCGACGACTACATAGAAAAATTCTTTGCTGAACGTGATCTCGACCTCGCCGCAACGACTGATGCTCAGTCGGCTTATTCCTTCGCGGACTTCGTGATTATCGCCGTGCCAACCAATTACGAGCCTAAGCGAAATTTCTTTGATACCTCAATCGTCTGCTCCGTCATCGAACAAGTCTTAGCAAGCAACCCAAAGGCTTACATGATTATCAAAAGCACTGTGCCTGTCGGCTTCGTTAAGTCCATGCGCGAGAAGTATTCCACGAAAAGGATTTTGTTCAGTCCCGAATTCCTTCGCGAGTCCAAAGCTCTTTATGACAACTTGTATCCTTCGCGAATAATCGTTGGGCTTGACATGCAGGACGCCGAACAAGTTGCCAAGGCTAAGGAGTTCGCTGAGCTTTTGCAAGCGGGCGCGGATAAGGAAGACATCCCAACGCTCTTAATGGGCACCACCGAGGCGGAAGCGGTTAAGCTCTTCGCAAATACCTATCTTGCCTTGCGCGTCGCTTACTTCAACGAGCTTGACACTTACGCCGAACTCAAGAACCTAAACACGCAAAACATCATCAAGGGCGTCTGCTATGACCCGCGAATCGGCGACCAGTATAACAATCCGTCCTTCGGTTATGGCGGCTACTGTTTGCCCAAAGACACTAAGCAGTTGCTTGCCAACTATCAAGACGTGCCTGAGAACTTGATTGAGGCAATCGTCAACAGCAATCGCACCCGCAAAGATTTTATCGCCTCGCGTGTCTTGGAAATATCTGGGACGTATGCTGACGGCGAGTCCTTTGAAGTCGAACGCGAGAACGAAATTATCGTTGGCGTATGGCGGCTGGCTATGAAGACCGGCTCCGACAACTTCCGCCAATCGTCAATCCAAGGCATCATGAAACGTCTTAAGGCAAAGAGCATAACCGTTATAGTCTATGAACCTTCCCTGCCCGACGGCTCGACCTTCTTTGGTAGCCGTGTCGTCAATGATGTCGCCGAGTTCAAACGCCTAAGCAAATGCATTATCGCCAACCGCTACGACAGCGAGCTTGACGACGTTAAAGACAAAGTTTATACACGCGACCTCTTCAAACGAGACTAAAGCGATTAAAAGATTTTGGACAAGGACGGCTAAGCAATAAAAATCCTCTCAACCTTCGCGGTCGGGAGGATTTTTATTATCCCATTGATTTAATCTTGTCCTCGACGAAACTGACGGGGATTTTCTCTAGGCAATCTTCTTTCTTCGGGCAAAAACGTTTCCAAC
>JACXWG010000131.1 GCA_014764605.1 Quinella sp. 1Q5 | reverse complement strand
AAAGTTTATTATCCTGATGATTCGGGCATGAGGCTCGTAGAAGTCGAACGCGAGATAATCGTTGATGATTCTGTCGACAAGTACACTGCCGCAGTCGAGACTTTGCTTGAGGTGCCCGACGAAGAAAACTTGACGACGATTTTTCCGAAGAGCACGAGCTTTAGGAGCGTGACAGTTAAGGACGGCTTAGCAACGGTCGACATTGACGGGAACATCCTAAAAGGTTTCGTCGGCGGCTCCACGGGCGAAGAATTTTTAATCGGCTCGATAGTCGACACGCTAACGAATTTCCCTGAAGTCAAGCGCGTGAAGTTTTTGGTCGACGGGCAAGATATTGAGACTCTCTCCGGACACATGGACTTAAGCACGCCGCTTGAACGCATGAACAACTTGACGGAATGAATCTTTGAAGGAGGCTCGCTTAGGCGGGTCTTTTTTATTCGTTGTCAAGGTTGCACGAATTGTCGCGACGTTGTAAAATTCGGCAGAAAAAATTTTTGTGGAGGTTGGTTATGCATAGCTTTGAATATCATTGCCCGACGGAGATAATCTTTGGACAGGGCGCGGAGGATA
Organism: Quinella sp. 1Q5; assembly: GCA_014764605.1. Lineage (GTDB taxonomy): Bacteria > Bacillota > Negativicutes > Selenomonadales > Selenomonadaceae > Quinella. The sequence continues at coordinate 2,069 of JACXWG010000131.1, read as the reverse complement.
AAGTCGCGGATAAGGTTGGCAAGTACGGCGGCTCGCGAGTGATGATTCTTTACGGCGGAGGCTCGGCAGTGAGGAGCGGACTTATCCCGAAGGTTGAACGACTCCTCGGCGGCTTTGAGTTGAAGGCTTTTGGCGGCGTCAAACCGAATCCGCGATTGAGTTTTGCACGGCAGGCGGTGCGCGAGGCCCTCGACGCTAAGATAAATTTTGTGCTAGCGGTTGGCGGCGGCTCTGTCATCGATACGGCTAAGGCGATTGCACTCGGCGCGGCGAATCCGGACGTTGACGTTTGGGAGCATTGGACAGGCGAGACTAAGCTTGAAAAAAGTTTACCAGTTGGAGCAGTCTTGACGATAGCGGCGGCTGGCAGTGAAACTTCTGATTCGGCGGTATTGACGGACGAAGCAAGCGGACTTAAGCGCGGCTCAATCACTCCGAGTCCAGTGTTCGCCATAATGAATCCAGAGCTTGCATTGACGGTGCCGCATTACCCGCTGATTTGTGGAATAGCTGATATTATCATGCACACGTTGGAAAGATACTTCAGCAAGATTGAGGGCAACGAGTTCACGGACATGATTGCCGAGTCGCTGATTAAAAATGTTATGGCGCAGTCGAAAGCCTTGCTAAAGAATCCGCAAAACTTGCACGCCATGAGCGAGATAATGTGGTGCGGTTCGGTATCGCACACGGGCTTTACGGGGCTTGGACGCGATAGAGATTTCTCAGCGCACAAACTTGGTCACGAACTCAGCGGACGTTATGACGTGGCACACGGCGCAAGCTTAACTACTGTTTGGGCGTCATGGGCTAGGACTGTTTACACCGTCAAACCCGAACGTTTTGCAAACTTCGCCGAGAAAGTCTTTGGCATAACGGACGGCACGATTGACGAACGCGCCCATGCAGGTATCGACGCTATGGAAAATTATTTCCGCGAACTTGGCACGCCAATAAACTTCAGCGAACTGGGAATCGGCATTCAAAGCGACGACGAGTTGAAAATCCTAGCGGACATGGTGACTTCAAACGGCACAAAGAAAGTTGCGACGTTCCAGCCGCTCGACCGTGAATTAGTTTTGGAAATTTATCGCAAGGCTAATCACTGAAGGGAGGAGAGAACTTTTGAAAGTAACCTCAATGCTTATCAAGTGGAATCCGCTAAAGTATCTGGGGATTATGGCGGGGTGTCTCGTCGCCGCAAGCTCAATTAATCTCTTCGTAGTGCCGAGTAGCCTTTTAACGGGCGGGGTAACGGGCATTGCGATTATTTTTTATTTTTTGGCGGGCTTGCCAATCGGCGCACAGACGCTCGCTTACAATGTGCCGCTCTTGATTGCCTCTTATAAGCTCCTGGGCAAGAAGTATACGCTTGATGTAGTTATCGGAACGCTGATGTTTTCGTTCGCTCTGGACGCCACGAAATTTTTAGCCGCATACACGCCGACGCAGGACTTGATGCTTGCTTCGATTTACGGCGGCATTTTTAACGGCATTGGCTACGGGATTGTCTTTCGCATGAACGGTTCAACTGGCGGCTTTGATATACTCGGCGCAATCTTTAAGAAGTATTATTCGCTTGACATTGGCTCGGTTATCTTCGGCTTTAACTGTCTGATTGTGGCGGTGGCGGGCGTGCTGTTTAGTATGAACTCCGCCATGTTTACGCTTATCTGCATGTACCTAACGTCCCAAATGACTAACAAGGTTATCGACGGCATTAATCAACGCAAGGCGATTCTTATCGTCTCGGACAAGGCGAAGGACATTGCCGACGGGATTATCGCTGACATTGGACGCGGCGTGACTTTCCTAAATGGCGAGGGGGCTTATACCGGCGTTCCCAAAAAAATCGTTATGGTCGTCGTGAGCATGACGCAGATTGCTAAGATTAAAATCGTCGTCAACACCGTGGACAAGAACGCCTTTATGCTCATCTTGTCGGCAAGCGAGGTTCAAGGGCGCGGCTTCACTCGACCAAATCGGCAGAACGTCCACTATCGCACCGACCAGAAGATTAATCCCGAAGTCGAACAGAGGATTCAAGACGCCTTAGCTAATCGCGGCGA
>JACXWG010000019.1 GCA_014764605.1 Quinella sp. 1Q5 | reverse complement strand
AGGACCACACGTGACAATCGGCGCGGACTTGGCTAAACGTTATCGCGAAAATAAATTCGTCATCAACGCAATAGCATCTCATCATGGCGACATTGAAGCGACTTCGGTCGAAGCAATCTTGGTGGCGGCAGCTGATGCAGTTTCGGCAGCGAGACCCGGCGCACGTCGTGAAAGTTTGGAAATGTATCTTAAGCGACTGAAAATGCTTGAAGAAATTGCCGAATCCTTCGAGGGCGTCGAACGTTGCTTTGCGATTCAAGCGGGGCGCGAGATTCGCGTCATGGTTAAGCCTGATAAAATTGACGACGCGGCGGCAATCACTCTTGCCCATGACATTGTTAAGAAGATTGAAAAAGATTTGGATTATCCCGGACAAATTCGGGCGACAATCATTCGCGAGGTTCGAGTTGTCGATTACGCAAAATAAATGATTAGGGGCAAAGGAGATGAGATAAGGGATAAGCTTTAAACTTTTCCCATTTCCCTTGTCCCTTTTCCCTTACAAAGGAGGTTGAAGCGATGTTTGATTTTCTGAAGAAGACGAAGAAACCCAATCCCGACGCCAGTCGGTTGTTGGCGTCTATTTTAGTGGTGTTTCCTGCAGTTCAATCAGTGACTTACGAATCGAAAGGCGAGACGCTTGAATTCTCCTTTGCATTGAACGGGAAATTTACCAAAAACGACTTTGAAGAGTTTTTAGCATATGTTGCAGAGTCGTTAGAAACTTTTCATCATCTGGAGGGACTCGGCGGCGCGAAAATAGAACTCAACGTCGAGGGAGTTTACGGCACATGCTTTTTAAATGTTCGGCGGGACGTTGCAACGCTGACTTGTCGGGAGCTGTCACTTTTGACGGAGTTGGCAGCAAATTATTTCGGCGACCGTTTGATTGAAGAATATGACGAAAATTATTTCCCCGACGAAGAATATTTGATAGCTCAGGAAAATTATTTGGAGCAATGTTTGAATAATATGCGACAACTGCGCGTGGAAGGACGATTAGTCGGCGTGCGAGAGCATGAACGAGTTGTCGTTTACGCTCGCTGAAAGGAGGAGCGGTCTTTTTGAAAATTTTGATGGTCGGTGATGTTGTCGGTAAACCCGGCAGATATTTTTTTATGGAGCAGACCGCCGAACTCAAACACTCACGCAAAATAGATTTGGTAGTTGTCAACGGGGAAAATGCAGCTCATGGCAAAGGCTTGACGCCGAATATCTTTGACGAGCTGATTAAAGGTGGCGCGGACATTGTCACGACAGGCAATCACATTTGGGATAATACAAAAGTCATGGAAATTATCGACACCGAACCTTTCCTGCTCCGCCCCGCAAATTATCCTGAAGATACGCCTGGCAAAGGTTTTTGCATTTATCCCGTCGGCAAGAAAAAAATCGGCGTGATTAATATGGCAGGAAGAATTTTTATGCAACCGCCAATGGACGACCCGTTCCGCCTCACCGAAAAGATTTTAAAGTTTATCAAAAAGGATTGCGATATAATTTTGGTTGACTTTCACGCCGAAGCAACGAGCGAAAAACTTGCCTTTGCAAATTATTTAGACGGACGAGTTACGGCAGTTGTCGGAACTCATACGCATATTCAGACGGCGGACGAAAAAATTTTGCCGAAGGGCACGGCATATATCACTGACTTGGGCATGGTCGGCGCGGATAATTCAATCTTAGGCATGACGATTGAACCCGTGATAAAAAGATTTTTGACGGGACGACCGAGCCGATTTGAAGTTGCTGAAGGAGCAGCCATTTATTGTGCCGTGTTGATTGACATTGACGACAAAAAAAATAAAGCAACCAAAATTGAACGCATACAAATTAGGGGTTAGGATTTAGGATTTAGTTTTTTACACTAACCGCTAATCACTAATTAGCAGATATCATAAATCAAAAGCATTGAACGTTGTAATAAAATATATGATAATCAGCGGGGCAATGTGAAGGATTTAATTTAAATATGCAGAATTAATAGGGTAGACAATTTAGACGCAGAAGGAGCCGCAGCAGGTAGAAAACCACTACAACACCAAAATGCACAAGGGAGGAGGAGCAATCATGGAAATCCTAAAGGTATCAGCCAAATCTAACCCCAATTCCGTCGCCGGCGCACTCGCGGGAGTTATCCGCGAAACCGGAAGTGCCGAGATGCAGGCGATAGGTGCCGGAGCGCTGAACCAAGCGGTTAAAGCAGTTGCCATTGCACGCGGCTTCGTGGCACCGCACGGCGTAGACCTCATCTGCATTCCTGCTTTTACGGACATTGAAATTGACGGGAGTGAACGCACTGCTATTAAACTCATAGTCGAACCGCGTTAATTCCTCACTCCGCCAAAGGCACTCAACGTTTTATGAAGCCGTGAAGGTGAACATTGTCAAAAGTTACGGAGGTAAAGTTAAATGGCCGGCGATTTGCATACCCACACGAATTTTTCGGACGGGTCATATTCACCCGAAGAGCTCGTGGCGGCGGCGAAGAAAATCGGTCTCCATTATCTGGGTATTACCGATCATGACACTGTTGATGGTGTTCGCCAACTTTATGAAAACGGGCTTTATCCAGGAAGGGGCGTAAACATAATTCCCGGAGTTGAGCTCAGTGCGAATCATCCAGAAAAAGATATTCATATTGTCGGTTACAACATTGATATTTACAATGAAGCTCTTTTAGAAATGATTGATAAGATTATTGAGGCGCGTTGGGAGAGATTTAGCGAAATTATCTTTACACTCCAAGGCAAAAAGTACAATATTCGTGAGGCAGACGTTTTGAAAATCGCGGGCACTAGTCGTTCAATCGGACGGGCGCACATTGCCAGAACCTTGGTTAAAGTCGGTGCGTTCAAAACTGTCCGCGAGGTCTTTGAAAAGATGCTCGGCAAGGGTTGCCCCGCTTATGTGCCGCGCTATCAGCCCGAAGTCGACGAGATAGTTGACGTTATTCATCAAGCGGGCGGCTTAGCGATGTTAGCTCACCCAAAACTTATCGGCGATGATGAACTGGTCGAGGAGCTTTGCAAAAAATTGGATGGGCTGGAAGTTTACTACCCCTGCCACAAGCCCGAAGACACGCAACATTATTTCTTCCTTGCTAAAAAATACAATCTGCTGATAACGGGCGGAAGCGATTTTCATGGTGCGTCCTCACGATTCGTAAACAATCTCGGTGAATTCACGATAAGCGATAAGCTTGCCGAAAAATTCTTCGTCGAGCCTGTCAGCTAACAATCGAACAAAAAGTAATCCGTCAGCAATCCTGCGGCGGGTTATTTTTTTGCCCGCTTATAATTACATTAAAACCTTGCATATTTTTTTCAGATAAGATAGAATACGCCCGAAAAAATTCTAAATGAGGTGAGCGGCGTTGCGTAAAATTTTTTTCCTAACGGCATTGTTGATGATGATTCTAACGGCTACAGCTTTTGCCGAGGAGGCTAAAGAGTCCGAAGCCGAAACTCCCGAAGGTCCTTACGTTTACACGAGCGAGGATTTCAAATACACAATCACTTGCCCGTTTAAACCCATTGCAGTCGTAGAAAATCCTTGGCAAGAGACCGACAAACACGGCGAGATGTTGGTTTTCGCAAGCGAAGGTATCGACGTTCTTTACGGTTACATTATCCAGGTCGACGCTTTCGATACCAAAGAGGTTCCCGACTTCAACAAAGGCTCCGTGATGGCTATCGGCGAGTATCTGGACGGGCTAAAAAAGAATGGCGGCTTCGGTGACGCAAGATTGGTGAACATTACTAAGAAGAATAAAGGCGTCGCCGCCATCACGGCAGAAAAGATTGATGTCCTCAATCCGGAGACGGGCGAGGTCGAAGGCGAATTCGTCGCGGATAAACAGTATCTCTATACTTTCTTCCGCACGCCTGAGGGTCGTTGCATAAGCATTCAGCTCATAAGCGCGAACTTAGATGATAAGATGTTCGTTGATACCTATCGCGGCAGTGTCGCCAGCTTCAAGGACAACATTAAAGACAAGAAGTCCAAGAAGGATAAAGATAAGAAGTCAAAGAAAGACAAAGACAAAAAAGATAAGAAGGATAAAAAAGACAAGAACAAGGATAAGGACAAGAAATAATCCAGTTGACAAAGCAAACGCCGTGTGGTATAAATGACAACGGTTTTACTCAAAGGGGTATCGCCAAGTTGGTAAGGCACCAGACTCTGAATCTGGCATACGTTGGTTCGAGTCCAGCTACCCCTGCCAATCTCGAAATTAATTGAAAGCCTGCGTCTTGAACGGCGCAGGCTTTTTGGAATTTAAAGGGGAGGTCACGGGCATGGAAGAAACAATGGTATCGAGTTTTTCGGGAGCACTAAACTTTTTGGCATTGGGTTTAAGCGTCGTGTTGCTGTTCGCGGTGGCTTATCTTTGGTCGAGCAACAGCAATAAGACCGCCGAGCTTGAACGAATTCAATCAGAGCTTAAACGCATGAAAAAAACTTTAACCACGTTGCAAGAGAAGGTCAATCAGATACGGGAGCCAAAAGTTATTTCGGAAGTCCCACAAGCCGAGCCGTTCGGATTGGATTTATCGGAGCCGCTACCCTCAACTATAACGCCGCTGGCACCGCAAGACCCGTGGCTTAACTTCGTCGACGATTACAACAAGCTGGCGGAGGTCATGAAAAATCCGGGGCAACTCATGCGCTGTGAAAAATTTATTCGGGAACATAAGCTGAGGATTTTGACTTATGGCGGGGCGATGACTTTTAGAACGGCAATCGACGTTAAGGACAGCGGGTATTGGGCGTTCAAGTGCGGGCTTGATGAATATGCGGTCGTTCCCAATCCTATGAATCCTTGCGACGAGGAATTGCACGAGCACGGTGGCATGAAGAAAATTTTTGCTTTGAACTATCAAGACGGCGTTTATCGGAAATATTTCGTTAAGTTGCCAGCGATTGTCGATTTGAATGTGGACGGCACTTGGCAGATAAAAAATCCTGGTGTTGTGAATTTGGAGAGGAAATGACATGAAAAAGTTTTTTATGATGATGTGCGCGCTGATGATTTTGATGACGGGTTGCGGCGAGGTTAAGGAAGTTCAAGCTGACGTATTGCCGCCGCCAAACCCAATCGAAGAGAAATTGAACTCGATGACGCTTGAGGAAAAAGTTGGGCAGATGGTGATGGTCGGCGTCTACGGCACGGAACTTAACGAGGACATAATCTATTCGCTGAATAATTTCCACTTCGGCGGCGTTATTTTTTTTGACAGGAACCTTGAGAGCGTCGCGCAAGCTAAAAAGTTCGCTAATGACATTGAGGCGGCGGCTAATCAGAAAGTTCCGCTGTTCTTTGCAATCGACGAGGAAGGCGGGCGCGTCGCTCGTGGTAGAGATTTCTTAGAGGTCGCCCCGTCGCAGGAAAGTATCGGTCAAAGTGGTGACCAAGCGAACGCAACTTATTGGGCTAAGCACAACGCGACGATTCTAAAAAGTATCGGCATGAACATAAACTTTGCACCCGTAGCGGACGTGGGTAGCCGTGATACTCGTTCCTTTGGTGGCGACCCGCAACTTGTAGCTCAATTCGTCGACGCCGCCGCCAATGGTTACGAGGTTGAAAATTTTCTCTACACGCTGAAACATTTCCCCGGCATCGGCAAAAGCAAAATTGACCCGCACAAAGAAGTTTCAAGCGTCGAGGACAGCAAAGCCGTTCTGGACGCTGAAGACTTGCCGCCGTTCAAAAAAGTTATTCGCGAACATGATAATTCAAAGTTCATGATAATGGTTGGACACCTTCGCTACGACGCACTTGACCCCGTGAACTCGGCGAGCCTGTCTCCTGCTGTCATGACTGGGCTTTTGCGCAATGAACTGGGCTTTAGCGGCGTCGTCATAACCGATGATTTGGAGATGGGCGCGATTAAGAACAATACCGATCTTTCAAATTTGGGCGTGCAGATGATTCTTGCGGGCGGCGATATTGCGCTTGTCTGCCACAATTACGAGAGCCAGCAGATTGTTTATCACAGCATACTTGCGGCGGTTCACAGCGGAAAAATTTCCGAGGCACGCATTAACGAATCAGTTCGCAGAATTCTAAACATGAAGGCGCATTTATAATCGGGAGGAGATTTTATGTTAAGACATATTTTTATCGGGACGTTTAAGGCTGACATAAGCGACGAAATTAAAAGGCGTGTGCTCGTTGACTTGCGGGCAATGCAAAAGAACATTCCGGGCATTGTCGAGTTGCACGCGGACTTCAGTACGGGTTGGGTTGGCAGTGAAAATTCCGTAGTCATGACCGTTGACTTTGCAACCAAAACTGATTTCGATGTCTACATGACGCACCCTTACCATATTGACCACATTGCTCCGCAGGGCGCGAAGTATCTTTCTGGCTACGTCGCCGCGCAGTTCGAGTTATGAGAATTTCAATCGCGCAATTCAAATCGGAGCTTGGCAAGGTCGACGAAAATTTTTCTACGGCGGCAAGGCTAATCGAGGCGGCGCAGGGTTCGGACGTGATAATTTTGCCGGAGCTTTGGTCGACGGGATATTATCCCACGCCAGTTGAGACTTTCGCGGACATTGACGGCGTTAAGACTAAAGAATTTCTCTGCGCGGCGGCTAAAAAGTTCAACATGAATATAATCGGCGGCTCAGTCATCGTTCAAAGCGGCGGGAAGATTTTTAATCGTTGCCACGTCGTCAATCGTCGCGGAGAAGTCGTCGCGGCTTACGACAAAACGCATCTGTTCAGCTTTGCGGGCGAAGATAAAGTTTTCAATGCGGGCGATAAGGTTTCTATCGTGACGTTAGACGGCGTGCGTTGCGGCGTGGCGATTTGTTATGACCTGCGTTTTCCCGAATTCATCAGGAAGATTGCGCTGGCGGGGGCGGAGGTTATCTTTATCCCAGCCGCTTGGAGCTTGAAACGTTTGACGCCGCGACAGATTTTGACTAAGTCGCGGGCGATTGAGAATCAAGCGTTCGTGGTCTTCGCGAACTCGTCTGGCAAGTCGGAGGTCGTCAATCCTCGTGGCGAAGTCATTGCCGAGAGTGGACGCGGCGAAGAACTCTTGACGGCAGAAATCAATCTGGACGAACGCACGGAGGTTATCGCAACTATGAATCTCTTTGCAGATAGAAATTTGAGCGTTGACGCATGAAAATAGAGCCGCGACTTTTGCCGTGGCTCCAGAGTGTGTAGGCTTTGTTTTGACGTGGCTCGCGGGTTCATCTTCGAGCTACGTTTTTTTGTCTTCGGACGTTTCTTAAGACTTGGGGAAAGTCTCAAGCTGAGCTGTGTAGGATTTCTGCGACGGACTCGCGGGTTCATCTTCGAGACGCGTCGCCTGCCGTAGAACGAGCTAACCACCAGAGACTTGGGGAAGAATCTAAGCGGGCTTCTCGTCCCTTAGAGTTTACGACGTTGCTTTGACGATTCGCACAAAAGGTAACGACATCAGCTGATCAAGCTTTAGGTGAGCCGCCGCCCTTCTGCGAGCCTTTCAAGCTCCCAAGCGTCGAAATATATAAACCTGCTCCGAACATTCGCGGGCAAGGGTAACATGGAAAGCCGAACCCAATCGCTTGAGTTCTCTGGGCGGGCAAGTGATCAAGTTGCCGCCTTCAAAGTCAATCGGCTAGGACTTTTGCCCTAAGCCGCCGTGATTTTATAACCAATATCCCTTTCGTGTCAATACTTTAAATGAAACCGCTCTGAACGTCATTCCCCCTGCAAAAAGTCTTCGACCGCCGACGAGATAACCTCTTCGCCAAAGCCGCGAGCCACTAAGAATTGCCACGCCTTAGCCTTGAAAATATTATCGTCCGTGCGTTTGAATTTCTTTTCCAAAAGACGAATTGCCGTAAATCGTTCGTGTTCGTCGGCGTCGTCGGGGATAAGCCCTTCGATAAAATTTTTGTCAAAGCCGCGTTGCATGAGCTTGTAGACAATCTGCCGCGAACTTAGCTTGCCTTCCTCGTAGAGATTTTCAAACTGCCGCCGGCACGTTTCCTCATCGTCCAGGTAATTTGCCTTCTTGAGCTTGTCAATCGCCTCGTCGACCTCGGAGGCGTCATACTTCCTAATCAGCAACTTCCGCCTTAGGACTGTCGAGCTTTGGTCTTGTCGTGCTAGCAAGTCCGTTGCCTTCTGCAGGGCGGTTTTGTTTTGCTTAGTCATCTTCGTTAAATGTCTCCGCGTCGGCGAATTCCTCTTCCGTATCAGCCTCCGTGGACGCAATCGGCTTTATCGACTTCAACGCCGCCTCTTGAATCTTATCTTCAATCTCCTTCGCTAAGTCGGGGTGTTCAGTCAAATACTTCTTAGCGTTCTCCTTGCCGTTGCCGAGCTTCGTGCCGTTGTAGTAGATGTACGCGCCCGCCTTGCTTAGTATGTCGAACGCAACGCCCATATCGATAACGCTACTGAGTTGCGAATAGCCTTCGCCGAAAATCAAATCGAACTCGGCGGCGCGGAAGGGAGGCGCAACTTTGTTCTTTGAAACTTTAATCTTGACGCGATTGCCGACCTGCTCCGAACCTTGCTTAATCGGTTCGCCCTTCCTGACCTCAAGCCGAATCGTCGAATAGAACTTCAAGGCGCGTCCGCCCGTCGTGACCTCTGGATTGCCAAACATAACTCCGACCTTCTCGCGAACCTGATTTATAAAAACAACGATTGTATCCGTCTTGCTGATGACGCCCGCCATTTTACGCATTGCCTTGCTCATCATTCGTGCGTGCAATCCGACTTGAGCGTCGCCCATTTCGCCATCAATCTCACTTTTCGGAACGAGCGCGGCAACCGAATCAACGACGATAATATCAACGGCACCAGAGCGAACCAACGCTTCTACAATATCAAGCCCCTGTTCGCCGGTGTCGGGTTGGGAAAGCAGAAGATTATCCACGTCGACGCCGAGCCGCTTTGCATACGTGGGGTCTAGGGCGTGTTCTGCGTCTATGAAAGCCGCCGTGCCGCCTTGACGTTGAACCGCGGCTATCATGTGCAAGGTAACTGTCGTCTTGCCGCCAGCTTCGGGACCGTAAATCTCGGTTATCCTGCCGCGTGGCAGTCCGCCGACACCCAACGCAATATCCAGCGGCAAAATCCCCGTCGACAACGCTTTAATATCTTTACGCGTCGTATCGTCGCCGAGCCGCATGATTGCCCCTTTGCCGAAGTCCTTTTCGATTTTTTTCAATGCTGCCGCTAATGCTTCTTGCTTCGTCATGGTTGCGCTCCTTTATCATTTTATTTTTGCCGTGATTATATCAAAGAGCCGTGCGATTGTAAAACGACAACAAAAAAGACCGCGAAACGTTTGCTCCGCAGTCTTAAACAACTAACCCTTTCCAATTAAGCAAGCCCGCGTTCCTTTGCCGCCTTCATGTAGCCTTGATAACGTGCACTGCTAGGATTTCTGCGCCAACGTCTGAGTTCTTCGCGCAAATCTTCGCGGCTCATGCTCATTCCTTCGCGATAGTATTCTTGAATTTCTTCTGCCCATTCCGTTCCTTTGTTATACAAGTCGCTGAAAAATCCCATAAACAATTCCTCCTTAACCTTTGCTGACTTTAATCTTACCTTGCCCGTATTCGACGCTGTAACGTTTGCCGCAACTGGGACAAGTGCCGCCGGTGCGTTGGGGTCTTGGCGTGTCGATTGGGTATGAACCGAGCTTGCGCCCGCAGTGCGGACAATTCACGCTTTTTGAAGCCATATTCATCCCTCCTTCTTGCTGGAAAATATTTTGTCTGCCTTCTCGAATTGCTCAAGCATTTTATCCATATCTTCGTTGAGCTTTTTAATCTCCTCGAAGGATTCTTTCATGTCTCTCCAAAAATTTTTCAAGTCCGAATCATGTATGCCGTCAACGTCGGTGAGTAATGCCAATTCCACGTCCAATGCTCTGGAAATTCTTATCAGCATTGGCAAGGAAATAATTTTGTTTGCGGAGGCGTTCTCGACTTGCGACAGATAATTTTTGTTTATGTTCAGCTTGTCGGCAAGTTCTGCTTGGGTCATATTTCTCAGCTTGCGAAAACCCGCAATACGCATTCCGATACAGCGCATTTCAGCTTGAAAATCTTCTTTCATGTACTTTCCTCCCGACCTTTGTTTGATAAATATTCTACCAAAAATTTTTTCATTGTCGATTAACTGAAAAGCAAATTTCTCTACCTAGCAGGTAAACATCAACAAAAAAAGCCCAAACAAATTCGTTCGAGCTTAATACAAAAGATATTATAAACTTTCATGTCGTGTGCTTCATCAAGAGTTCAAATGCCGCATCCGCCGCTTGAGCTTTTATATCAGTGCGAAAGCCGCTGAAGCGATATTCTTTGACTTCGGAGAAATCCTCACCGACGATAGCAATATGAACCGTGCCGACTACCTTGCCTTCGCTCTTATCTGGACCTGCAACGCCCGTTGTACTCAAGCCGATTGTCGCAGAAAAAATTTCGCGGACGTTGGTCGCCATCTCCAATGCCGTCTGCGAACTCACTGCGCCGAATTGTTCTAACGTCTCGGCTTTGACGTGCAAGATTTTATTTTTTATGTCGTTATTGTAAGCGACGACGCCGCCTTTGACGTAAGCCGACGCCCCCGCAAAGTCCGTTAGCCGACTCATCACCAATCCGCCCGTGCAAGACTCCGCGCAGGCTATTGTAAAATTTTCCACGTCAACCAATCCTTTCAGCGGCTATATCGTAGACGAACCCCGCCAAAACTTTCACGCGGACAATATCGCCTTCCTGACTGCGTCCGTCGTTCTCGATATAAACAAGCCCGTCGACCTCCGGCGCGTCACGATACGAACGACCCGCCACAACTTGATTAACTTCCTCGTCGCGCCCCTCAATCAAAACGTCAAGCTCCTGACCTTCCAAAGCCTCGTTAAGCTCCTGCGAAATCAAAGACTGCATGCTCATCAAATCGTGATAGCGTTCCTGCATAACCTCTTCGGATATTTGCTCTGGGAAGTCGTAAGCCGCTGTGCCCTCCTCCCGCGAATACGTGAATATCCCGACCTTGTCTAGCCGTTGCTCCCGCAAGAAGTCTTTAAGCTCGTGGAAGTCGTCTTCGGTCTCGCCGGGGAAGCCGACTATAAATGTTGAGCGAATCACGACGCCTGGAATCTTCGCACGGATTTTCTTTAGCAAAGCCTCGATTGATTCGCGGGTGTCGGGGCGGTTCATGCGCCTTAGGATTTTGTTGCTCGCGTGCTGTAGGGGCAAGTCGACGTAATTGCAAATTTTCGGCTCGGCGGCGATTAAATCAATCAGCTCGTCGGAGAAGCGGCGCGGATAGGCGTAGAGGATTCTTATCCACGGGACATCGACTTTGACAAGCTCGCGCAGGAGTTCGACGAGTTGCGGTTTGCCGTAAAGGTCTGTCCCATAAGCTGTCGTATCTTGCGCGATTAGGTTTATCTCCTTGACGCCCTGACGGGCTAGCCGCTCAATCTCAAGCTTTATGTCTTCAATCGGACGGGATATTTGCCGCCCACGTATCAGCGGTATCGAACAGAACGAACAGCGATTGTTGCAGCCCTCCGCGATTTTAACGTACGCGGTATAAGGTGGCGTTGTGCGTAGGCGCGGTGTCTTTGCGTCGTAGATAATCTCGCGTTCGCCAAGAAGAATCACGCGCCGCCCAGATAGAGTTTCAGCAATCGCCTCCATGATTCTATTCCAAGCACCAGTTCCAATCACCGCGTCGACTTCGGGCATTTCGTTTAGGAGTTCGCGTTTGTAAAGCTGACCCAAACAACCCGCCACAATCAGCGCACGACAGCGACCTTTTTTAAAGTCGGCTAGGTGCAAAATCGTCGTGATAGATTCTTCCTTCGCCGAGAGGATAAAGGCGCAAGTGTTGACGATTAAAATATCGGCATCGGCAGGATTCGCCGTCAACTCAATGCCGCGTTCCTGCATGATGCCGAGCATGACTTCAGTATCAACCAAATTTTTTGCACAGCCCAAACTTACAAAGCCTGCTTTCAAAATTGTATCCTCCTCATTTTAAGCGAACGTCTTTAATCCAACGGTCTAAGAACTCCCGCTGCTGTTGTTCGGAAAAGTTTTGCCGATTGTCGAAGAGCAGAAGATTTTTCCCCGCGAACGACTTATAAGCTAGCGTCTGCGGATTCGTCGGGATAAAGTAGAAACCATTCGTCTGCAGATAAAGTTGCGCTTCGTCACTTAGGAGCCAATCAGCGAACTTAGCGGCGGCGGCATGTCTTGTAGTGTCAATCGTCGTGATTGCAAAGCCCGTTAAAAGATAGCTCGTGCCGTCAGCGGGATAAATTATCTTCAGCGGGTAGCCGTTCTGCAAATAACGGAGCGTCTCACTCTCCACGGCAACTGATAAATCTACTTCGCCCATGCCAGCTTGACGAACGGGATTAGATAAAAACTTCGCGTACTGAATAACCTTCGGGTGCAAGCCGCTCAATATTTCGTAAGTCTTCGCGTCGCCGAGGTTGCCAATCATCTGGAACATCAGATTAGCAGACGCGTCCGCCGCAAGGAAGTCCGTTATGCCCACGCGGATTTTCCCTGCCCTAGAAAGTTTTTCCCACGTGTCAGGCAAATCGACGGTCGTTCGCAGATAATCACGGTTCGCACAAAAAATTATCGGGTCGTACCAAATGCCCGTCCATCGGTCGAACTCGTCCTTGAAAAGCCCTTTAACGGCGTCGCTTGCCTCGGAGGTGTAAGGCGTTAGCAAATTCAAATCAGCCGCCTCGCGCAGGATCTTGCTATCCGCAACGACAATATCGACTGTGCGAACAACAGTTGGGTCGCTTACTGCGTCGTTCTTAATTTCCTGGAGAATTTCGTTTGGAGTCATCGGCACGAAGTTTACGCGGATTTTGTTCTCGCGTTCGTAGACTTCAGATAAAACGGCCGCTGTCTCAGCCGGTAGCGTTGTGTAAGCTGTAAGCTCTTGCATTGGCACGCCCAAGGTTTTTTTGTCCGCGTCGACGGGCAACGCCATTCCCGCCACCACCGCCAAGACTAGCATAATCGCCGTTAAGATGAAAATTGTATATCGTCGCATGGGTTTAGTCCTCCGCGAAAATTTTTCCGTCATTATACAAAGTTTGCCGCATTATTACAAGTTGCTTGAATTTGCGCGGCGTGCTAAAATTTTTTGCGAGGTGATAGAAATGAAGCTAGACACTGTGCAAGACCGCTACAAAGTCATCGACGGCTTGATAAAGAAGGCAATCAAACTCGACGAAATGTTCATTCACGGCGACGAGAACTACGATAATTGGGTTGCGAATATGGAAATATGGCGGAATTTGATTTCGATTAGCGATATGATGCACGCGGAGAAAATCTTTCTGGACACTATAGAGGATATGCAGACCGTTCGCACCCGAAATATTGATGAGAAAGAAATTTACCTTAGCATCGTTCATGACAACCTAGCTTGCTTTGTCGACGAACTTTTACTGCATATGCTTGAGCACAGCTTCGACGAGCTAAACAATTGGGAATTCAAAGCGGAGATAGGCAAGAAGTTTCACAAGGAGACGGGCAAGAAACTAGATGCTCTGATTAAAAAGTATCAAGACATCTACGACCTTTGACTAGCGCGGGCGGCGGCGGTATAATCGCAGACAAAGGAGGCTGATTAATTTGATTCAAGAAAATAGAGTCGTAGTTACAGGGCTGGGAGTCGTCACGCCGATTGGCATTGGCAAAGAAAAATTCTGGGCGGCGTGTCTGACGGGCACAAACGGCATTAAGCGTATAACTCACTTTGACCCGACGGATTACACTTGCCAAATCGCTGGCGAGGTTCAAGACTTCGACCCCGTGCAGTTCATCGACAAGAAAGAAATTAAGCGCATGGACAAATACACGCAGTTTGCAATGGCGGCGGCGCGTCTTGCCATAGACGACGCTGGACTTAAAGACATTGACAGCGAGCGGACAGGCGTTTACGTCGGCGCGGGTATCGGCGGCATGGATACTTTGCATAATCAATACGAGAAACTTTTCAGCAAAGGTCCGTCGAGAATCAGCCCGTTCTTTATCCCGATGATGATTGCTAACATGGCGGCGGGCAACATTGCCATTGCGTTTAAGCTTCAAGGTCCTTGCGAATGTATCGTTACGGCTTGCGCGTCGGGTGCCAATTCGATTGGCGACGCCTTCAGGACGATTCAACGCGGCGAAGCTGACGTTATGTTTGCGGGCGGTGCAGAGGCGGCGATTTCTCCTGCGGGCGTGGCGGGCTTTGCTCAAATGAAAGCTCTTTGCTCCGACCACAACGGCGACCCAGCACACGCGTCTAGACCGTTCGATAAAAATCGTAGCGGATTTGTCATGGGCGAGGGCGCAGGGATTATCGTTTTGGAAAATTTGGAGCACGCCAAAGCACGCGACGCACACATTTACGCGGAAATCGTCGGCTACGGACGCAATGACGACGCTTATCACATCACCACGCCCGCGCCCGGCGGAATCACTCAAGCTAAGTGCATGTCCCTTGCCTTAGACGACGCCGGACTTAAGCCGGAGGAAATCGACTACGTAAACGCGCACGGCACCTCAACGCAATTCAACGACCGCGGCGAGACTGAGGCGATTAAAAATCTCTTCGGCGAATACGCTTACAAGTTAGCAATCTCCTCAACAAAGTCAATGACTGGTCACATGCTCGGCGCGGCGGGCGGCGTTGAAGCAGTCGCGGCTATTTTATCCGTGGAAAATGATATTGTTCACCCGACGATTAATTACGAGACGCCTGACGACGGCTTGGATTTAAACTACGTCACGAACGTCGCGCAAGCCCGCACAGTCAATGCGGCTATATCTAATTCGTTCGGTTTCGGCGGACACAACGCTTGCCTCGTCTTTAAAAAGTTCGCCGACTAAAGTTTCAAGCACCAAAAAACCCCGCTCGTTGTGAGTGGGGCTTTTTCTTTGCTTGCTTATGATTTATTGAGCTTGTGCCTCTTTATCGACAACAGTAAGTTCACGATAACGCGCCATACCTGTGCCAGCGGGAATAAGCTTGCCGATGATTACGTTTTCTTTTAGACCGATGAGCGGGTCTATTTTGCCTTTAATCGCCGCATCCGTCAGGACTCTGGTCGTCTCTTGGAAACTCGCCGCACTAAGAAAAGAATCCGTTGCCAACGAAGCTTTTGTTATGCCAAGGAGAATCGGTTTGGCGACTGCGGGGGCTCTGTCTTCTTCAATAGCTTTGGTATTCGCCGACTCGAAAACATTTATATCGACGAACTCGCCCGGCAAAAATTCCGTCGAGCCGCTATCTTCAATCTTTACTTTGTGAAGCATCTGCCTGACCATAACTTCAATATGCTTGTCGTTGATCTCGACGCCCTGCGACTTATAAACCTTCTGAACTTCTTTGACTAAATAGCGGTGCGTTTCTTTTAAACCACAGATCCTCAAGATGTCGTGCGGATTTTTTGAACCTTCTGTCAGCTTCTCGCCGGCTTCTATTTCTTGACCTTCTTTTACTCGCAACTCTACTCCATACGGGATCACATACTCGCGCTCTTGTTTTTCATTCTTTACTTTCACTTGCCTTAATTCATTCTTTTCCGCTTTGCCGAGCGTGACTCTTCCTCTTATCTCGCTGATTAGCGCACTCATTTTCGGCTTCCGAGCCTCAAATAATTCCTCTACTCGCGGTAAGCCCTGCGTGATATCGCCCCCTGCTACCCCGCCTGTATGGAACGTTCTCATTGTCAACTGCGTTCCGGGTTCCCCGATACTCTGCGCCGCGATTATCCCGACCGCTTCGCCGATTTCGACTTCCGTCGCATTCGCTAAATCGCTGCCATAGCATTTTTGACACACCCCGGCTCGCGCTTTACACGTCAACACTGAACGGATTTTTACTCGACTTCTCTCTTCACTTATTCGCTCCGCCGTGCTCTTATCTATTGCACTATTTAAAGGCGCGATTAATTTTCCCTCAGAATCATAGACATCTTCGGCTAACGTGCGTCCGACTATCCGCTCGGCTAAAGATTCTATTACCCCTTTGCCTTCGCGGATTGCCTCTACCCAGATGCCGCGCACCTTGTTCTGCCGAATATACAGGCGCTCTTCTTCGGATTGCATTATTTTTTGCCACGTCTCTTCAGTAAGCCTCTGACCCGCTTCTAGACCCGCTATTGGCCGCGCTAGCTCTTTTCCTACGTATTCTATAGGATTAGCTCCGCCACCTATTATAAGCGTATCTAGGGGGCCTCTTAACCTGAGACGCCGCTCTATCTTTTTTATGTTCTCTGCTAGCTTTTCCATTTCTTTCTCTTCTATTTTTGTTTCTTTGTCTAATATTATTTCGCCCGTCTGGTTATTCCGAACCGCCTCGGCCAACGTGCGCCCAAAGAGCGTGTCGTGTAAGATTTCTAACGCGTCTAGGGGGTCTGCTTCGCTCTGCGCGCGCAATACTACCAAATTTACTTCTTCTATATCGCAATCTGCCTCGCGCACGATTACATCTTGCGCTACGTCCACTAGCCGCCGCGTTAAATACCCACTATCCGCTGTCCTAAGTGCCGTATCCGCTAAACCTTTGCGCGCCCCATGACTACTTATAAAATAATCTGACACACTTAGCCCTTCTCTGAAATTTGCCGTTATCGGTAGGTCGATTATCTTGCCAGAAGGATCCGCCATTAATCCGCGCATTCCCGCCAGTTGTCGCATCTGCTGTTTATTGCCGCGAGCTCCACTGTCGCTCATCATGTATATCGGATTGAACTCGTCCATATTTAACATCATTGCTTGCGCTACTTCTTCTGTCGCTTCGTTCCATAACTCTACGACTCTTTTATACCGTTCCTTTTCCGTTAAGATTCCTCTTTGGTAATATGCCTCTACTTTTTCTACTTTGCTTGTCGTCTTCCCTATTATTTCTTTTTTCTTTGGCGGCACTATACAATCTGAGATTGCTACCGTCATTCCTGCTATACATGCATAGTGATAGCCCAGACTCTTTACCGCGTCGATTACTTCTGCTGTCTGCGTAGAACCAAATTTTTCGTAACAATTTGCGACCAATTGCCCTAGGGCCTTTTTGTTCATAACTTCGCCCAGGTGCCACATCCCGTCGATTAGTTTAAAGAAGCGCAAATCAGGGGGTAGTTTTTCATTAAAGATGAGGCGGCCGAGGGAAGATTGGACAATAGTGGAATCTTGGACTAGGTCGTGGAGATGTGAAGGGAAATGGGCTTTATTGATTCTGACGAAGATAGAAGCCTGGAGATGGAGAAGATTTTGGTGATGAGCGAGAAGAGCTTCAGCTAAAGAGGAAAAAGTGCGGCCGGAGCCTTGAGCGTTATTGCGGATTTTAGTAAGGTAGTAAGTACCCAGGACCATATCTTGTGTGGGGACGATGATAGGCTTACCGTCTTTAGGGGCGAGAATATGATTGGCGGCTAGCATGAGCACACGAGCTTCGGCTTGAGCTTCTGCGCTGAGAGGGAGATGAATGGCCATTTGGTCGCCGTCGAAATCGGCATTATAAGCAGTGCAAGCGAGAGGGTGCAATTTGAGGGCGCGGCCTTCGGTGAGTACTGGTTCAAAGGCTTGGATACCCAAACGATGCAAGGTAGGAGCGCGATTGAGCAAAACGGGATGTTCTTTGATAACGTCTTCTAAAACTTCCCAGACATCAGGAGTGGCGCGTTCGACTTTCTTCTTTGCGGCTTTAATGGTTAAGCCAGCCTGAGAGGAAAGTTTTTTCATAACAAAGGGTTTGAAGAGTTCGAGAGCCATTTCTTTAGGAAGGCCGCATTGGTGAAGTTTGAGTTCTGGCCCGACGACGATAACGGAGCGACCGGAGTAATCAACGCGTTTACCGAGAAGATTTTGTCTGAAGCGGCCTTGTTTACCTTTAAGCATATCGGAAAGGGATTTAAGAGGGCGATTGCCAGGGCCAGTGACAGGGCGACCTCTGCGGCCGTTGTCGATAAGGGAGTCGACAGCCTCTTGGAGCATGCGTTTTTCGTTGCGAACGATAATATCAGGAGCGCGCAATTTAAGCAACCTGTAAAGGCGATTATTACGATTGATGACGCGGCGATAGAGGTCATTTAAATCAGAAGTAGCGAATCTGCCGCCGTCGAGTTGAACCATAGGGCGCAATTCAGGAGGAATAACGGGAATGACGTTAAGAATCATCCACTCTGGTTTATTGCCGGATTTACGGAAAGCCTCAACGACTTCGAGGCGACGAATAGCGCGGATTTTCTTTTGGCCGTTAGAAGAATAGAGTTCGGAACGAAGTTGTTCGCGTAAAGAGTCGAGGTCGATTTGCTGAAGAAGAAGTTGAATAGCCTCCGCGCCAATGCCGACTTTAAAGGAGTTGCGTCCGAAGGAATCGCAAAGAAAGCGGAATTGACCTTCAGTGAGAAGTTCTTTAGGTTTAAGGTCAGTGTTGCCAGGGTCAATGACGATGTAAGAGGCAAAATAGAGAACGCGTTCCAAAGAGCGAGGAGACATATCAAGAAGGAGACCCATGCGAGAGGGAATGCCTTTGAAATACCAGATATGAGAAACAGGAGCGGCGAGTTCGATATGGCCCATGCGTTCACGGCGAACCTTAGCGCGAGTGACTTCGACGCCGCAGCGGTCGCAGATGGTGCCTTTATAGCGAACGCGTTTATATTTACCGCAATGACATTCCCAATCGCGAGTGGGGCCGAAAATGCGCTCACAGAAAAGGCCGTCGCGTTCAGGCTTGAGAGTGCGATAGTTAATAGTTTCAGGCTTTTTAACCTCGCCGAAAGACCATTGACGAATGGTGTCCGGGGAAGCGAGCCCGATGCGCATGGAATCAAAAAGATTGACGTCAAGCATATTAGCCCTCCTCAATTAAATCGAAATCGACAGCAGGTTTTTTGAAATCGTCGTCATCATCGTCGTGAATGGTAACTTCTGAATTATCAGAAGAGAGGACGCGAATATCAAGAGCGATGGATTGAAGTTCTTTGATAAGGACTTTGAAAGATTCCGGGACGCCTGGTTCCGGGATATTTTGACCTTTAACGATGGCTTCGTAAGCTTTGACACGGCCAAGGACGTCATCGGATTTGACGGTGAGAATTTCTTGGAGCGTGAAACTCGCGCCATAGGCTTCCAAAGCCCAGACTTCCATCTCACCAAAGCGTTGACCACCGAATTGGGCTTTACCGCCAAGGGGTTGCTGAGTGACCAAGCTATAAGGACCAGTGGATCTGGCGTGAATTTTATCATCAACGAGATGATGTAGTTTAAGCATATAAACGCAACCAACGGTAACGCGATTATCAAAAGGCAAACCCGTACGACCGTCAAAAAGAATAGATTTACCGTCAGAATCAAGCCCAGCAAGTTTAATGGTATTGAAAATATCGTCATCTCTGGCACCGTCAAAAACGGGAGAAGCGACAAAAAGTCCGGCAGAGGAAGGAACAGGCAATCCAAAGGAATCAACATCGAAACCGAAGTCGCGCAGGTCGTTAGCAATGTTAGGGTCATGATTTAATATACGGAGACCAATATTGCGAACAGCCATACCGAGATGAGTTTCGAGAACTTGACCGATATTCATACGAGAGGGAACGCCTAGAGGGTTAAGAACAATATCAACAGGAGTACCGTCTGGAAGGAAAGGCATATCCTCTTGGCGACGAATATCAGAGACGACACCTTTATTGCCGTGGCGACCACTCATTTTATCGCCGACGGAGATTTTACGTTTTTGAGCGATATAAACGCGGACTTGCTTATTAACGCCAGGAGGCATTTCGTCATTATTATCGCGGGTGAAAACATTGACAGCGACGATTTTGCCAGATTCGCCATGAGGGACACGCAAAGAAGTATCGCGAACTTCGCGAGCTTTTTCGCCGAAGATGGCACGAAGGAGGCGTTCTTCAGCAGTGAGTTCGGTTTCGCCCTTAGGGGTAACCTTACCAACGAGAATATCGCCAGTGCGCACGTCTGCACCAATAGCGATAATACCTTCTGAGTCGAGGTGAGTGAGGGAATCTTCCGAAACGTTAGGGATATCGCGAGTAACTTCTTCTGGACCGAGTTTAGTATCGCGGGCGTCGCATTGATATTCTTCGATATGGATAGAAGTGAAGATATCTTGTTTGATTAAGTTTTCGGAAAGAAGAATTGCATCTTCATAGTTGTAACCTTCCCAAGGCATATAGGCGACGATGATGTTATAACCGAGAGCGAGTTCGCCGCCAGAGGTAGCAGGACCATCAGCGATAGGTTGATGAGCATCAACGTGTTCGCCTTCGTCGACTATTGGGATTTGATTAATGCAAGTGCCTTGATTGGAGCGGACGAACTTTTGAAGGTTATAAGTATCAAACGTGTCTTTAGTGGAGTTGACGAGATCGGGGTCGACTTTAATTTTGATGGTATTAGCGTCGACGTAAGAAACAGTACCAGGACGACGAGCGAGAATCATAACGCCAGAGTCGCACGCGGCCTTAAATTCCATGCCCGTACCAACGAGAGGAGCTTGAGTTTTTAGAAGAGGAACCGCTTGACGTTGCATATTGGCACCCATTAAAGCACGGTTGGCGTCGTCGTTTTCTAGGAAAGGAATCATAGCAGTAGCGATAGAAACGACTTGTTTAGGAGAAACGTCCATAAAGTCGACGGAATCACGGTGAACTTTAGTAGTTTCTTCGTTACGTCTGGCAATGACGAATTCATTAAGGAACCAATCGTTAGAATCAAGAGGTTCATTAGCCTGAGCTATGATAAGAGATTCTTCTTCGTCGGCAGATAGATAACGAACGTCATTGGTAACACAATTTTTTGTATGGTCAACTTTACGATAAGGAGTTTCGATGAAGCCGAATTGATTGACGCGAGCATAATTAGAAAGAGATCCGATTAAACCAATGTTAGGACCTTCAGGAGTTTCAATGGGGCACATTCTGCCGTAGTGAGAATTGTGAACGTCGCGAACTTCAAAGCCAGCACGTTCACGAGATAAACCGCCAGGACCTAGGGCAGAAAGTCTACGTTTATGAGTTAATTCAGAGAGAGGATTATGTTGATCCATAAACTGGGAAAGTTGGGAGGAGCCGAAGAATTCTTTAATGGCAGCTACGACGGGACGGATATTAATAAGGTTTTGAGGAGTGACAATTTCGGCATCTTGAGTAGTCATGCGTTCACGGACGACGCGTTCCATGCGAGCCATACCAATACGGAATTGATTTTGAAGAAGTTCCCCGACGGAGCGAACGCGCCGATTGCCGAGGTGGTCAATATCATCAGGGAAGCCAGAATCACTCATAAGGTTAAAGATATAATTAATGGCAGCTATAATGTCAGCTACACAAATAGTACGATTATCTTTAATGGAAAGAGTGGGAGAGCAAAGCATAGTAAAATCGCCGTAAAGAGATTTAATTTTAACGGGAATGGGCAAGGAGAAACCGTGACGAAGCTTATTAGCGGCGAGCTTAAAAATAAGATCTTCGCGTTGAGGAGGAATATTATCAAGAATGGCTTGAGAAATTGGTTCACCAGCTGGGATTAAAATTTTAGTAGAAACAGGGTCGCGAATATCTTCAGTTAAAGTTTGACCTAAGAGAAGACGTTGCCAACCGATAAAAATGGGAATTTCGCGTTCATCAGGGATGGTGTCGAGAATTTTTTGAGTAACAAGAGTATCAGCAGGAATAAGTAATTCGCCAGTTTCTTTGTCGAATAAATCTTCGGCGAGAACATGACCGAGGAGGCGGCGTTTCCAGCCGAGCTTTTTCGTGATTTTATAACGACCAACGGCGGCAAGATCATAACGTCTAGGATCAAAGAATTGCGAATGAAGAAGGGAAGCCGCATTATCAGCAGAAGGCGGTTCACCTGGACGAAGACGATTATAGATTCCAATTAAAGCCTTTTCCTTATTATCTTCAGAGTTACGAGTATCTTGATCAAGCATATCAACAAGAGCTTTATAACCAGAAGCAAGAGGATTATGTTCGTCTACGTTCGCAAATAAATCGAGAAGGTATTTAAAATTGGAAAGGAAATCAAAATTGAGAGCGGAGTAAGCCTCTAAAAGTTGCTCGAAAGAAATATTTTTAAGAGAGAGAAAATCAATAGTAAGGTTATCGCGAGGATCAGAAGAGTCCTTAGAATTCAAAAAATCCAAGAGAAGAGTAGAAAACTTCTGATCGTTAAGTCTAGAGAGGATAAAAAATTTGATATCAAAAAGATCTAAGATTTGTTCATTAGATTCAAAGTCAAGAGCCCGGAGAAAATAAGAGAGGGGCATTTTTCTAGTACGGTCGATACGGACGGAGATAGCCGAAGATGAATCTGTTTCTAACTCAATCCATGCGCCGCGGTTAGGTATCACGGTTGCGTTGTAGATATTTTTCCCAGCGAGATCAATATTTTTATCGTAATAAGCACCTGGACTGCGTACAAGTTGCGAAACAATGACGCGTTCGGCACCATTGATAATGAACGTACCAGTTTCAGTCATAATCGGGAAATCTCCCATAAAGACTTCTTGTTGCTTTACATCGCCTTTAACTTTATTGCGCAACGTGACTTTCACGCGGACAGGAGCTGCATAAGTACCATCGCGTCGTTTACACTCTTCCAACGTGTATTTGCTTTCGCCGAATGTCGGCTCGCCGAAGAACAATTCCAGATTGCCCGAAAAGTCCGCAATCGGCGAGATGTCCTTGAAAATCTCCTGCAAGCCTTCTTTTTTGAACCAATCGTAGGAGTTGCGTTGAATATCGAGTAAATGCGGCATCTCCATTACTTCTTTGATTCTTGCGTAACTGTAGCGTAAATGTTTGCCTACTTTGACGGGATTGAGCATTGTTCATCCTCCCTTAATTTAAGGTCGCGGCGTAAATCAGCATTTATCACTCGGAAACGACGCGCACACTTTTTCCATCTTATCGCCAATAGTAAAGGTAGATTTTACATGCGAATATTTTTTCTGTCAAGGCTCGCTGAAGATTAAATCATTTCTTGTCGTCATCAACTCCCCAAGCGTGAAGGCCCTCTTTGCTCGGCATGATATTCGGGTCGAAAATAGGCTCCTCAATGCCGCGGCTCTTCTGAGCGACGTAATCATCAAGCGCAATGAACGCATACTTGCACAAGCGAACAACAGCGTAAAGGTTCGTCAAACATAGAAAGCCCATGAATAAATCCGCCGCGTCCCAAACTAAACCGAGTTCCGCAAAGCTTCCGACTAAGACCATACCCACGACACCGACGCGGAAAAGATTCATTGCGTGCCGCGCAACCGAACTAGGCAAGAAGCCCGACTCGTCGCCCTCAAAGAACGCGATATTGACTTCGCCGTAAAAGTAATTGCCGACAATCGAACTGAACGCGAACAGGAAAACGATAATCGCAAGGACATGCGGCGCGTATGTTCCGTAGACGCTCGCTAAGGACATTTGTACTAATGAAACGCCAGTCAACTCTCCGCCGATAGAATATTCACCCGTCAACAGAACGGAAAACGCCGTAGCCGAGCAGACAAGCCACGTATCGACATAGACGCCAAAGCTTTGAATCAATCCCTGACGTGCGGGGTGTTTGCCGCTAGCAGTCGCCGCCGCGTTTGGAACGGAACCTTCACCCGCCTCGTTGGAGAATAAGCCGCGCCTTACCCCCGTCATGAAGACTGCACCGAAACCACCGCCGACCGCCGCTTGAGGACTGAACGCGTCATGGACTATCAGCGCGAACATAGCCGGCACCTTGTCGAAGTTCATCACGATAATTATCAGTGCGCTCAACAGATAAATCCCTGCCATTGAAGGCACGAGCATTTCCGCGAACTTTGCTATCCTAGTGACACCGCCGAAGATTACCAGAGCCGTCAGCACTGCCACCGCAACTGCCGTTATCGCGTGGTCAATGCCAAATGCCGTCTCGACTGCCCCGACGATTGTATTAGCCTGAACTGAAACATAAATCCAACCGAACGTCACGGAGATTAACACCGCGAAGAGTTTAGCCAAGCCCGTCATGTGCAAGGCGTTCTTCATGTAGTAAGCAGGACCGCCGAAAAACGCGCCGTCGCCTCTGGGCAGTTTGTAAATCTGTGCAAGGGTACTCTCAACAAAACCAGTCGCGCACCCAATGAAGGCTATAACCCACATCCAGAAGACCGCGCCAGGGCCGCCCGTGACAATGGCAATCGCAACGCCCGCAATGTTGCCGACGCCCACACGCGACGCCGTAGACACACAGAAGGCTTGAAAGCCGCTAATCTCTTTGCCAGTCGTCTTTTGCCCCGCGCTACCGAAGATGAGCTTAACCATTTCACCAAGCAATCGAACCTGAACAAGTTTAGTCCGCAAGGTGTAGACGACGCCCGAACCGATTAGCGCGATGATGATTACATACGTCCACAGAACATTGTTAATATCGTTAATCACGCCGTGCAATGCTTCCATAAAAATTCCCTCCATGACTTGATATGCGAATTATAGCACAGTCATCATGAAGGGAAAAGTTATTTTTGAAGTGCGGTTGCGAGCGCGGCGAACTCTTCAAGGCTCAAGGTCTCGGCTCGTCTTTTAACGTCAATTCCAGAAGCTAAAAGTTTTTCTCGTCCGAAGCTAGCCAAAGAGTTTAGCAAAGTCTTTCGCCGCTGAGCAAAGGCGGTTCGCACGACCTTAAAGAAAAAATCTTCGTCAATGTCAAAGGGCGGCTTATGAACGTCGCAGACTACAACCGAGCTTGTGATCTCCGGTGACGGCAAGAAACTTTCGGGCGGCACGTCGAAGGCTAGGCGCGGTTCCGAACGAAATTGCACTGCCACCGACAACGCCCCGTAAATCTTTGAGCCTGGCGCGGCTGTCATGCGTTCGGCGACTTCCCTTTGAACCATCGTTACGATTTTGGTTGCGGGCAAGTCTTTTTCCAGTAGCGTTAGCAAAATCTGCGTCGTGATGTAGTAGGGAAGGTTCGCCGCGACTTTGAATGGTTTAGGCATTAGCTCCGATAAATTTATTTTGAGTATGTCGCCTTCGATGAGCCGGAAGTTTTCGTAGCCCGCGAGAGTCTCCTTTAACACGGCGGGTAATTTTTTATCGACCTCGACTGCTGTAACGTGTGCGCCCGCCTCCAAAAGTCCTTGCGTCAAAGTTCCTATGCCCGGTCCGATTTCTAAGACCGCGTCGCCCGCGCAGATGTCCGCCACCTCGACGATGCCCCTTACAATGTCCGCGTCGATTAAAAAGTTTTGTCCGAGTCCTTTGACAGCACGCAGTTTGAATTTTTTCAGGATATGCCGCGTCGCCGAAGGGTCAGCTATCAATGGGTGCAACATTTCTTAACGCCTCCATAAACTCAGCGCGGGTCACGCCGTAATTGTTCAGCCGCCTAACGAAAGTCTTCACGTTACCATAACCAATGCCGAGAGCCGCGCCGACCTTATCACGCAATCGCGAACTTTCCATGCCGCCCGATAACTTAAAGGCAATCATCTCCGCCGCTGTGAACTCTTCGCGGGGAATAATCTCAAGCGTGCGGACTTTGCTTAGGGCTTTGCGGATTGCTTCAGGCGATGCCTGCTCAATTCCAACATCGTCATTAGCGGTCGCCTCGTCGCGGGGAATGTAAGCGTGCTTAGCGTCGGGAAATTTTTTCGACAAGAAACGCCTGATGTTTTCGCCCGCCGAGTCCGGGTCAGTCAAGATGATTATCCCGCGCCGCTTATAAGCTGCAGAAATATTTTCAAGCGTCCGTCGTGTGATATGAAAGCCGCCAGTGGTTATGCAATCCGCCTCGACCGCACGTTTGACGGCGATAACGTCAGCTTTGCCCTCAACTATCAAAACCTCTTTAAGCACGAAATCACCTCCGAAAAAAATTAAGCCGCAAACGCGGCAAGGAGTTGAGCTTTAGATTAAATCTCTTCCAAATCTTCGGGATGCTTCTTAATGTATTCGCGGTACTTGTTATATTCGTCTTCAAAGGATTTATCCTCGGCGGCGGCAAGCTGGAAGGACATCATAGCGACCGCCATGATTCGGGCGATTTCGTGAGCCTCGAAGGTTTCAACCAAGCGGGAAATGGTGCGTGCCGTCTCGTCGAGCAATTCTTGATCATCAGCGGCAAAACGATTCAAAAGGAGCATGTCAAACATTTGCTGTTCCAATGCCGACCAACCGAGGGCGACGCCTGCATTGGAATGAGGAATACGATCATGGACGTTAAAGCCCGACTCATCTACTTCGATTTCTGGGATATAAACTTCTTCTTCATCTTCAAAACGAGGTCTTAGCATAAGAACTCCTCCCAAAAAATTTATTGAAAAAATCACTGCAGGTATTGTACTATAAGCGCAAGCAAAATGTAAAGAAAAGCGGAGGTTGGTCATGCAAAAAATTTTATTGGGAATCGGAGTAGCGTTGATTCTCTTGGGAATTTTCGGCGCAAGTTACACGTGGCATCATGACCACCGCGAAGCAGAGACTTTGGACAAGTATGCGGCGACGGATTTTCAAGTTGGGCGTGATGTCGAAGGCAACTGGGAGAGTGCTACGCTTAGTTTGTGGGATTATCGCTACGACAAGGCGCAACTTCTAAATAAGGTGATTGTCTTCACAGACGGTGCGCCTTGGGAAGTCGACGCCCTAACGAAGCAGACGCCTAAAGGTTTTCGCAACGAAAATAAATTGTTTTTCCATTTCCCTAAGTCTAGCTTGAAGGATTTACTTTTGGCAAAGGAGATTCGCATAAAGTTTTTCTACGATAACGGACAGTCGATTGATTTGCCGCTTAGCAAAAAAGATTTGCTTGCGTGGCAGAGGAAGCTACGTTGGTAAAAAAAATCTCCTGCCAAATGAGCGGGAGCTGCTGAATCCTCAGCAAGATGTATGAGCAATGCCTCCCCGTTAAGGGAAAACTTTTCGCCAAAAGAAAAACGCCCTTGATTGCGGGCGCAGGAAATAAAAATAAAGCTCAAATCCCCTTCCTGTCGCTCGCAGGTCAAACGGTGATTGTTAATCGAGCAGTTCTCCCGACTTCGGATCGTAACTTCTCTGCGTCTTCCCAGTTTCCCAGTGACATTCTTGCAGAGTCGCTCCCCGCTACGGTGGCGTGACCGTTCCGGCTTTTGACCAGATTCCCTATTGAGGCTTGCGCCACTCGACCCAATCATTATGAAATTTTCAACGCGCCTATATTCCTACAAATTGCCGCGTTTGTCAACTTGACAGCTATAATTTTTCTGTGTTAGACTTTGCGCGCTATTGAGGCGTTCCTCTGCGTGCGGGCAAGAACGTCGAACAAAGATAGGAGGACTCAAAATTGAATATCATCGAACTCTTGGAGAAAGAACAACTGCGTGACAACATTCCGCAATTTGCACCGGGCGATACGGTTCGCGTCCATGCAAAAATCGTCGAAGGCAACCGCGAACGCATCCAGATTTTTGAAGGCGTCGTCATTGGTCGTCAAGGGTCGGGCGTGCGTGAGATGTTCACTGTTCGCAGAATTTCTTATGGCGTTGGCGTCGAGCGTATGTTCCCTGTGCACTCGCCCCGCGTCGAGAAAATTGAAGTCGTGCGCCGTGGTGCTGTTCGTCGTGCCAAACTTTATTATCTTCGCAAGCTTACAGGCAAGGCGGCTCGCATTAAGGAAAAGAAAGTCAACAAATAAACTCGGTCGGCGTCTCGGAGGCTCGTTTAGGCGAGTCTCTTTTTGTGTGAAAAAATTTTGAAGACAACGCGGCAGATTCATGATAGAATAATTCAAACATTAGCGGAGGTGAAAACTTTTTTGGAGAACAAAACTAAAGCGACGGCGACATTGGCGGCAAGTGCCCTATGCGCACTCTCGACCCTGCCAGAAGTATCGCCGCTGAAATTTATAATGACGGGCACGACAGGCGGCTTTATCCTAGAACTTATGAATCATGGGTTACTAGCCGCGACGATTGGAGGCATGGCAGACTGGTTCGGCGTGACGGCTCTTTTCCGCAAACCGCTGGGTATCGGATTCCATACAGAAATTCTAAGGCGCAATCGCGGACGAATCATGGAAGCAATCGTTGAATTCGTCGGCACGGACTTACTAAGCACGAAAAATATCATGGAGACTGTTAAGGACGAGAACACCGCGCAACTTTTAATCGACTACTTCGAGCAAAACAAAGGACGCGAGAAGACTAAAGCCCTTGTGCGTGATGTCTTAGGCGAACTCGTCAGCGGACTCGATACGCAGGGTATTGCTAAGGGCGTGGCACCGATTCTTGAGAACGAGATTAGGAACCTTGACGCGGAAAAACTCTTCGACGCCGTGATTAAGGTTGTCACCAATGACAAGCACAGCCGCCGGATTCTAATCGCCCTCTTCGACACGGGACATAAAATCTTGCGTAGCCCGCACATGCAAGAAGAAATCCTAAGGAAGATAACCGAACTGCGGGAGGCTTACGAGGGCGACTCGGCGGGGCGGGCGTTGGTGCTTAGCTCAATGGATTTGACGGACGAGAAAATTTTAAGCATCCTCAATGAGACGGTCGAAAAGAAAATCAGTGACGCGGAAAAAGTCCTCGGCACGACGGGCGCACTTGTCGACAGCGAGACGGCAACCGCGGCGGACGAGATGATTAAAATGTTTGGCGGGTTCGTTCAATCGGCGGCGGGCAACCTCAATACCAAAAAATTTCTCAACGACCTGATGAAGTTGTTCCTGCAGAAGTTTGACACGGAAGGATTTATCAAGACGTGGCTGGACGTGAACATCAAAGGCGAGACCGACCCGAAGGTTTTGGAGAAACTTCAGCGGCAACAGGCTGCTAATCCGAAGGTTACACGCATTGTTGAAGTCGAACGCAAGCCGGTCATTTGGAAAGAAGCAGTTGATTACCTCGTTGACGCTAAGATTGATGAATTCATCAAGGACGAGGCGTTGCAAGAGAAGTTCGACAAGCTCATTAAGGAGTTCATAGAGAACTTGCTTGAGGAGTATCGCGGGCAAATACCCAAGATGATTCGTGAGCGGCTAGACAAGTTCAGCGACGACGAGTTGACGGAGTTTGTTGAAAGTCACGTGGCGGACGATTTGCAGATGATTCGTATCAATGGCTCTGTTTGTGGCGGGTTGGTCGGCATGTTCCTTTTTATCGTTTCGCAGATTATTGAACGGATTGCACAGGGAGGTTGACGCTTTGAACAGGTGGAACACAGCAGACACAACTTTACTCTGCGCGGGACTTTTATTTCTAATGGCGGTCGGCTTTAAGATAATCTTCCCCGGCAACGTCATCGCCGAAGGATTTCTCTTCGTGACGGAGGCGGCTCTCGTCGGCGGGATTGCTGACTGGTTTGCGGTGACGGCTTTATTTAAAAAGCCGCTGGGCTTCCCCTTCCATACGGCTATCCTTCCACGCAGGCGAAAAGACTTCGTCAAGGCTTCGGTCGTCATGGTTCAGCAAGAGTTCTTCTCGCGGCGGACAATCTTTAAAAAGCTCGGCGACTTTAAACTCATGCCGCGTATCGTCGATTACCTTGCACGCGACGAAACTCGCAAGCTCCTTGCTGACGAACTCTTTAACGTCGTGAAGAAATACGTAGCCAAGCAGGACAAGGAGACCCGCTCTAAGGCGATTGCCAATGAACTGCGCCGAATTCTCCGCGATATTCCCGCACAAAGTTTGATTGATGATTTCGGCTCGCACTTCAAACGCAACGATAAAGACCGCGAAATTTTTATCAGCATAGTCCAGGCAATGCGGCGGACGGCGGCTAAGCCTGAGACGTGCGATAAGCTCCAAGCAATCCTAGAAGAGTACGCTAACCAGAAAACTAAGAACATGGGCGGTTTTTCAATTCTGATGGCGGGGCTGGCGCAAATGCTTGACCTAGTGAATTTCGAGGAAGCGGCACTAATCATGCAGAAGCAACTTTTAAAGCTCCTAGATGAACTCGCCGCCGATACGCAACTGCACCGCCGCACCCTAAACGAATGCCGCCTAAAGATTTCGGAGCTTAGCGATACGCCGGAATTCAAGGACTTAGTTGAACGAATTCAAATCGACGCCGCGACTGCTTTGCCACTGGAGGAGGCGATTGAACTTGCGCTGATTCATTTGGAAAATCAGTTGCGTGCGCCGGATTCAAAAAACCTCGGCGGGCTTTTAATGAAAC
>JACXWG010000130.1 GCA_014764605.1 Quinella sp. 1Q5 | reverse complement strand
CCGTCCATGTCAAAGATTGCTCCACGTTTCAAAATATCGCCTCCGTAAAAAAACCCGCCTTATAGCTCGGCGGGCGGACAATTTGTCCGATTGCGGATTATATTTTTTCAAGTACAGATTTCATGACTGCGGCGATATTCTCTTTAGTGAAGCCAAATTTTTTAAAGAGAGTAGCGGCAGGAGCCGACGCGCCGAATCCTTTCATGGTGACGGTTGCGCCGTCTGTGCCGATGTAACTGCCCCAGCCGAAATTCGCCGCTGCCTCGACTGCCACACGCGCACGAATTTTTTTCGGCAGGACGCTTTCCTTGTACTCGTCGCTTTGTTGCTCGAAAAGTTCCATGCACGGCATACTAACCACGCGTACGAAAATATTTTCTTCGGCAAGAAGTTTTTGCGCCTCGATTGCCGTTGCGACTTCGGAACCGGTCGCGATTAAAACGCCCGCACAGTCGCCCGCCG
Organism: Quinella sp. 1Q5; assembly: GCA_014764605.1. Lineage (GTDB taxonomy): Bacteria > Bacillota > Negativicutes > Selenomonadales > Selenomonadaceae > Quinella. The sequence continues at coordinate 2,207 of JACXWG010000130.1, read as the reverse complement.
CCTCTGAAATGACGTAGCCGCCTTTTAATGCCTCTTTGCTTGAACCAGGAAGTTGCGGAAGGTTTTGGCGCGTTAAAATTAAAGCAGTGGGCGTTTCCTTTGAAGTGACTGACAAATACCAGCCGGCGGCTGTCTCTGTTGCGTCAGCCGCGCGGAAAACGTTCAAGTTCGGTTGAGCGCGGAGCATTGCGAGCTGTTCAATCGGTTCGTGAGTTGGTCCGTCCTCGCCGACTCCTATTGAATCATGTGTAAAAACGTAAGTCACGGGAATTTTCATTAGCGACGCAATGCGAATCATCGGTTTAAGGTAGTCGCTGAACACAAAGAACGTCGCGCAATAAGGACGAAGTCCGCCGTGCAGAATCAAACCATTGCAAGCCGCCGACATCGCAAATTCACGAACACCGAAATGCAAGTTGCGCCCAGCGTAATTATTTTTGCTGAAATCGCCCGCGTCCTTCATGACGGTTTTATTTGACGGTCCCAAGTCAGCACTGCCGCCAATAAAATTCGGCATAATGTCTTTCAACCGGTTAATCATGACTCCGGAACTTGCGCGAGTGGCTTGCGGCTTATCGGGCACTTGCCAGAAGTTTTCGTCGTTCAAAAGTTTTTCGGCGTCAACGGGCGCATGATATTTATCCCAGAGTTTTTTATCTTCGGGGAATCTTTCGGCGTAATCGGCAAAAAGTTTTTCCCACTGCGCCTCAACTTGTGCCTCTTGCGCGGCAAGTTTGTTATAATGATCGTAAACGTCGGCGGGAATGTAAAAAGTTTCTTCCGGCTTATCCCAACCGAGATTTTTCTTGAGGGCGATAACGTTTTCCTCACCGAGCGGTTCGCCGTGACTCGACGCCGAATCTTGTTTTGCCGAGCCGTAGCCAATGTGCGTTTTGACGGTGATAAACGACGGACGATTTTTTTCAGCCTTAGCCGCCTCAATCGCTACACCGAGTTCTTCAAGATTATTGCCGTCTTCAACAGTCAAGGTCTGGAAACCGAAAGCCGCAACTCTTTGCTGAACGTTTTCCGTAAAGGCAATATCGGTTGAGCCTTCGATTGAAATTCTGTTGCTGTCATAAAGGATAATCAGCTTGTTAAGTGCCAAAGTTCCCGCCAATGACAACGACTCGGACGAAATGCCTTCCATTAAGCAACCGTCGCCACAAATGACAAACGTGTAGTGGTCGACAATCGGGAAGTTCGGTTTATTGAATTTCGCGGCAAGATGAGCTTCAGCCATTGCCATACCAACCGCCATTCCAATTCCAGAGCCTAAAGGACCTGTCGTTGCCTCAACGCCGATAGTATGACCGTATTCGGGGTGACCCGGCGTCAATGAATCTTCCTGCCGAAATTGTTTCATATCGTCAAGCGTCAAACCGTAGCCGAACAGGTGAAGAAGAGAATACAACATAGCCGACGCATGACCGCTTGATAAAATAAATCTATCGCGATTAGCCCATTGCGGATTTTTCGGATTGTGATTCATGTGATGCGCCCAAAGCTCATAAGCAATCGGAGCGGCTCCAAGCGGCATTCCGGGATGACCAGACTTCGCTTTCTGAACTGTATCTGCCGACAAAACTCGAATTGCGTTGACGCATTTATTTTCAATGTTGCTCATAAAAATTTCTCCTTATCCAATCGGGTGCATGACGACCTTAGTAGCTTCGCCACTCTTGATAAGTTTATAGGCTTTTTCCCATTCGTCAATACCGACCTCGTGCGTAATCATCTTTCCGGCGTTAATTTTGCCTTCGCTCATAAGTTTGAGAGTCGGCTCCCAATCGTGAGTATTTTGACTGCGCGAACCGGTGACGCGAAGTTCTTTCTGGATAATGTGAGAAAAATTGACTTCGATAACCTCGCGGGCGAACAAACCAACTTGAACGTATTGCCCCTGCTTACGCAAAAGTTTCATACCGCTTTGCATGGAGGGAACTGCGCCGCTACAATCATAGCAAACGTCCGCGCCGTAGCCGTCGGTGAGGCTGTTGACCAGACCTTCCAAATCATCTTTGAGTACGTCGACGGTAAATTCCACGCCGAATCTTTCTTTGGCGATTTTCAATCTGCTGGCGTCTTGAGTTAAGCCGGTCATAACGACGCGCCCGCCGCGACTCATGACGACCTGCGCGACCAGCAAACCAATAGGACCTGGACCGAGCACGAGAACTATATCGCCGGATTTTATGTCAGCGCGA
>JACXWG010000129.1 GCA_014764605.1 Quinella sp. 1Q5 | reverse complement strand
CGGGGCGTCCGCTCGATACGATTATGACGATGCTCCCGCGTATCTTCTCCTCGGCGACAAGTAAATTTGTTCTGCTGGCGGTTCCGTTCTTTATCCTCGGCGGCAACGTCATGGAGAAGGCTGGCATATCCGAACGCCTGATTAACTTTGCGCAAAGTTGCGTCGGTCATCTTCGCGGCGGTCTAATCGTCGTTATGGTCTTGGTCGCGTGCTTCTTTGCGGCAATCAGCGGTTCGGGTCCTGCGACGGTCGCGGCTTTGGGCATGATTCTTATCCCCGCTATGGTAAAGGTCGGCTATTCTCCTGCGTTCAGTGCGGCATTGATGGCGGCGGCTGGTGCAACCGGTATCGTTATCCCGCCGTCAATTACATTCGTCGTCTATGGTTCGGTCGCTGATACTTCAATAGGCAAATTGTTCTTATCGGGTATCGTCCCCGGCGTCATGATTGGCGTTGCATTAATAATCGTGGCAATGTGGACGACGCGTAACTTGCAAATCGAACTTCTGCCTAAGGCAACGAGTGAGGAGCGTTGGAAGTCCTTCAAAGAGGCGTTCTGGGGTTTGCTCATGCCAGGAATTATCCTCGGCGGCATCTACGGCGGTATCTTCACTCCGACTGAGGCGGCGGCGGCATCTGCTGTCTATGGTCTGTTCGTAGGCTTCTTCATCTATCGCACGCTCAAGCTTAAAGACCTCTACGAAATCTTCGTTAATTCCACGACGACTACGGCAGTTGTCATGTTCATCACAGCGACGGCGAGTTTGTTTGCATATATCTTGACGCGTGCCCGCCTCGACCTTGCGATAAGTGACGGCTTGATTGAGATAACGGGCGGCAATTACATCATGTTCTTGCTAATCGCAAACGTCATTTTCCTAATCGCGGGTTGCTTCATGGACGCAACATCAGCCGTTTTAATCTTTACTCCGCTATTCCTGCCAGTCGCGTTGAGTTTGGGAATTGACCCGATTCACTTCGGCGCAGTCATGGTTCTTAACCTGTCAATCGGACTGGTGACACCGCCCGTCGGCATAAATCTATTCGTGGGGTGCGGCATAGCCAACGTCTCATTGAAAAATATATCCGTAGCAGTTATCCCGCTCATCATCGCTTGCTTAGTTGTCCTATTGCTGGTAACATACATTCCGCAACTCCCGCTGTTATTCGTCTAGCGCGGAGAAAAATTTTTGGAGGTATGTTCCCATGAAAAAAACATTTGCACTGTTAATGCTCGCGGCGATGCTCTTGTCAGTCGGTTGCGGCAATCAAGCTCAAGACGCCGCTAAGGACGCTCAGCAGAAAGTCGAGCAGACGGCGGACGCGGCTAAGGACAAAGCTAACGAAGTCAAAGACGACGCGGCAAAAAAAGTTGACGAGGCTAAGGACGTAGCTAATCAAGCGGCTGACGACGCGGCTAAGAAAGTTGATGAGATGAAATCCGACGCCGCCACTAAAGCCGACAAGATGAAGTCCAACGTCGAGAATGCATTGGCTGTGGAAGGGCGCACAGTTGCTCTTAGCGGTATTATGCCTGGCGTCTCTGTCGAAGAGGTTCAATCGATACTCGGCGAGGCGACTAAGGTCGAGGGCAACGAGATGACTTTTGTTGACGGGCTTAAGGTTGTATTCGATGGCGCGAAGAAGGTTAAATCTATCTCCACGATTGTTGACGCATTCGAGACGCCCGAAGGCATGTACGTTGGGGCAAGTGAATACTCTTTGAACGATTACTGCGGTCCGGCGGATTCCGTTCGCAAGATTACTAACGGTGCTGAATACGAGTACAACAGCGGCGACAAAAAATCTATCGTCGTTTACAAAGCCGAGAACGGTATCATCACCGAGATAATTTGCTCGCTTAAGTAAAGTCTTAGTCAGTCTAACGGGGCGCGGCTCGTGACTGCGTGTCGCGTCCTTCGTTTTAAAATAAGGAGGTCAAATCATGAAGAAAAGGTCAGTCGAAGAACTCAAGGAGATTGCAAAGGATTTGCGCAAAAAAGTCGTGACAATGATTTACGAGGCACAGTCAGGACACCCCGGCGGCTCGCTCAGTGCGGCGGATTTCGTGACGGCTTGTTATTTCCGTGAAATGAACGTCGACCCGAAAAATCCTAAATGGGAAGACCGCGACCGCTTCGTTTTGTCGAAAGGTCACGTTTGCCCGATTCAGTATGCCGCACTCGGCACGCTCGGTTTCTTCCCCGAAGAAATCCTGCATACGCTCCGCCAAGAAGGTTCGCCGCTCCAAGGTCATCCCAATCATCACTGCCCCGGTATCGATATTCCAACTGGTTCACTTGGTCAAGGCTTCGCCTGCGCAGTCGGTATGGCTATCGGCTTGAAGGTTGATAAGAAACCTTGCCGCGTGTTTGCAGTCCTCGGTGACGGCGAATGCCAAGAGGGCGAAATTTGGGAGGCGGCAGCCACTGCCAATAAATATCAGCTCGATAATCTAATTGCTTTCGTCGACGTGAACAATCTGCAAATCGACGGCACGACTGATGAAGTTATGCCTAACCTCGACCTCGGCGAAAAGTTCCGTGCTTTCGGCTGGGAAGTCTACAACATTGACGGCAACGACATGGCGCAAATCGTCCGCACGCTCGATACAATCAAAATGCACAGCCACGACCACAGACCCAAATGCATTATCGGACAGACGACTAAGGGCAAGGGCG
>JACXWG010000070.1 GCA_014764605.1 Quinella sp. 1Q5 | reverse complement strand
AGAATAATAAATAGATTAAACGACCTGCGACCAAAGCAGCTGATGATTCTAGCAGGAATTGCGGCGGCGTTGATGTTCGTTGCGATATATGTAGGGTTTAGCATGATGACGGGAAAAGAAGTTGTCGTTAATCCGGTTGAACCTCCGCCGCAAGAAGAAAAAGTCATAGAGACAAAAGCCGTTGTCGTCGCTAAGGTGAATATTCCAGCACGTACGAGGATTCAAGAGAGTATGCTTCAGATAAAGGAACTGCCCGTTGAAATGGTGCCTGAAGGCGTGATAACTAACTTTGACGATGTTAAGGACGTTCAAGTTAAAGTTTCGATTTTCGCAGGCGACGTGCTCACAGTTCAAAAAGTATTCGCCGATAAATCGGAGGAAGGCTTTGTTGGGGCAATCCCTGCTGATTGCCGCGCCGTGTCGATAAACGTAAACGAGATAACGAGCGTGGCGGGTTTTGCCAAGCCGGGAGATAAAGTAGACTTGCTCCTTGTCGAAAAAAGCAATTACAGTGCAACGACTAATGTTCTTTTGCAGAATGTTCCTTTGCTTAGTGTCAATCAGGATATGAGCGGTGCTAACATTGTCGACGAAAGCGGAGGGACAACTTCTGCTATCCACAATCCGACAATCGCAACGTTTGCACTTCCGCCCGAAGACGTTTTGAAATTAATCTCTGCGTCTAAGCTCGGCGAAATCTACATGATGTTGCGTCCAGCAAATCCGAGAGCGACCTACGTTGCGGAAATGGAGTATACGATTGATTCAATTAATAAGCCGCAACCTGTTCGCGAACCTGAACCGACGCCAGCTATCCCCGCAAACCCCGTATCAGATGCACCTTTGCCGCAAATCCCCGCAGTGCCTATGGTACCTGTCACTCCGAAGTTTGATATTATTCAAGGCGACGAGTTAACGCAAAGTTCAGCGGAAACTGCACAAGTTCAAAGCTTTGTGTCGAACTCATCAAACTCAGCACTTCCAGCAATCCCTTCTCGCAGTGCTAATCCTGAATTCGCCGCTCCCCCCGTTCCGAGTACACCCTTATCGGGTTCTCCTATCATGAGTCAAATCGGACATTAATCAGAGGGTAGGACTGTTAATCATGAACTACTTAAAAAATTTTTGTTTATTGGCGACGGTGCCTATCTGTTTATCAGTAAGCGTCGCTCATGCCGCCGAAATGGAAACTCTTAGCATAAAAAAGCAAACGTCGCACTATATGGACATGGGAAAGCAAATCCAGCGAGTTGCGGTTGGCAACAAGGAAATTGCGTCGGTTATTCAGTTGCCTGGCTCGGCGAGTGAATTTTTAATCGTCACCAAGGCAAATGCGGGTTCAACGGCTTTGTTCGTGTGGACTATCGACGGCGTGCGGCATGAATATTTAATCGTCGTGTCGCCCGAAGACCCCGGACAAGCTATGCTGATTGAACAGGCAATCGGCTTACCTGACGTTCATGTTAAAATGGTCGGCGAAAGAATTCTACTAACAGGCACAGTCGAGAATCAATACGAAAAGAATTACGCCCTGCAGACGGCAAGGCTTTTCGTCAACGGTAGCACGGATAGCAGTCTTCTTGTCGGCAGTGGTTTCGACATGAGCTTAGATACTGATTCGGCTCAGAGTGCCAGCGGCGGCAGAGCCGAAGATATTGAGCTTGCCCAGTCGGAAGCTAAAGGCACGATTATTGACTTGCTACAAATTCTCCACCCAACGCAAATCCGCCTTGAGGCGCAGATTATTGAAATCAACTCTGACAACGTAAAAGACCTCGGCATTCAATACGGCGAAAATTCAAGTAGTGCGCCAGGCATTTTCAGTTTCGGCGAACCGCACGACCGAACACTAACAGAGGAATACTACACCTATGTTGATGATGAAGGTCATACGCAAGTTGCTACTTATTCATACGGCTCAAGTGTCAGACCTTTTCATAACAACCCGATGAAGTGGATAAGTCAGCGATTCGGACAGATTAACGCCACGATTCATGCGCTGGTTACCAACGGCAAGGCAAAAATTCTTTCGCGCCCAAGCGTCACGACGCTCAGCGGCGAGCAGGCGACAATCCAAATCGGCGGCGAAATCCCTTACAGCACGACGAATGCAAATAACTTTACTAATACCAGTTTCAAAAAGTACGGTATCATTCTTCAATTCCGCCCCGTTGTCGATAAGCAAAGTCGAATCAATTCGGCGGTTCACGCAGAAGTTAGCAACATGAGTGGACAATCCGTCAACGGTCAGCCGATTATCGCCACGCGCAGTGCCGATTCGGTTATAAATCTGCAATCGGGTATGCCAATCGTTATCGGCGGGTTAATGGATTCTTCCGAAAGTAAAACCGTTTCAAAGATTCCGCTCCTCGGCGATATTCCGATTATCGGCGAATTCTTTAAGCACACATCGAGAACCCGCGATAAACGCGAACTTATAATCGTCGTAACGCCTTATCTTGTCGAATCAGAAGAACTTTCGCAGTCGCTAATGTCCGAACCTATGCGCGAGTGGTACGAGCAAGATAAAGTTCAACGCGAGGCAATGGAGCCGCACGACTTCAAAGAGCCTGAAGAAGACGTTTTAGAAATCAAGGAGCCGGAGCCGAAAAGGATTCTGCCGCCAGCCAACTACCCCAAAGACGGAAAAACTACGGACAGACCGTTTAAAAAATAAATTTAGGAGGAAGCTTTCATGACAGTTGCAACTGATAACTTAATCGAAAGAAGTAGCGTTATTATCAGCGTCTTCAGCACTACGCCTGGCATTGGCAAAACTATCGTTGCAATTAATCTGGCGACGGGGCTTGCTCATGAAGGCTACAAGGTTTGCCTGTGCGATTTGGATTTGCAGTTCGGCGACGTGCTAAATTATCTCAAACTTGATTCCAAAAACACTGTCGCGGCGGCTCAACGTGACTTCCTAGACCACCCTGACGACTTCCACATAAGCAATTTCCTTACGGATTATACTCAAGGCAATGTAACGTTTTCGATTCTGCCTGCTCCGCTTTACGTCTTCGACGCCTACCTAATTGATGTTCAAGTCGTCACGACCTTTATCAACAAGCTCAACCACTTCGATTACGTTATCCTAGACCTAAACTCAATGTTCAGTGCGTTGAACTTGGCGATGCTTGACCTTAGCACGGTTATAAATTACGTCGGCGTTATCGACTTCTTGCCAGCCCTTAAAAATTACAAGGTCGGCTATGATACGCTGATTCGCTTTGAATACGAGGAAAGTAAAATCCGCCTTGTCGAGAACCGCGCCGACTCTCAAAAGCTCATTGAAAGCCGCGACGTTGAAAGGCTTTTGGGCGAGTCGTTCTATCACAGACTACCCAACGATTATCCTTCCGTCAATAAGTCCATTAACACAGGGCAACCCTTGATGTTCGCCGCGCCCGATTCAAAGCTGACAAAAAGTTTTGATGACCTCGTCGGGCTTTATACCAATCGTCCAAAGTCTATGCTTCAGCCCGAAGAACAAAAGACAAGTAGCGGCGGCGGTTTCTTTAGCAAGGTTAAAAATTTTTTTGGGTTTTGACTGAATAAAATTTCTGCGGAGGATGTTTAGACTTTGGCTTATCGAGTGATTGTAATTGAAGACGATCCGAACATGCTTGAAGACATTTTAACTGTTCTTAGGCGTTCGCCAGATTTCGACGTTGCGGCAACTTACAAGCAAGCACACGCCGCGATTAATCCGGCGGCTATGTTTCAGCCGAACTTGTTCTTTATGAACGTCGACAACGAAGAAGTGCTTAACATGGTGCCCGATTTCGTCGCCAGATTTCCTAAAGCTTATATCTTGGGCACGATGAGCCAATGGAATCCTCTTGTCGCACAAAAGGTTATGGAAGGCGGCGGGACAGGTTGTATCTTGAAACCGTTCTCGGCTAAGGACATTCTCGAACATCTTCAACTTTATTCTGCTCGTGGGCAACGCAAGCCCGCCAAATTAATTTCCTTCTTCAGCCCAAAGGGGCGCGCCGGGCGAACAACCTTAGCCGCAATTCTCGCCTTCCTCATTGCAGAGAAGACTGGCGAACGTGTAGCATTGATTGACGCAGATTTGCAATTTGGAGACTTGCCGATTTTCTTCGACTTGGATCCGAAACGTACCGTAGTCGACGCCACGCAAGATATTAAGCTGTTGACGCCTGTGACACTCGATCCTTACTTCTATCCGATTAAAGGCGGCGTCTCACTCCTTAGCAGTCCCGACCGTCCGGAATATGCCGAACTCGTTGCTCCTGATAGCTTAACCGAAGTCGTTATGATGGCGGAGAATGTCTTCCGTTATGTGTTGGTCGACTTGCCGGCGGGCTTTAATCCCCTGTCGCTTAACATCTGCCGCATCTCGACCTTTGTACTTGTCACGACGATGATTAACAGCGGCTTCGAGATTAAACACGCTAAGAAGGCAATGGACATGTTCGCGCAACAGGACGATGGCAAACGTAAAGTTCATGCGGTCTTCACTCGTGTTAATCCCTTCACCGAAGAGAACCGCCAGAAAATCGCAGAGCAACTCGGCTATCCCGTCGATGATATGATTCCCAACGAATACAAGATGATTTCCGTCGCCAATAGCGGTCGCCTAGCTCAGGGCTTGCCGAAAGACAGCCTCCTAGTTCAAACGATTAGCGGCATGGCTGACAAAATCATCAACGCTAAGGAGTAAAGACTAATGATTTTCCTCATCTCGTTATTTTGTGCAGTAGACTTTTTCTTCTTAGTTATCTTTATAGTTCTCCTTATCAAGCAGAGAAGTAAAATAGACATCTTCCACCGCTTGCGTAGACATTACAACGTAGACGAAGGTAAATCTTCAGGCAAGGACGAGGACATTATCCAACGCATTTCCAAATTCATTAAGCGGATAGCAAAACCTATCTCCGAGTGGAAGATTGCAAAGAAGATGGACTTCCGCCTAAAGCAAGCGGGCATTCCTCTGTTCGGCGCGGAGTTCATTGTCCTTTCGATATTGTGTGCGGGCTTGGGCGGCAGTGCTACCTTCGTTATAACGCTGAATTTCTCAGTTGCGATAGTCGCCGCCATAGCGATACCGCTGGGCTTGTGGATGTGGAGTTCAATAGCGATAAACAAGCGGCGGAATTCTTTTACGGAACAGCTCGGCGATTGCCTGACGACGGTCGCAAATGCCTTGCGTGCAGGGTACAGCTTTCAGCAGGCAATGGACGTTGTAGCTCGCGAAATGGAACCGCCTATGAGCACAGAGTTTGAACGCGTCTCGACCGATATTGCAATGGGCGTGACATTGGAAGACGCACTGGAGCAAATGAATCAACGTATCGCCAGCCCAGACTTTGATTTAGTAGTCACGGCGGTTTTGATTCAGCGTGAAGTCGGCGGCAACCTCGCTCAAATCCTAGACACCATAAGCGAAACCATAGTCGAACGAATCCGCATGAAACGTGAGATTAAAGCTCTGACGGCGCAAGGAAGGTTCTCCGCGTGGGTGCTAATTCTATTGCCGTTTGTCGTCGCGATATTCTGCTACTTCTTCAATCACGACCAGACGATGATGCTGTTCACAGAAGAGTCAGGGCGCATTGCTCTTGCCGTAGCTCTCATCATGGAATTTATCGGCTATGTCGTCATTCAGCGCATTGTCGACATCGAAGTCTAAAAATGTCATGAAAACACTTGAATTTATCAGATGAAAGATTTATAATGCCGTTGCTTAAGCTTTGAAGTGATTGGCTGTGACAGGGCGAATCGTCAAGGATAGATTGATTAACCTAAGGAAAGAGTTTAAGTTTGGAGGAGATATCTTATGATTAAGTACATTGAAAAGTTAGTCAAGAAACTCAAGACCTCGGAAAAAGGTCAAGGCATGGTTGAGTACGCACTCATCATCGCGTTCGTTGCGGCTATCGCTATCGTCGCCCTCAACAATGGTCTTGGTCAAGCTGTTAAGGATGCGTTCACCGGTGCAAGCAACATGGTTACCTCCGCATCCAACGCAGCAGGCACTTGGGCAACGCACAAAGACACCTAATAATCTTGCTGACGATGAGGACAAACGAAAACTAAATAAGATACGATTGGCTTAACAAACATTTATGAGCTTCCGAAAAAATTTTTTTGGAGGCTCTTTTTTCAGAGAGGCGGGCGGTGTTTATGAGAAAGCAACGAGGTCAATCGGCGGTGGAATTTGCTCTTGTGGCACCGATGATTTTTTTGATGGTATTCGGAGCAGTTTACGGCGGAATTATGTTCCTTCAGTTCATGGACTGTAGCAATGCAGCTCGAACCATTGCCAGAGAAGTCGCTGTAACAAGTTCAACTCCGACCGCAGGAGACAAATCTCCAAGAGAAAAGCTTTTTGAATCATACAACAACAAGAAAGAATTAGGCGCAGTTGGCTTGTACAATATCGAAAGGTATGTTTACCTTTTGGATGAGGCAGGCGAAAGAATTACAGCTCCTTCAGAAGATACTTCGGGAGATTCTTCGGAAAGCACTCCGGGAGATTCTTCGGAAAGCACTCCGGGAGATTCTTCGGAAAGCACTCCGGAAAATTCTTCAGAAAGCACTCCGGGAGATTCTTCAGAGGATACTTCGGGAGCTTCTTCAGGAGGAACTTCTGAAGGTAATTGGGAACAGAAGCATCCTCCAATTTACGATCGTAATGCGAAGCAAGTAGAGGTACTGTTTCTTTTTGACCACGGACAAGAATTTCTCTTTGGTTTTCCACCAAGATATTTTGCGGCGTCTTATCGCATGGCTCTTGAAGATAATTGACGCGAGGAGGTGAAACTTTATGGCAAGGTCTTTGTCGTTGTTGGAAAGACTAAGCGGCAAAACTCAGCAAGATAAACCGCAACCACAACCTGAACGTCAGCGTTTATCCAGACCCGAAGCCGCAGTAAAGCATACGCCGACTCATCAAGAGAACTACACGGAAAAGCAAATTCAGCAGGAGCGCGAAGCAGCAGTAGAGGCGTCGGCATTCGCGGGTAGACGTGCGACGACTTCCAAAACAGATGTAATACAAGAACTAAAACTAGCAGTCCACCGCCGCATAGTCGACGAGATGACACCCGAAGAGCAAGCGGTTCTTGTGCGTGGCGAAGAGGCTCGCGAGCAAATAAAAAATATCATCTCGGTCTACAGCAATCGTGAATTGGCGGAGAGTGCTTATACCCTATCACGCGGCGAGAGGATTCAGCTTGTCGACGACATAAGCAACGAACTACTCGGACTGGGACCGCTTGAACCGCTTCTGCAAAACGACAGCATAACAGAAATCATGGTCAACGGACCGCGGCAAATTTTTATTGAGCAGAAGGGCAAGCTCAAGCTCACCGACGTTCATTTCTATGACAACGCACATTTAATGAACGTCATTGAACGAATCTTGACGCCGCTGGGTCGCCGCGTTGATGAAAGTAGCCCACTGGTTGACGCCCGTCTTGCTGATGGTTCCCGTGTCAATATCATAATCCCGCCGCTGTCGTTGGTCGGTCCGACGGTTACAATCCGTAAATTTTCTAAGAAGGCACTTTCGATTCACGACCTAGTAAACTTCGGGACGCTAAGCGAGGATATGGGGCAATTCCTTGATGCTTGCGTTAAAGCGCGGCTGAATATCCTAGTTAGCGGCGGCACGGGTTCGGGCAAGACGACAACGCTTAATGTCTTATCGTCGTTTATTCCAGAGACGGATAGGATAGTTACTATCGAGGACGCGGCAGAACTTAGGCTTCAGCAAACGCACGTCGTGACTTTGGAAAGTCGACCGGCGAACTTGGAAGGACACGGCGCGATAACAATCCGCGACCTAGTAAAGAATGCGTTGCGTATGCGTCCGGATAGGATTATCGTTGGTGAGGTTCGTGCGGGCGAGGCTCTCGACATGTTGCAAGCAATGAATACTGGTCATGACGGCTCCTTGACGACTGCCCATGCCAACACGCCCCGCGACGTTCTTAGCCGCCTTGAAACGATGGTTTTAATGGCAGGTATGGAACTTCCCGTTCGCGCAGTTCGGACGCAAGTTTCCTCGGCAATCGATTTGATTCTGCAACAGTCCAGAATTCGTGATGGCTCAAGAAAGATAACCTATATCACAGAAGTACAAGGCATGGAAGGCGACACGATTATTTTGCAAGACCTTTTCCGCTACGTGCAGGATTACATCGACGAGAAGGGCAAATCCGTTGGACACTATGAGAGTATGGGGCTTATGCCAAACTTCATGGACAAATTCCAAATGAATGGTATCGACTTGCCGCCGGCGTTCTTCCAAAGCGGGCGGAGGTGACGATTAATGGCTTTGTTCGTCATTGCGTTGATTGTCTCGGTGCTATTCGCTTTTATCTTAAGCCTCGGCATTTTGTATTTTAGGCAAAATCCCGAAGCACAGTTGCGAAAACGTCTGCACGATATGATTGACGCCGCCGAAGCAGAGCGTGCTAGAAATCCGAGGAAGCGAAAAAAACAAACGCCCACTGTCATTGAGCCAACACCGAACGTAGCAGTACAGGTAATCGCACCACGCAACGATAAAAGCTTCCGCGCTCGTGTGATTCAACCGCTGATAAATTCTTTGAACGAACGCTTTCAAAAGCTCGCCCCCAAGGAGATTAAAGCTCAGCTAGAAGATAAAATCTTCCGCGCAGGCAAAACGGGCGTGTGGAGTGTTCAACAGCTAGTGACGATTTGGGCGTTGTCGATTATCGGTTGCACGGCTCTTGGAATTCTTATGTTGCGGGGCGTGATGATTCATCCAGTTCAGCAACTATTCATTATCGGCTTAGCAGTTTTAATGGGCGCAGGACTTCCATTTGCCGTATTGAATTCGACGATTAGAAAACGCAAGAAAAGCATTCGCAAGCAACTGCCCGAATTCCTCGATATACTGTGCGTCAGCGTTCAAGCGGGGCTATCGTTCGATGGAGCGATTGGCAAGATGACTAGACGCATGAAGGGACCGCTTATCGACGAATTTATCCGAATGCAAAGCGACGTTTCTCTTGGCATGACGCATCAATACGCGTTGACGAATCTGGCGCGGCGATGTGATTTAGAAGAAGTCTACCTATTTACAACGTCAGTAATTCAAGCAGAGAAGTTAGGCACAAGCATGACGCGGACACTTAAACAGCAGGCGGACAACATGCGCGACCGTCATCGTCAATGGGTAAAAGCCATGGCGTTGAAAGCTCCCGTTAAAATAATTTTTCCAATGGTTTTGTTTATCTTCCCGTCAATCTTCGTTGTACTTCTCTTCCCCGCGCTGATCTCCCTTATAAGAGCCTTCAGCGGCTGAACCTAAAGATAAATTTCCCGTCTATCGCGGGTGGGTTAGATTGAAATTATGGAAATTAATAAAGGCATTCGAGCGAAACTCTTCGCTTTATTTATCGTTATGGGGGCAATCCCGTTTATCCTTCTTGTAGCCATGGGCGCAAGCAGTACCTACAATGACTTAGAGGAATACGCTAAACAAGTCGGTTTGCTTAAGAATACTATTATATCCGAACATATATCTGAGCTAATCGAGAAAAACCAAGTAGTCTTACAAGCGACAGCTTTAGCTCCCGAAGTGGTACAATATCTTCAAGAGCCAACCCCTAAACGTCACGAAATCGTCGAAAAGATTTTGAACGACACAAACAATATTTTCGGTGATGAAAACACAATGGCATTGACAGGCGCTGACGCTTGGCAACTTATCCGGACAGATAGAGCAACACTCGTAAACTTGAGCAAGCGTCAACATTTTAAAGAGGCAATGAAAGGTAGAACTTATGTCTCCGACGTTATCTCCAGCATGTCTACAGGTAAGATGATTATTGCCGTGGAAGCTCCCGTGCGCAACGCTGAAGGTAAACCTATCGGCATGGTGCAGAGAAATTTTGATTTAGCCGCCCTAGAAGATTTTATTAAAATCATCGATGAAGAAGATATTTATATCGTTCTTATGGACAGACGAGGACACGTTATCGCTAATTCCAGCAAAACGGAAACCACCCGCACAGAATATGGCAACGATAACCATTACAAATTTATCTTAGATAAGATTTATAATAGCTCAGGTTCTACTGTTTTGACTGTGAACAACGAAGAATCTCTTGTTGCTTATTCTCGCAATGTCAATACGGGTTGGATGATTGTAACGATTCGTCCTTATCATCACATCATGGATATTGTCTATGACAAGGCGGCAAAAGCAATTATCTTTGGTATGGTTATGCTATTTGGCGGTACGATTGTTGCTTATTGGCTGACGATACGTGTTACTAAACCGATTATCGAAATGACAACTGTCGTTGATGAAATCGTAAGCGGCAAAGGTGACGTTGATAAAATCGAAATCTCTTCTAATGACGAACTCGGACAAATGGCAAAGGCGTTTAATAAAATGAAATCTGACCGCGATGCTTTCCAGCTTGAATCCGAGCTAGACAAACTTACGGAGCTTTTCAATAAGAAGACGATGGAAAATCTCTGCAAGATGAAGCTTAAAACTTTCAACGAGAATGAAGCGGCAAATATCTTCTTGGCGTTTTACATAATCGACTTGGATCATTTTAAGGAAGTCAACGACCTTTTGGGACATCAATTCGGCGATAAGGTTCTGGTTGAGTTTGCAAAGGGCTTGAAGAAAATTTTCCGCCCGAACGATTGCATAGGGCGTTTCGGTGGCGACGAGTTTGTTGTTATCGTCGATAGCTTGCCGAATATGGAAGTTGTTGTTCGTAAGGCTGAGCAGATTAAGCAAATCGCGTTCAATCTGGCATTGG
>JACXWG010000128.1 GCA_014764605.1 Quinella sp. 1Q5 | reverse complement strand
CGATATGCGCCATCATGCTGAATCATTTCGCGGTGCGTGCCGCGCTCGACGACGACGCCTTTATCAAGAACAATAATTTCGTCGCAGTCACGAATCGTCGACAATCTGTGCGCCACGATTAAGCACGAACAGCCACGCCGCCGGATATTTTCCAGAACCGTTTGCTCGGTCATTGGGTCAAGGGCAGAAGTTGCTTCGTCGAGAATCAAAAGCGACGGATTGTTTGCTAAGGCGCGGGCAATCTCCAACCGTTGCCTTTGCCCGCCGCTGAAATTCAAGCCGCCCTCCGAAACTTCCGAATCATAGCCTTTATCGAGTTGCAGAATATCTTCGTGTATGCAAGCGTCCTTCGCCGCCTGAATGACATCGCTACGCCGAACCGAATCATCAAACAGCGTCAAGTTCTGCGTAATCGTCCCTGTGATTTGGAAAACATCTTGGTCGACGGCGGAAATTGAATTCACGATGACTGCGCGGGGTAGCTCGCGACGCTTAACGCCGTCAAAGCGAACCTCGCCCGACCATTCCTCGTAAATGCCCGTAACGACCTTTGCAACAGTCGATTTGCCTGAACCACTCGCGCCGACGACCGCTACCCAATGCCCCGGTTCTATGTGCAAGGAAAATTTATTCAGCAAAGGCTTTTCAAGTGGGCTGTAGCCAAAGTCAATGTCCTTGAGTTCAAGCTCACCATTTAGCCTTGCGACTGGCTCACTAGAAACTTTTTCCTCGCGGCAGTTTAAATCGTCAATCTCATACTTTCGCACGTCGTTTAGGCGTTGCATTTGCATTTCAGTCGTCTGCAGTGTGGAACCTAAGCTGAGCAAGTCCCCCACTGGAGCTTGAAAGCTACCCATAAGCGATTGAAACGCCGTGAACATACCAGCCGTCAACACGCCTTCCATTATCGAGAACCCGCCGATTGTCATAATCAACGCGCCGTTAATGCCGCCAAGGAGCGTCGGGATAATCGTAGCAGTCATCTGCCAAAGTGCAACGTCTTGCCCCGCTTTTAGAACCTTCGCACGATAGCCCGCCCACTTTGTGAAGAAGTCCGACTCGTTGCCGTTGGCTTTAATCGTCTCAATCATCATCAAGCCGTTCATCGTTGTGCCGTATTCCTTGCCGGCGTCCTGCTGAATCTTCATGTTCATATCGGTTAAGTGTCTTCTCAGCGCGAAGAAAACGATTATACCAATGCTGGAGAAGAACACGCCGATTAACGTTAAGAGTACGTGATATTGCAGGAGGAGGAGCAAATAAAAAATCGCGACGAGGAAATTTAGAATCGCCAACGCCGCTGGTCCCGATAAGACGCCCGCGATTGATTCGTTGAAACTGACACGCGACGCCACCTCGCCCGCGAAACGCTGATTAAAAAACGACATGGGCAGGCGGAGCAAATGCCAGAAAAAGCTTGACGAATCAGCTAGCGTTAATTTCTTCTGCCAACGCGTAAGGATAACTGCTTGGAGCCACGTCATCACGCCGCAGATAACAAAGGATACTGTCATCGCTAAGCAGAAGTTGAACATCCAATCGGTATGTTTCTTTGCTAAGATGTCGTCGAGGAAAATTTGACTGAACACGGGCGACGCTAGCCCTGGAATAATCATGCCGAGGTTGAGGAGCAAAATAAAAAGCACAGCCCATTTATCACGCGAAAGCTTTATGGCGACGTCTTTAAAGATATTGTAGCGTTCGCCTTCGGGCTTGAAATTTTCGTTCGGAACGACGTTCAAGGCTACGCCGGTATAAGACGTGCGGAACTCGTCCCATTTAACCGTTCGCCGCCCCATAGCCGGATCGTTCAAATAAACCGTGTCGCCTTTGATGCCTTCCAAAACTACAAAGTGATTGAATTCCCAGTGAATGATAAGCGGATACGCGCCGACTTCCCTAAGCCTGTCCGCGTTCCAACGATAGCCATTAGCATTACAGCCGCGATTGCGTGCCGCACGAATAACGCAACTTGCCTTGGAGCCGTCGCGATTAACGCCGCACTCCTGCCTGAGTTTTTCAAGCGGCAACC
Organism: Quinella sp. 1Q5; assembly: GCA_014764605.1. Classification (GTDB taxonomy): domain Bacteria; phylum Bacillota; class Negativicutes; order Selenomonadales; family Selenomonadaceae; genus Quinella. Next base: position 749 of record JACXWG010000128.1, on the reverse strand, counting down.
ACAATTCATAATGCGCAAGTATCATCGACAACGACGCCGCGCCGCACTCGGTCGCCTCCATTTGTAAAATCGTCGGCACCTTTACTCGCGTCGTCTGTATGCCGAAGAATTCTTTTATCTTGTCAAGTAAATTCATCATCTGCTCCTGAGCCACTGACTTAGCTTGTAGAAGACTTTTTCAATCGGCGGCTTGCGTTCAATGATTATTGAGCCTGTGCAAAAGGAGCCAGCCGTTATCATTTTGTGTTCGCCGACATGTGAAGTCCAAAGGTAGCCCGATTTGTCCGCAGGGTCTTTGACGAGGTCGAAGACGACTTCCATAACTGACGAGTTTTGAGCTTGGATAATCCACTGCGCGAACTGCGCGTTGCCGAGGTGCTGTTGAATGCCTTGAATAGTCATTGGATATTGTGAGACGCTCCGCACAACGCCGATTAGACTTCCCGTTTGCGAAACGTCCGCGCCATTGGGCGTAAGCTGAATCGTCATGCCCGCTTCAACGCGTTTACCTTTGTCGAGTGGAATATACAAAAGCCCGGTCAAATCTTCGCGGTTTTGCGTCATGCGCACGGAGCAAATCGGAGTTCCCGCACTAATCATCGAGCCAACATCAACCATAACCTCATCAATAATGCCGTCGTAGTCGCTGTAAATGTCTTCCGCCACGTCCTGTTGATAGCGTTTGGCGTCGAACTGATAAGCACGCCCCATAGCGTCGCGGTCTGAAGAGGCTAAGCCCATGCCGTATT
>JACXWG010000018.1 GCA_014764605.1 Quinella sp. 1Q5 | reverse complement strand
GAGCGTCCTTGGTACAAGGCGGCGATTGCGACTAATGCTCCTGTCTTTTCTGACCTTTATGCCCATGTCAACATTAGCAAGTATCAGCTTATCGGTTGCTCTGCGCCCTATTACGATGCGTCAGGCAATGTGGCGGGCGTTGTGGGCATTGATGTATCGAACACGGATATTTACGATGCAATTAATGAAACGGCTATTGGATCGGACGGTTCCAGTTTCGTTCTTAATAAAGATGGCAAAGTAATTTTCTCTTCACGCACCGAAGGCGAGTTGGTTGCCAAAGCTGACGGCAATGATATGCGCAGTACTTCCAAAAGAAGATTTGCTCGCGCAGTGTGGAAGATGATGCACGGCGAAAGCGGAATCATGCCCGTGACGGTTGACGGCGAAGATTATTTCTTAGCCTTCGCGCCAATGGAAAGCACAGGCTGGAGTTTTGGCACGCTGACTTTGCGCAAGGACGTTGATGTTGCCGCCGAAAACAGCAGGAAATATTTTGTTGCTCAAGTTGCGGGCTTCAGTTCACGTTTGAAGGACGAATATTTCTTCGTGACGTTTTGTACAATTATATTGCTTGGAGGCTTGCTTTATGTCTTGTTCACAGTGAGCAATAAAGCTTCGGCGATGTTTGTTAAACCAATTCATGAACTGTCAGACGGCGTGCGCGAGATTGCAAGCGGCAACCTTGATAAGAAACTTGACATACACACCGGCGACGAGATTGAACACCTAGCCACGTGCTTTAATGCAATGACTGACGAGCTTAAGGCTTATATGGCGAACCTAACGAAGGTCACGGCGGAAAAAGAACGCATTGCCACAGAACTTGACGTTGCCAAAGATATTCAAAGCGGCATGTTGCCCAAGGACTTTCCCACGCGCAAAGACTTTGAACTATTAGCGACGATGAAACCCGCTAAAGAGGTCGGCGGCGACTTCTATGACTTCTACTTTATCGACGAGACGCATCTAGCGATAACGGTTGCTGACGTGTCTGGCAAGGGAATCCCCGCCGCGTTGTTCATGGTCATCGCTAAGACTGTGCTTAAAAATTTCATGGTCTCGACACACAACAGGGAAGGGCTAGCCGAAGTTGTCGCCGCCGCCAATGACAAACTTTGCGCCAATAATGAAGCTATGATGTTCGTTACGGCGTTCGTCGGTGCGCTTGACCTTGAGACGGGGGAATTTACCTTCGTCAACGCGGGGCACAATCCACCAGTCATCTATCACGCGGCGAACAATTATTGCGACTTCCTTGACGTGAAGAAAAATTTCGTCCTAGGCCCCATGGACGGCATTCCCTTTGTCGAGCAGAAGATTAATCTTGAACATGGCGACTTGCTTTTCCTCTATACTGACGGGGTAACGGAAGCTTTGAACGTCAAAGAAGAAGAGTACTTGCCTGACCGCCTGATTGACTTTATGAACTCGACGGACTGCACAAAGGATTTGGAGACATTGCTTAGGAATGTTCGTGGCGACTTGTCAAAGCATGTTAGAGGGGCTGAACAATCGGACGATATAACAATGTTTGCTTTACGATTCAACGGAGGCGACAAAATTTGAAAAAACTCTTTTTTATGGTGGCGATTGTTGGTAGTTTGCTCTTCATGCCGATAAGTCACGCCGAAGTTAAAACTTATACGGGCGTTGGCGAGTATATGATTGGCGAACGAGACACTCTTGAAATTGCTAAACAGGGTGCTAAGGAAAAGGCGATGCGCAACGCTCTGGAGAAGGCTGGCGTTTTGGTTACGAGCTATTCACGCACGGAAGATTTGGAGCTTGTCGAAGATGTGATAACTTCAAGGACGGGGGCTGTCTTGCAAGTTCGCGAGGTCATCTATGAGCGGTCGGACTTAATCGTTAAAGCTATTGTTAAAGTCGACATTGACCCCGAAGATTTGAACCGCCGCTTGCAAAATTCTGGAGACAGCACGCCGAAGAAAATTCCGCCACCGCCCGTGAATCAAGACAATGAAAACCTTTACATGTCTAACAGAAAAGTTGAGGAAGCCAATAATCTTATGAACGCGGGTAGCTTTGATAACGTGCTATCCCTTTTGAATGAGGCAATCAATTTGGATTCAAACAACGCCGCTGTTTATGAGAAGTTCGGTTGGTTCTATAAGACTAAGAACGATTACAACAATGCAATCCAAAACTACGATAAGGCAATCAAACTTGACCCGAATAACGGCGCGGCTTTCAACGGCAGGGGCGAATGTTATCAAGCTCTCGGCGACAAGGACAAAGCCCGTGCAGATTTTAACCAAGCTAAGAACATTAACACTGCCAGAGAAAAGATACGGGCGGCTCGCAAGCTCTGCGACGAGGAGAAATATACAGAGGCGACGCCGCTTGCAAGTGATTCTTTGGCTTTGAATCCTAAAAATGCTTGGGCGTGGTCCACCTTCGGCAACATTTATAACGGCGAGCGGGATTACGAGAAGAGCGTATTTTATTATCAAAAGGCACTTGAACTTAATCCTAAAATCGGCGAGGCTTACAACGGTCTTGGTCATGCTTACATGCAGTTAGAAAAATACGACAAGGCGATAACTTATTTTAGCAAGGCACTTGAGTTTAGTCCTTTCCATGCAAATGCGTTGACGTATCGTTCACGCGGCGAATGTTATAAGGCACGCGGCGACATTAAGAAATCTCAAGAGGACTTTGTTAAGGCAAAGCAACTTGGCTGGGAGAATTGACAGTGAAGCTTAACATTCACAAAAAAGTTTTGATATTGGTCTTGGGTGCGGGGCTGGTGACGTTTTTGGTTCTCGGCGCGTTCTCTTACTATGGGCGCGGTATCGTAAGGCGTGATATGGTGGCAATGAGCATTGAGTTAGGCGAGAAGGGCGCGACCTATGCTGACGATTTGTTGATTGAACACCTCAAGCAAACACTAGGTGAGCTAGCCGAGGCCAAAGCGCAATACGTCGACCGCGAAATGTCCATTACGAAGGAAGACGCTGAGATTTTGGCAAATGCGGTAACGGAGATAATGACGCACCCCGATGATTACTTGCCAAAGACATTGCCTGACCCGCGCACCGACCCCGTAAAGCAGGGCGAGCCTTACAGGATTTATGCTCCAGATATTCAAGGCAACATCACACCCGAAATCCAACGCGAGCTGGAGCTTGCCGCCAATATCAAAGACATTTTGTCCGACATCTTGAAAGATTACATGGGCTACAACGCAACGGCTTTTGTTGGCGGGGAGAAGGGCTGGTACATTTGCGCTCGTCTTGTCCTCGACGAGAACGGAAATACCGACCTCAACGCGACCGTTCGTTTTTCCCACGAGCGCATTTACGAATTCGACCCGCGCAAGCGTCCCTGGTATATTCATGCCAAAAGGGAGAATGCTCCCGTTATCTCTGACCTTTATCGCACGATTGAGGCTAAAGGCGAAAACTCCTACGACCAAATTGGGGCGTCGGCTCCTTTCTACGACGCGGCGGGCAATCTCCTTGGCGTGGCGGGTGTGGATGCCTCGAACATTGATATTTATGACTACATCAATAAAACTAGCATGTTTAAAGGCGGCATAAATTTTGTCATGAACGATCACGGCGAAGTTGTCTTCTCGTCGCAGACTAAAGGAATCCTTGCCGTGGGTGATGCTGATGACTTGCGCGATACTTACTTGGCTAGGGTGGCAGAGCGCATGACGAACGGTGAGCAAGATGTCATCCCCATTAAATTGAACGGCGACAAATATTATCTTGCCTTCGCGCCAATGCAAGTGACCGGCTGGAGCTTCGGAATGCTTATTTCGGAGAATGAAGTTTTAAGGGCGACTGCGGGCACTGGTTCATACTTCTTACAGCAAGTCGCCAACTTGCAAAAGAAAATGCGTCAGGAATATTCTTACGTGAACAATATCGCCATAGCTGTTCCCGTGTTGTTGCTGATAATTTTAATCTTGATGAGCACAAACCTTTCGCGGCGGTTCGTCAAGCCGATTAACGAGTTATCGGACGGCGTGCGCGAGATTGCAAGCGGCAACCTAGATAAGAAACTCGACATTCACACCGGAGACGAGATTGAACACCTTGCCACCTGCTTTAATGCAATGACTGACGACCTTAAAGCTCAAATGACGAACTTAAAGAAAGTCACGGCGGAGAAGGAACGCATTGCCACTGAACTTGACGTTGCCAAAGATATTCAAAGCGGCATGTTGCCCAAGGACTTTCCTAATCGCAAGGACTTTGAACTGCTAGCGACGATGAAACCAGCTAAGGAGGTCGGCGGAGACTTTTACGACTTCTATTTTATCGACGAGACGCACCTAGCGATAACGGTTGCTGACGTGTCTGGCAAGGGAATTCCCGCCGCCTTGTTCATGGTCATTGCTAAGACCGTGCTTAACAACTTCGCCACGAGCTTTTATAAGCAGAACGGATTGGCACCAGTTGTCGCCGCCGCCAATGAGCAACTTTGCGCCAACAACGAGGCTATGATGTTTGTTACGGCGTTCGTTGGCGTGCTAGACCTTGAGACGGGGGAATTTACTTTCGTAAACGGCGGGCACAATCCGCCAGTCATCTATCACGCGGCAACGAATCATTGCGACTTCCTAGACGTTAAGAAAAATTTTGTCCTCGGCCCCATGGACGGCATTCCCTTCGCTGAACAGAAAATTAATCTTGAACGCGGCGATTTGCTCTTCCTTTATACTGACGGGGTAACCGAAGCTTTGAACGTCAAAGACGAAGAGTATTTGCCAGACCGATTAATAGCCTTCATGAACTCGACGGACTGCACTAAGGACTTGGACTCGTTGCTTAGGAATGTTCGCGGCGACTTGGCAAAGCACGTGGGCGAGGCTGAACAATCGGACGATATAACAATGTTTGCTTTACGATTCAACGGAGGCGATAAGGCTTGAAGAAACTTTTTTGCATGATGATGTTGGCGGCGGCTCTGATTGTGGGCGGCTGTTCGACGGAAAGTCATTCGATTAAGTCAACTGATACGGAAATTCAAATGTCGGGCGAAAACTTCAACGGCACGAGCGATTCAAAGTCCTTGATAGTCAGCGGGGCTTTGGCAGTCGAGACGGAGATTAAACAAGGGCAGGTTGAAGTAATCATCGACGGCAAAAGTTACACCTTCGATAAGACGCAGGAGACTTCGATTGACGTACCGCCCGGCAATCATGAAATTTCTTTTGCGGGGCACGACAACTTCACGGGCGAGATAACTCTGCGTGTCTTGCCGAAGGTCTAGGGGGCGAAGCATTGGACAGGAGAAAATTTTTAAGAGCGTTGGCTTTGACGGCGTGCGGAATGTTTTTGGGCGACAAAAAAGCAGCCGCCTACGTCTTGGAGACGTGGGAGCCGCCGATTAGAAAATTATTCTTGCGGTTCACCGAATACGAGGAGCGACCGTCAACTGAAGTCATCGTGATTCATCATGCGGGCTTTCCTGACGGCGATAAAGATTCTTCCGCCGAGGACATCCACAAGTTCCACCAGGAGGTAAACGGTTGGGCAGGCATTGGCTATCATTACGTGATTCGCAAGGATGGCAGGATTGAGCAGGGACGCAAACCTTTGGCAGTCGGTGCTCATGCCTATCAACATAACAAGAACTCCGTCGGGATTTGCGTTGCGGGGAACTTCGATTTGGTTAAGGTTCCGAGTGTGCAGTTAGATTCGCTTAAGTTGTTGACAGCGTGGCTTTGCCAAAGGTACAAACTAGACCCAATGCAAAAGGGCGTTATCGTCGGGCACCGAGACTTGAATGATACGGCTTGCCCCGGCGATAACCTTTACAAGAAACTTGACGAGATACGCTACTATTGCCGCGACTTTAAATGATTATCTACGGCGACGAGACCTGCGCGGGCTTCTCCAGTCGTCGTCATCAACGGGAGCGGGTTTGGGCTTTGGTTTCCTGTTAAGCAGATACATTGCCCCGATAATAACAGCGTCCAGCACGATAAGAACGTAAGTAACACTCTGACTGTCAGCCTCGGCTCGTTGCCTGTCTTCATAGGTAGAAAAATCTTTCGTGCCGCCAATATACTTCGTCCAGAAACTTTCGAGCTTGCCGACGCCGGAGCGTTGCGATATGCCCGCGTCGTATGAGGCAATCGACATTGTGTTTGAATTGACGCGCCAGATTAAATAAATGTTCGAGACAATCAAGACCGCCAAAAGTATTCGAGTAATCGTTTGCTTTGTCATGGGGAAGCTCCTTTTAAATGTTGGGGATTTGCCAATTGATAGGCGTTTCTCCGATTGATTCTAGGAATTGATTCACGCGGGAAAACGGACGACTGCCAAAGAAACCTCTATCAGCTGATAACGGACTGGGATGCGCCGACTCAACGATAAAATGGCGCGGGTTCGTTATCATATTTTTTTTGCGCCGAGCGGGATTGCCCCACAGGATAAAGGCAAGCGGGCGTTCGTGGTCGTTTAGCAGACGAATTATCTTATCAGTGAAAGTTTCCCAGCCGTGTCCGCGATGAGAATTCGCCGCGTGCGCCCTGACAGTCAAGACGGCATTGAGGAGCAAGACTCCCTGTCTAGCCCACGGCTCTAAGCAACCGTTGTTCGGGATAAAGCAGCCTAGGTCGTTACGCAACTCCTTAAAGATATTCATCAGTGACGGCGGAGGCGGCACGTCCGGCAAAACAGAAAAGCTCAAGCCATGCGCCTGCCCTGGCTCGTGATACGGGTCTTGCCCAAGGATTACAACCTTTGCATCCGCGTAACTAGTGTAGTGCAGGGCGTTGAAGATGTCGTACATGTTCGGGAAAATCTTCTTCGTGCTGTACTCGTCGATTAGAAACTTGCGCAACTCCTGATAATACGGCTCGTTCAACTCGTCCGCTAAAAGCTCTTGCCAATCGTTTTTAAAAATCTTCTTCATCGTGTATATCTCCTAAACTCGAAGCCGTCAAAGGTTTTCTTATCGGTCAAGGTGAAGTCGTCAACGTTCGGGAAGAAAGTATCGGCTTGAGCCTTAGCGTCGACGACCGTTAAAAGAATCTCCGCCGCATATGCAATGAGTTCGTTAAAGATTTGCCCGCCGCCGATAACAAAGTTTTCCTCCGCCGCGTTGAGGACGTTGAACAGCTCCTCGATACTGCCGATGACTTCCGCCCCCGATAAACTCTTCAGTGTGCGACTTAGGATAATGTTCCTGCGTCCGTCAAGCGGCTGTTGATTCGGGAAGGTCTCAAGCGTGCGGCGTCCGAAAATTATCGTGTGACCTAGTGTTAATCGGCGGAAGTTCTTTAGGTCTTTGGGAATTCGGAAGAGGAGCTTGCCGCCTCTGCCCAGCCCGAAGCCTTTATCAACACATGCGACAAGCTTAAGCCCAAAGTCAATCGGCGAACCTGCTACGCGTATGACTTTATCGCCGTGCAACTTGCAATCAAACGTCGGGCAAATCTCCCTAAGCGGCACTAATGCAAAGTCGCGGTCGAAAAGGAACTTATGCGGCACCGTCAGCCGTTCGCAAGAAATTTCCGCGCCGTAGAGAACGTCAATATCAATCGTGCGTGCGCCCCAATGCTCGCGGCGAATTCTTCCCAGCTCCAATTCAATCCGTTGCAACTCGTCCAGCAAGGTGAGCGGCTCCAGTTCAGTTGCAATCTTTATCGCGGCGTTGATGTAGTTCGGCTGACCTTCGACGCCCCACGGCTCTGATTCATAGAACGACGACACCCGCTGAAGTTTGACGGTGGGAATTTTTTTTACGCATTCAATCGCCCGCCGCAATGTCAGTTCACGTTCGCCGAGGTTCGCCCCTAAGCCCAGATAGTAAATCATCTGTGGCGGGTAATCTCGACTGCCGCGCCCGCGAACTTTTCTTTAACGGGCGGATTAGGCTTGCGAAGAACAATCTTCACGCCTTCCAAGAGCAGATAACGCCTAAGCAAGAACTCGCTGATTTCATAGGCTACGGTCTCAATCAGATTGCGCGAAGTGCCGCCAATAATTTTCTTAACGTCGTCAAGAATAAGCGTATAGTCAATCGTGTCGCCCAAGTCGTCAGTCTTCGCCGACTGTGACAAGTCCAGATAAAGTTCCAAGTCCACGATAAAAGGCTGCTCGTGCTTGCGCTCCTCCTCCGAGCAACCATGCCGCCCTTTGACTTCCAAGCCCTTTAAAATAATTTTGTCCATCATGCTACTTTGTCTCCTTTAACCAGTTTATCAATCATTAAACACATTCGCGAAATCATCTTGACGTTGTGGACGCGGACAATATTGACGCCCTTAGTTATCGCGTCGACGCACAAAGCCCCGGTTGCCTCGTCTCGTTCGTCAAGCTTAAGGTTCGTTGCCCGCCCAATAACGCGTTTTCGGCTTACACTAATCAGCAAAGGGATTCTCCGTTCGTCCAAAGTCCCAAGCTCACTGAGGCGGCGCAGTATCGTCAAGTCATCGCCGTAAGTCTTCCCGAAGCCGATACCAGGGTCGAAGATAATTTGCGTCGTGTCGAAGCCGTGCTCCAAACAATTTTGCACAGTGCGTCGGAAGAATTTCCTAACGTCCTCGATAATATCAACGTCCGAACATTTTTCGTTGTGCATTGCGACAACCGGTACATTAAACTTTTTGGCAACGTCAATCATGCGCACATCTTCCAAGCCGTGAACGTCGTTTATAATATCCGCGCCCATCTGCAAGACACGCGAGGCGACTTCAGGTTTGTAAGTGTCGATTGAGATTGGCACGCCGAGATTCTTTACCTCAGGCAAAACTTTTTCAAGGCGGGCGAATTCTTCTTCGGCACTGATTGGAATTGAATTCGGTCTGGTGGACTCCGCGCCAATGTCGATAATATCCGCGCCGTACTCAATCATCTGCGCCGCATGAGCCGTTGCCGCCTCGACCGAGAAATACTTCCCGCCGTCCGAGAATGAATCGGGCGTAACGTTCAAGATACCCATAATCAGAGTTTTGCCGCCGACCTTCAGACTTCGACCGCCGCTTAGCTTAAAAATTTTCTTCAAGACATCATCTCCCGCCCGCATTATAACTTATTGTTCGCGCAAGTTCAAATTGACATTTAGCCGCCGAAACTTTAAAATTCCTTGAAGAATTCGCAGAAAAATGGGAGGGGTCGAAGTGGTTTTATCCAAAACCAAGTTGACGACACTGGCGGCAATCATCGCCGCGTCTTCGATACTGTTCGGCGGTTGTGGCGATAAGCAACAACAGCAGGCTCAAGTTCAAAAGGCGCAAGTCAAAGCGATGAAGGTCATTCGACGAGACACGCCGCTAGCAAGTGAGTACGCCGGACATTTGGTCGGCACAGAGGAAGTTAAGGTTCAATCAAAGGTCTCAGGCAATGTCGTCGAAAAGTATATCGTTGGCGGGCAATACGTCGAGGCGGGGCAGTTGCTCTATCAAATCGATTCGCGACAATATCAATCCGCCGTGCTTCAGGCACAAGCTAACTTAGCTCAAGCCGAGGCGGTTCTTCAGCAGTCGATAGCGACCTACAACAATTCTTTGACGGATTTGCGGCGCGATGAGCAACTGTTCAAAGAAGCGGCAATCGCTGAACAAGTCGTCGCTACTCAAGCGTCAAAAGTTCGCGCAGACGAGGCGACGTGCGCAGCCAACGAGGCAGCAATCTACGCCTGCCAAGCCGCCCTTAGGACTGCTCAAGAGAATTTAGACGACACGAAGATTTACGCGCCTATGTCAGGTCAGCTCGGAGTCGACGACGTGGCAGTCGGGACGTTCGTATCATCAGGGCAGACCAATCTGGTTACAATCGGTGCGCCCGACCCAATCTTTGTTCAGTTCTCAATCAGCGAGTCGGATTATCTGCACTTCATGACGGTTCAGAACATGCAATCCGACCATAACCCAATCGACGTGACGATAACTCTTTCCGACGGCAAAGAATATCCTTTTGAAGGTCGTATCGTCGAGGTTGACCGCGAGCTTGCAAATAATACTGGCTCGCTTATCATGAAAGCACTTTTTCCTAATCCCAGCGGTCTTTTGATGCCTGGCATGTTCGCCCGCGTCAAACTCACCGGCGAAGTCATTCCTAATGCAATCTTAGTTCCGCAACGTTCCGTTCAACAGCTCTTGGGCAAGTCGTTCGTTATGGTCGTCGGCAAGGAGAACAAGTCCGAGGCACGCACCGTGGAGCTTGGCGACCAAGTCGGCAGTTATTTCGTCGTAAACAGCGGCATTAACACGGATGATACCGTTGTCGTCGAAGGCTTAACGAACTTGCGCGAGGGCGTTGAACTTGATGTTAAAACTGTCACGCCTGGCGAAATGGGCTTCACTCTTGCGAACGTTACTAGCACTTATAACGCGGACGCTGGACTTGCCGCACCCAACACAAATCCGAACGCCCCCGATAATCTTCGTAGCAAATGATGAAACCTATGGTGTTGACTGAGGAAAATCTTTCCGACATTCAGACGGAAATTGAGCGTAGCCTGTCGAGTTTGAACGTTGCGGAAAAAGATATTTTGCGGACACAACTGCTTGTCGAAGAAATTTCCTTGCGTATGATAAATTACGGGCACGCCGCGCAGGTCAATGTTCAGGTAGTCAAGCAATTCTTCGGCAAAATTCAAATTCGCATGACCGCCGAGGGCATCGCGTATAATCCGCTTGTCGAAGTCACTGACTTGAACGAAGACGACGACGATTATTACGCCATGATGATTCTCAAGGCGCACCGACAACGGTTGAATTGGTTTCATGACAAAGGCTGTAACGTGGTCATCATTGACGGGAGCGGCGAGACTAACAAGCAACTTTGGTTTGTGGCGGCGAGTATCGTCGGCGGGCTGATATGCGGTTTTATCTTGAAAGAATTTTGCTCGCCCGAAACAATCGAATTCGTCAAAGAAGTTTTCATCACACCGATTCAGACAATATTCCTCAACGCCTTGAACATGGTTATCGCGCCCGTGATTTTCTTCAGTGTTCTCAGCGGAATAATCGGTATGGGTAACAGCGCGGGCGTCAGCAAAATTGGCACCGAATTAATCGGGCTGTGCCTTTCCAACACGGCAATCGCTGTAGTAATCGGACTCGGCATCGCGCAAATCGTTTTCAGCGGCAACGTTCCGCAAATCGGCACGATACCTTCCGAGGTTAATGCCAACGTTGCGGCTTATGAATTTTCTTTGATTCAATTCGCCGTCAGCATTATTCCAAAAGATTTAATCAGTCCAATTATCGACGGCGATTATCTGAAGATAATCTTCGTTGCCACGCTCTTTGGCTCATGTTTGAATTCCTTAGAAGACAAAGTTCGGCTCCTGCAAGAGTTAGTGAACAACTGCAACGAATTTTTTATGAAATTTGTCAGTATGATAATATTGTTCGTACCGCTTATTTCTTTCTTCGCAATGATTTTCTTTATTGTCGATATGAGCGTGGAAGTTATTTCGGCGATGGGGAAATTTCTCTTGGGAATATTTTTTAGCGGTGTCATAACGCTAGGTCTCTATGCTCTAATGCTTATGTTCTTCGGGAAAACTTCGCCTACGACCTTCCTAAAAAAAATTCCCGAGGTGTGTCCGATACCTTTCGTGACGAGTAGTAGCAATGTTTCCATGCCGTCCACCATGAATTTTTGTATAAAAAGATTGGGCATCTTGCCGAAGATAACTTCATTTGCCATACCAATCGCAACAATCGTCAACTCCAATGGCACTTGCGTTTATATATCGCTCTTGGTATTTATGTTCCTGAAAATGTATGGCATTAACGTTGACTTTGACAAAATGCTGATAATTTTCGCAATGACGATGTCGCTGACGGCAGGTGCGCCCGGTATGCCAAATGGAACCGTAATTCGCGTGCTGACCATCACTGTGACGTTCGGTGTACCGAGCGACATTGCTGGTATATTGTTTTGCATTGATGCCATTTTCGACAGAATTATCACTTGCTTCAATGTGACGGGCTCTGTGGCGGTGACTATGATATTAGCGGGCAGGGAAAATCTTTTGAACGAGAAAATTTATTTCGGGAAACGAGGGGGTTTTTAATGAAAGGGCTTCGAGAAAAAATTTTGAGCGCGGTTGTCATTGTGAGCGTTGTGATTTTTTCGTCGACGGTTTTGGCGAAAGAACTCACCAAGCCGACGGTTACTAATGCGCACTGGTATCCAAGTTATCACATTGCCGCGCCGTCAGGTTGGATAAACGACCCGAACGGATTCTCTTACTTCAATGGCGAGTATCATTTTTTTTATCAGCATTACCCTTACGACGTGAAGTGGGGACCGATGCATTGGGGGCACGTCGTCAGCAAAGATTTGATTCACTGGGAACGCCTGCCCATAGCGATTGCACCCGATAAAATTTACGACGCAAGCGGCGGTTGTTTCTCTGGCTCTGCGCTTGAAAGAGACGGCAAACTTTATCTCATGTACACGGGGCATGTTGATTTACCTGTCCCGACCAAAGACGGCATCAATCGGATTGAGACGCAGAACATTGCCGTAAGTGACGACGGGATTAACTTCACTAAGCTCGCCGCCAATCCCGTGCTTTATGTTCCGACGGACAGGGGCGACATTAGCGGCAACGACTTCCGCGACCCTAAGATTTGGTTTCACGGCGGGAAGTATTATGCTGTCGTCGGCTCACGGAATAAGGCAGAGACTATCGGACAAGTTCTAATGTTTGAGTCGCCTGACCTAGAGAATTGGTCGTTCAAAAGCATTGTGGCTCGTTCCGAAGGCAATCAAGGTGATATGTGGGAATGTCCGAACTTTGCTGAGGTTGACGGACGCGACGTTTTGATTTTGTCGCCGATGAACATTAAGGCGGAAGGCAAAAAGTTTTTGAACTTGCAACAGTCGGGCTACATGCTTGGCGATTTGAATTACGACATGGGAATTTTTACGCACGGGGAATTTGAAATGCTCGATTGCGGCTTTGACTTCTACGCACCGCAAGTCATGCAAGCTCCCGACGGTCGTTGCATATTAATCGGCTGGCTTGACATGTGGGGGACGCCAATGCCCGAACAAGCTGACGGTTGGGCAGGGCAAATGACGGTGCCGCGTGAACTGCATATCAAGGACGGAAAGATTTATTCGACGCCCGTTAAAGAACTCGAACTTCTGCGCGGCAACAAAACTTTTTACGAAAATCTTTCACTGACTAAGGCAACGAAACTCGATGGCGTGCGCGGGGATGTCGGCGAACTCTTAACGACAATCGACTTGACGCAGAGCAAAAACTTTTCTATCGAACTTCGCAGTTCAGGCAAAGAGAAAACCATTTTGAGTTACGATAAGGCAACGGGGATTGTTAAACTGAATCGCGACAAGTCTGGAGAAGCTTTAACTGGTGAACGCGAAGTAAAGCTTTCGCCCGCCGACGAAATGACGTTGCAAATTTTTATCGACCGCTCGTCACTGGAAATTTTCATCAACGACGGCGAGGCAGTCTTCTCGACGCGGCTTTATCCCAAAGCAAACTCCAAAGACATAATTTTTATCCCAACTCAAGGCGCGTTGCATTTGAAGCAAGTAACCTTCTACAACCTGCACGCGGGAATTCCTCAACCCTAAGGAGGCGTAGACGTGGCAAAATTTTTTATCCACCGACCGATATTCGCGATAGTCATTGCGCTGATAATTACGCTCGTCGGAATCCTAGCGGCACTGCAACTGCCTATCGCGCAATATCCGCAAATCTCTCCGCCGACAATCTCAGTTAGCACGACTTACACTGGTGCTAATGCCGGCGTCGTCAATGAGACTATCGCGCAGGTCATTGAACAGCAAGTAAACGGTACTGACGGTATGGACTACATGAGCTCCAACTCTGACGACACGGGACGATATAGCTTGCAAGTCGTCTTCGAGGTCGGCACCGATGGCGACATGGACTCCGTTAAGGTTCAAAACAACGTCGCCATTGCAAACGCAAGCTTGCCAACTGACGTTCAGCGCGTCGGCGTCACGACTCGCAAGGCGTCTAATGAAATGGCTTTGTTCCTTGCAATGTATTCGCCGACTGGTGAATACGACCGCGCCTTCATGAAGAACTACGCCGATATTTATCTAATGGACGAGATTAAACGCATCGACGGCGTGGGCGATGTTCAAATCTTCGGCTCCGATTACTCAATGCGTATCTGGCTCAACCCTGACAAGCTCGGCGAATATGATTTGACTGTCTCGGACGTTTCAGCCGCCATTAACGAACAAAACCTGCAAGCCGCCGCCGGTACAATCGGTTCAATGCCTTTGGCGCAAGGTCAAGAGAAACAATTCACCGGCAAAGTTCAAGGGCGTCTCACTGAAATTGAACAGTTCGAGAACATTATCCTTAAAGCGAACAATGACGGCACCTTTGTTTACATGAAAGACGTTGCTCGAATCGAGCCAGGACAACGCGCCAATAACGTCGTCGCTAAGTTTAATGGCTATCCCTCCGTCGGCTTCGGCATTCAGCTAACTAGCGACGCAAACGCAATGACAACTGTCCGCGGCGTGCAAGAAATTATCGAACGTCAAAGACCAAACCTCCCGCCCAACCTCTTTATCAGCGAAATCTTTGACAGCACAGATTATATCCGCGCCTCAATCGAAGAGGTCGCGCACACGTTCGTTGAGGCGTTGGCTCTGGTCGTGTTGGTTATCTTTATCTTCCTGCAAAGTTGGCGTGCTACGCTGATTCCGCTACTTGCCGTGCCCGTATCGTTAATCGGGACGTTCGCAGCGTTCGTCGTCTTGGGCTTCTCAATCAATACGCTAACACTGTTCGCAATGGTTTTGGCAATCGGTCTTGTCGTTGACGACGCAATAGTTGTTATCGAGAACGTCGAACACCACATGGAAGAAGGACTGCAACCCGTGGACGCAACCGAACGCGCTATGGACGAAGTGCAAGGACCAGTCGTGGCGATTGCGTTCGTCTTAGCGGCGGTGTTCGTGCCCGTTGCTTTCCTCGGCGGCATGATGGGCGTTCTCTATCGGCAGTTCGCGCTGACAATCGCAATCTCAATGGGCTTATCGGCATTCGTCGCGTTGACTTTGACGCCTGCCCTTTGCGCCATGATTCTTAAACCCAAAGACCCAAACAAAAAGCAAGGACTCTTCGACAAGTTCTTTAACGCCTTCAACAACTGGTTCGACCGCACTAAGAATTCTTACGTTAATATCGTCGCGGCGTTCATCAAGCGTTCAAAGCTCGCGATAATTTTCTTAGTTGTAATCCTCGGTTGCACGTGGACGATTTATCAGCGGCTCCCGTCTACGTTTGTTCCCGAAGAAGACCAAGGCTATTTCTTCACGTCGATAAGCTTGCCCGAAGGAACTTCAATGAATCACACTGTGCAAACGATTGACAAGCTCGGCGCAGCGGTTATGAAGGAAATGCCTGGGCTAAAGAACTGCATGATGATTACGGGCTTTGATATTCTATCGTTTGGCGCGAAACCTAGCGCGGGTATCATCGTCTGCGGTTTGGAGGATTGGACTAAGCGCGGCAAGGAAGCGTCGGTTAATGCGTGTATCGGGACGATGTTTAGGCTCGGCGCAATGACTGTTCCCGAAGCGCAGGTTATTGCGTTCAACCCGCCCGCACTGCCCGGCTTAGGTAACGTCGGCGGCTGGAGTATGCAACTTCAAGACATGGCAGGGCACACGGACACGGAACTTGACGACCTAACTAAACGAATCGTCGCCAAAGCTAATCAGCGTCCGGAAATGCAAGGCGTGCGCACGACCTTTAACATTGCCTCCCCGACCGTCGAATACGAGATTGACCGCGAGAAGGTTAAACTCCTCGGCGTGAAACTCTCGGACGTGTTTGAGGCTCTGCAAGTCAATTTCGGCGGTATGCAAGTCAACGACTTTAACAAGTTCGGGCGCACGTATAAAGTCATGCTTCAATCGGACGTGCTTTATCGTTCGGAAGCTGACTGCGCTCGGTTTGTCTTCGTCAAAGGTTCGGGCGGGCAAATGGTTCCGCTCATGAGTTTAATCACGCCAAAACTTTCGACAGGTCCAACGCAGATTTCAAGATTCAATGCGGCGCGTGCAGTGACAATTCAAGGTAACGCGGGGCAAGGTTACTCCTCCGGTCAAGCGATGGCGGCGATAGAAGAAATCGTCAACGAGGAGGCGGGCGTCGGCTTTAATATCGAGTGGTCGGGGCAGTCTCGCGAAGAAAAGAAAGCGGCAAGCTCTACCGGTCAAGTCTTAGCGTTGGCGTTGGTGTTCGTCTTCCTAATGCTCGCCGCGCTGTATGAAAGTTGGTCGGTGCCGTATGCGGTGTTGCTCAGCGTGCCCACGGGACTTTTCGGCGCGGTCTTCTCGGAATACTTCATGGCATGGTTTGAGGCGTTTCTTAACAACGGTCAGCAGAACGCTGGATTGCAAGATAGCGTCTACTTCCAGATTGGTGTTATAACCATTATCGGCTTGGCGGCGAAGAATGCTATCCTAATCGTTGAGTTCGCAAAAGTCCGCGTCGATAGAGGAATGCCACCCGTTAAAGCGGCGATTGAGGCGGCGGGCTTGCGCTTGCGTCCGATACTGATGACTTCTTTTGCGTTCATAATCGGTTGCTTGCCCTTAGCGGTCGCGACTGGTGCAGGTTCTGCGGCTCGTAACGGTATGGGCGTTTGCGTCGTAGGCGGTTTGCTCTTCGCGACAATGCTGGGAATCTTCGTTATCCCCGTGCTGTTCGTTATAACTGAGTGGGTCGCTAAGAAACTGGGCTTTATGAAGCAGGAGAAACAAAAATCCTCAATAGACTATATGTGATTGGAAGAAGATTATCATAGCATGAATCGAAGGACGTTTATAAAAGTTGCGGCGGCGAGTGCGCTTGCGCTGATAACGGGTTGCGGCGGTGATAAGAAGTTTTTGTACGTAAAACATCTGCGGCAAGTCGTCACGAAGAATATTAACCGTTCGCGGCGTATCATGTGGCAGGTTGAGGAGCTGTTGACTAATCCCGCCGTCGAAGTCAGTAGTGGAAAAATTTTCCCCGCACAAAACGCGACGTTCACTGACGACGGTAAGGAGATTATCCAATACACTGCGCAGATTGATTTCGCAGACCGCTACAGAATTATTGACGGCGAGGCGGCGACGGATTGGCATGACTTGAAAACCGTTTCGGACAAGTGCAAGGCGATAATCTTTCCGGACTCACAATGCGGCGGCGGTTACGAGACTTGGGGCACGGTTGCATGCGGAGCCTTTGAACGCAACCCCGACGCAAATTTTTTTGTCAATGTGGGCGACCTAGTCGACAACGGCGAAGACAACGCGCAATGGGAAGATTGGCTTGCGCAGGTCGAAGAGTATCTGCCGCAAGTGCCGTTCGTGCCGGTCATGGGCAATCACGAAACTTATTCGCGGGCTTGGGAAGTTCGTTTGCCCGTTTCTTACCTGAATTACTTTGCTCCGCCCGATAACGGCTTTGAAGAGTTCTCGCGGCGGTTTTATTCTTTCGATGTCGGGGCGGTGCATGTGGCGGTTCTTGATAGTCAATGGGACGAGTTAGGCAAAGAGGTTATCGACGTGCAAAAGGATTGGTTACGCAATGACATGAAGACAGATAAGCCGTGGAAGATTGCGTTCATTCACAAGGACGTTTTGCAATATCGAATTAACGGACGACCAGAGCGGCTTGAAGGTTTCTCGGACGTGGGCGAACTTTTCATGCTTGAATTTGAATCGCTCGGCGTCGACGTGGTGTTCACGGGGCACTTGCATACGTATCGCAATCGCGGACTGATAAAAGGCACGCTTTACATTTTGACGGGACTAAGCGGCAACGTTCGCTACGATAGACTTTGGATTAACCATGCGTTGGATAAGTTCGTTGCCCCGCAACCAGAGACGGATAATTATCTGACGCTTGAGGTTGACGATAAAACTTTGTCGGTTAAATGCTTCTTGCCGAACGGTGAATTGCTCGACGAGACGACGCTACATAAAGCTTGAGGAGGAGATTACATTGAAGAAACTATTTTTGTTAGCGATGATGATTTGCTTTGCGTTGAGTGGCACGGCATTGGCGGCGCGGGATTATCAAAGCGTGGGCGTCGTGATAATTGGCGGCGTCGAATTCAAGACGAACGATTATTTCGACGCTATCAAAGACACGCTCAAACCTAAGAGCGGCGCAAAAATTATCGTCGGCAATGACATGCAGACGCGCTATAAAAAGTATTGGCTCAATCGCGGCTACATAGGCGAGCAGACTCCGCAACAGGAAGATTTTACGAGCTTCGTAGCGGTGAACGGCTTTAGCAAGGTCGTTTATGTCGTTATCTCTGACGTTAGTGACGACCAACGCAATAGCGGTGACCATCGCCAGCGCAATCGCATATCGGTTCAGGTTGATGCCTACCTTAGCACGCCAACGCAGGTCGTTGACGTTTTCGCCGCCAGCGAAGACCAAAAATCCAAAGGCAGTGCCTTGCGCGCCCGACGAGGTGCCTTCAAGAAATGTATGAGTGAAATTGCTAAGAGCCTTAATCGTCACATATGAGCTTATTAAAGTTTGTCCGCCGTGAAATAAGACACCGTTTAACGAATGGCGAGCCTGCGCCTATTGCAATTTGTAAGAATTATGCTATCATACGCGAAGATAACGGGTTAGGGGGTTGTGGTAAGAAGTAATTCATAAAGTTTGACAGATAGACGGGAGAAATCCCGATAATTTTTAGCCCGTTAAGTTAAAAGTTTCACTACAAAGTTTCAGGAGGTTTTTTGAAATGATTAACGGCAAGCCCGAAATAGTAATCGTAGGAGGCGGCTTCGGCGGCATCAAGATAGGTCAGCTCTTCGCCAAGGAAAACGTCCAAGTTACTCTCATTGACCGTCATAACTTCCACTTGTTCCAACCACTTTTGTATCAGGTTTCAACTGCGGTTTTGGAGACGGGCGAGGTTGCTTATCCGATTCGTTCGTTCTTCCGCGACAACAAGAACATCAACCTGTACATGGCGAAGGCGCAGGGCGTCGACCAGGAACGCGACGTTGTCATAACCAATCACGGCGAAATTCATTACGATTACTTGATTCTGGCGGCGGGCGCAACTACTAACTTTTTTGGCATGAAAAGCGTTGAGGAAAATTCCTTCGGCATGAAGACCTTGCAGGAAGCGGTTCACATTCGCAACCACGTTATCCACGAATTTGAACGCGCAGAAAAACCCTATCGCACGCCCGAAGACAGAAAGAAACGCATGACTTTTGTTGTAGTCGGCGGCGGCCCTACGGGCGTTGAGGAGGCGGGCGCACTTGCAGAGCTTATCGCCATTCAGAAGAAGGAATTCCACCTGCTCGACTTCAACGATGTAAGCATAAAACTGATTGAGGCAACAGGACGACTCCTGCCGATGGTTTCCGAGGATTTACAGCAACACACTGTCAAAGTTCTGGAGAAAAAGGGCGTTGAAGTCATGCTCAATACGCAGGTTGTCGATTATGACGGACATATCCTGACGCTAAAGAACGGTGTACAAATCCCGACGACGACGGTTATTTGGGCGGCGGGCGTGCGTGCAGTCGACATGATGAAGAACTGCGGCGGAGAATGTGCTCGCGACGGACGAATTTGGGTTGAGGAAGATTTAATGGTTCGCGGCGCGGTGCATAAGAACGTTTTTGCTATCGGCGATTGTGCGGCGTTCATGCATGGCGATATGAAACGTCCTTTGCCGACGGTCGCACCGGTTGCCACTCAGCAGGCGAAGGTTGCCCATAAAAATATCATGACGCTCATAAAGGGCGGCACGAATCTTGAGAAGTTCGTTTACAAGGACTTAGGCGCAATGGCGACAATCGGCAAAGGCGAGGCAGTCGTCAACAAGCCGAAGATGACAGGCTTTATGGCGTGGTGCGCATGGATGCTCGTTCACCTTATGAGACTTGCGGGCATTTATACGAACATGACAGTTTTATTTAAATGGGCGTTGAACTTCCTGACGAGCGCACGCCTCGGACGAATCATAACGAATATCAGCCTTGACCCAAAGAAATAATTCATAAGTTAAAAACAAGACCTCCTATGGTAAAGCTCGTAGGAGGTCTTTGTTTATCTGATTGACAATATCCCGCGCCGCGAACGGTTTGGCAAGTTCTTTGGCGCAACGTTTCATCTCGGCTAGTCTTGAAGAGTTGCTTAGAAGTTCTTCGACGACGGCAGAGATTTTTTTATCGCCAACCTTGATAGCCGCGCCGTGAGCCGTTGCATAAGCCGCGTTGAGAGCTTCGGGACCGGGTATCGGCGCGTGCAAGATTAACGGCAAGCCTACTGCAAATGCTTCCGTCATAGTCAATGCTCCGGGTTTGGTGATTAGCAAATCCGCCGCCGCCATGAGTTTATCCACGTCCGAGACATAACCGAGCACTTCGACCGCGTGGGAGATTTTTAGCCGCTTTAGCCGCGCCAATAAGTTTTCGTTCTGCCCAGCTACGACTACGATTTTGAGCGGCGATTGAACCTTATCTAGTTCGCAGAGCGTTTCTTCGATTGAGCCTAGCCCTAAGCCGCCGCCCATGATTAAAATCGTCTTGCGCGTCGCGTCGTGAGCCTCCGTTATCGCGCTGAAGTTCTCGTCGATTGGGATTCCAGTCGCGAAGATTCTTTGACCCGTCCGACAGTGCGCGGCAAGTTCCCGTTGCATTTCCTCCGTTGCAACAAAGTATGCGTCGACCTCCTCATAAATCCAAATCTCGTGCAGTGAATAATCCGTCAGCACCGTCGCGAGCAAAAAGTTTCGTGCGGACTTGGCGTGCAGGAACTTCCACAACGACGCGGCGGCTTCGGGGAAAGGGTGCGTGCAAATCACTACGTCAGGTTGAAACTCCTTCAGCAGGCAGGCGAACGGCAAATACATCAGCGCGGAACTTAGGAACCGTGCCGAGACTCCGACACGCCGCCCGTCCGCGAATTTATAAATTCTGTCGTAAAGGTCTGGGATAAATCGAAGTGCGGCGAGATAAAATTTTTTCGTCAGCCAATTCAACGCGGAAATTTCCTTTGCCATGAAGTCAACTACCTGCGCTGAAGAGCCGAAGACTTTTTGCAGAGCTTGCGCCGCTTTGGTGTGACCAGAGCCGATTGACGCCGACAAGATTAAAACTTTCATGCCGTCAAGCCGCCGTCAACGCTTAAGATTGCTCCCGTGATGAATTGCGCTGAAGACAAAAAATAAATCGCTTGCGCGACCTCGTCCGCCGTTCCGATTCTGCCCAGCGGATAAACCTTTGCTAAGTCGTCTAGCGTTTCGCCTGAAGTCTTAAGCTGATTAATCGTCAACGGCGTCAAAATATCTCCTGGGGCAACGCAATTCACACGCACAGGAAAGCTAGCCAACTCCAAAGCAAGCGACCTTGTGAACGCCACAACCGCGCCTTTGCTCGCCGAATACGCCGCACAGAAATAATTGCCCTTAAGACCCGCATCGCTCGCCACGTTGACGATTGCGCCGCGACTTTTAATCAGCTCATCAACCGCCGCCCGCACCATAAAGAACGTCCCTTTAATGTTCGTGTTGAAAATGTCGTCAAATGTCTCCTCGTCCATCGAAGTTATTGCTCCCTCGTGATAAATGCCCGCGCAATTTATCAGCACGTCCACGTTGCCGAAGCCTTTAATCGTCCGCGAAATGATTTTCTCGCAATCCGCAACCTTGCGAACGTCCGCCGCGATAAATTCAAAGCTCCCTGTAAGCTGAACTTTAATCTCCTCGAACCGGGCAAGACTTCTGCCGACGAGCACGCAGTTAAAGTCATGCGCCAAAAAAATTTTCGCCGTCGCCAATCCGATACCCGACGTGCCACCCGTTATAATCGCTGTCTTCATAACTCACCAAACAAAAACAGAGCCGAGCAAGTACCCGACTCTGCAAAAATTTTTTTAGGAATTGACTGCCTCTTTCAAGCTCTTGCCCGCCTTGAAGGACGGAAGTTTGGAAGACTGAATCTCAATCTCTTCGCCGGTGCGGGGGTTGCGACCCTTGCGAGCCGCCCGCGTGCGATTCTCGAACGTGCCGAAGCCCAGAACTTGAACCTTATCGCCCTCAACCAACGCATCTTTAATCGTCTCAAAAGTTGCCGCGACTGCCTTTTCCGCGCTCTTGCGGTCCAGCTTAGCCTTCTCGGCAACAGCCACTATCAATTCAGCTCTCGTCATAAAACGAAATCCTCCTTTGAAAAAATTACCTGCAGAATTTAGCAGAATATCTAAGAAAAATCAAGTACTTTTTACGCCGTTATATCAAGATTGTTTCCGAGGTTCGGGTCAAGACTCTCTACGACCGCTAATGCCTCTTCCACAGACGAAGTCTCAGCCGACATTGCCATTTTCAAAACGGAAATCCCCAGATCCTGTTGAGCCTTCGCCATGCTCATATCGACCGACATTGCCGCGATTGCCATATCCATATCCATTATTAACAGCTCCTTTCCTTAGTTGCCCTTGCCTTAATCACTTTGTGCTGATAATCAGTGCGATAAAAATCAAATCCTCGTCGCCTAAAGTTTCAATGCCGTGGGTGTCGCCGTCCGCGCAAAAGGTCGTATCGCCCGCCTTTACCTCGTATGTCTTGCCGTTGTCGGTGTACAGTCCCTTGCCCTGAAGGATATGATACGTCTCGTTGTTGCCGACGTGTTTATGAACGCCGAGCGAACAGCCCGCAGGGATTCTGACGCTTGCGAACATCTCGCATTTGCCAACCATTTCCTTAGGCGTCAACAGGTGCGTGATAAATATTTCGCCCTTGCCGCCAGCTTTATTCATTGCTGATACCGTGTTCGGTTCGATTATCGGCATGTAAACCCCTCCTTAATTGTCGTTAGCTTCCACCGCCTTAGCTTTGCGCTTTGCCTTGAGTTTGCGTATCCTCTCGACGTTCTTAGCAATTTGTTCTTTGGTGTACGGCTTATGGATGAAGTCAATCGCGCCCATTTTCAAGCACTGCATTAACTTTTGGGGCGTGCCCATGGAACTTAGCATGACAACTGGGACATCGGGTGCAACTTCGCGAATGAACTCCAACGCCTCAATCCCGCCGACGACTGGCATGACTATATCCAAGATGACGCCGTCGGGTTCTTGCTCCAAAACGAATGTGATTGCCTCTTTACCGTTGATTGCCTCGATTACTTCACAGTTTAGCTTTTCGAGTTCCTCGCGCAGTTTCTTGCGAAGGAGCCGCGAATCGTCAGTTATCAATATTCGTAGCTTTTCTTGCTCGTCCATAACGCCGCCTCCCTAAAAATAATCGCCCGAAGGCGAAGATATATTTCACGAAACCTTACTTTCCTTAGCTGGCGGAGAGGGTGGGATTCGAACCCACGGTGCCTTTCAGCATCACCGGTTTTCAAGACCGGCTCCTTAAACCACTCGGACACCTCTCCAAACGCGCCGATAATAACAAAAACATTGTACATTGTCAATCGCATAAAAGCAAAAAGCGGCAAGCCCCTTGCTCACCGCGTCGACTGTTATTCGATGTCAACTGAAACTTTTTTCTTCTCGCGTGTTGCGGCGGATTTGACTATAGTCCGAATCGCCTTTGCAATTCGTCCCTGTTTGCCAATAACCCTGCCCATATCCTCCTGCGCGACGTGCAGTTTCAAAACCGTGCGGTCTTCTTCTTCGACCGTCTCGACCTGCACTTCTTCGGGTTTTTCGACAAGTGCTTTTGCCAGCACCGTTACAAGTTCTTGCATGATCCTTTACCTCAACTAATTTGTTCGATGGTTACTCTGCAGCCTTTGCTGCCTTGCGCTCTTCGTGGATTTTTTTCATGATACCCTTTTTGCTAAGGAGCGAACGAACCGTATCGGTCGGCTGTGCGCCGTTTTTAATCCAAGCGATAACCTTTTCTTCGTCGACATTGACTATGGCAGGATTTTTGGTCGGGTCGTAATTGCCGACGATTTCAATAAAGCGACCGTCACGCGGCGAACGACTATCCGCCACGACTATACGATAGAAGGGTTGCCTCTTTGCGCCCATTCGATTGAGCCTGATTTTTACCACGCTTTCACCACCTTTCCAACGTCGATAATTATTTCTTGAAGGGAAACTTCCCGCCGAGTTGTCCCAAAAGTCCTCCGAGGTTCGGGAGCGTCGGCATTTTAGGCTTATTATTCTTTCCTTTTTTAACTTTTCCTTTTTTGCCCTTGACTTTTTTTGATGCCTGTTGCTGTTGAGCTTGACTTGTCTTGAACTTGCGCATCATTTTACGCATCTCGTCGAATTGTTTGAGGAGTTTATTAACGTCAGCAACCTTTGTTCCAGAGCCGAGCGCAATACGTTTGCGGCGTTTTGCGTCTATTATGCTTGTGTCCGCGCGTTCCTTGGGCGTCATCGACAGGATAATTGCTTCCATGTGTTTAACTTCTTTGCCGTCAAGGTCGAGGTCGACGCCCGTTAATTTTTTCTTCAGCCCGCTAAGCCCTGGAACCATGCCGAGTAAATCGTTGAGGGAGCCGAGTTTTTTAACCTGCTGAAGTTGTTCGAGGAAGTCTTGCAGGGTGAATTCGTCGGCTTTGATTTTCTTGACCATCTTTTCGGCGGTCTTAGCGTCAATCGTCGACTGTGCCTTTTCGATAAGGCTTAGCACGTCGCCCATACCGAGAATTCGGCTTGACATGCGGTCGGGGTGGAAGATTTCCAGAGCCTCAAGCTTTTCGCCCATGCCAACGAACTTTATCGGGCAACCCGTCGCCGCTTTGATTGACAGTGCCGCACCGCCTCTAGCATCGCCGTCAAGTTTCGTCAGGACAATGCCATCGACGCCAAGCGCATTGTGGAAAGTCTCCGCCACGTTGACTGCTTCTTGACCAATCATCGAGTCGACGACCAAAAGAATTTCATGCGGCTTGACGGTTGATTTGATGTCTTTAAGCTCCTGCATTAAGCGTTCGTCAATCTGAAGGCGTCCAGCGGTGTCGATTATCAGAACGTCGCGGGCATGCTTATCGGCGAACGTGATTGAGTCCTTAGCGATTTGCACGGCGTCTTTTATGTCCTCGGTGAAAACTGGAACGTCCGCTTGCTCGCCGACGACTTGGAGCTGCTTTATTGCGGCGGGTCGATAAATATCTGCCGCGACGAGTGCCGGACGTTTACCTTGCCGCTTCATGAGCAACGCGAGTTTGCCTGCCGAAGTCGTCTTGCCCGAACCTTGAAGACCGACCATTAGGATAATCGTTGGCGGGCGTGATGAGATATTGAGCTTTGCCGCCTTACCGCCCATGAGATTTGCGAGTTCTTCGTTGACGATTTTGATAACCGACTGTGCGGGCGTCAGGTTGCTTAAAATCTCCGTGCCGATTGCGCGAACCTTAACTGCCTTCTCGAAGTCGCGAACGATTTTATAATTCACGTCCGCCGCCAGCAGAGCCATGCGCACATCTTTTAACGCTTTGTTGATGTCGTCTTCGGTTAGCTTGCCATGCCCGCGAAGCTTGCGAAAAGCCTCTTGAATGCTTTGGGAGAGGTCTTCAAACATTTTTTTCCCCTATTAATATAATAGGCACTCCCGCAATCGGCAGTGCCGGAATTTGCTAAGCTGGAGGCGACACCCGGAGTCGAACCGGGGGTAGAGGTTTTGCAGACCTCGGCCTTACCGCTTGGCTATGTCGCCGCGTCAACGCTTTTGGCGTCAACGTGGCAGATTATAAACGCTAACTTTTTACAAGTCAAGTATTTTCTTAAATTAGCCCGATTTAATGGGTTGAGACCGTTTTGACTGTGCCGAGCTTTTGTATGTCGCTGTCCTTCCTGTCGCCGTGAATCGTAATCTTTGACAAGGCGTCTTCGAGTTCAGCAAGCTCTGCGGCGTTCAATTCAACGTCAGCCGCGCCGAAGTTTTCTTTAAGGCGTTCATCGCGTCTCATGCCGGGTATCGGGACAACGAAATCATTTTTGCACATCAGATAAGCTAAAGAAACCTGCGCGGGCGTCGCTCCTTTATCAGCGGCGAACTTCTTCAGCAGGTCGAGCAAGGCTTGGTTGGCGTCCATGTTCTCTTTAGCGTAACGCGTGATAACTCGGCGCACGTCGTCGCCCTCAAACTTGGTCTGCGAAGTATACTTGCCGCTCAAGAATCCTCCTGCCATTGGTGAATACGCAACGAACCCGATATTAAGTTCTTTGCACAGAGGCAGAACTTCAGCCTCAACATAACGTTCCATGATTGAATACTCACTTTGGACGGCGGTCAGAGGTGTGACGGCGTGAGCGCGTTTAATCTGTTCGGGCGTCGCCTCGGATACGCCCCATGCCAAAATCTTTCCTTCCTTAATGAGCTCGCCCATCCACTCGGCAACCTCCGCAACGTCACGATTGGGCGGCACGCGATGTTCATAGTACAAATCAACGTAATCTGTCTGCAGTCTCTTAAGGGAATTCTCCACGGCATTGCGCACCCCTTGACGCGAAGTCTTGCCCTCAGGAATCTCTTGCCCCGGCAGGAAGACTTCGGGCATAAACTTCGTTGCAAGAACAATCTTATCGCGAATGGGCTTTAGAGCCTTGCCGACGAGAACTTCATTTTCATACGTTGCATATACTTCCGCTGTGTCAAAGAACGTGCAGCCGTAGTCCTCATAAGCTGAACGCATGAGCCGAATTGATTCCGACTCTGGCGGGCAGGCTCCGTAGCCGTGACTAAAGCCCATACACCCCATACCAATCGCTGAAACTTCCAAGTTGCGTAATTTTCTTGTCTTCATGTAAGACACCTCCGCGCCGATTGTATCAGCTTGAAGTGGCTCAAAGTCAACAGATAAAACTTGACGGACGCGGCGAATTGTTTTACATTGCTAAAAAAATTTTGAGGAGGCGACGAGGATTAACGAGCAGAAAAATTTCGGCGAAACGATAATCGTTACGGCAAACGGCGTCCACATTCGGGCGAAGAGCGCGGGACAACAAAATTATATCGACACGATGCGCCGACACGTTGTAACCTTCGGCGTGGGCGCGGCTGGCACGGGCAAAACTTTCTTAGCGGTGGCAATGGCGGCGTATTATCTGCGGATCAAGGAAGTCCGCAAAATCATCTTGACGAGACCAGCAGTTGAGGCGGGCGAACGTCTCGGCTTTTTGCCAGGCGACATGCAAGAGAAGGTCGACCCTTACTTGCGCCCGCTCTACGACGCCTTGAAGGAGGTTTGGGGCTTCGACCTCTACCAGAAGTTTTTTAATCGCGGCGTGATAGAGATTGCTCCCCTAGCTTATATGCGCGGGCGGACGTTAAGTGACGCGTTCATAATCCTCGACGAGGCACAGAATACAACTTCCAAGCAGATGAAAATGTTCTTGACGCGATTGGGCTTCGGCTCGCGTATGGTGATAACCGGTGACCTAAGTCAGATTGATTTGCCGCGAGGAATGACTTCGGGGCTTGCCGAAGCGGTAGAGATTTTAAATAACGTTCGGGGCGTCGGCATTGCTGAATTGAGTTCGGCGGACGTTGTGCGGCATGAAGTAGTTTCGCGAATCGTGGAGGCTTATGATAGACATGAATACGACAGTTAGTTTTGAACCAGAGACGTTGACGATTGATGATAGTTTGTTTGAAGAAATCTTCCGGGCGGCGGACGTGGTCGGCAATCTTTACGGCGTCGAGAATGCGGAGCTTAGCATAACTTTGACGGACGATGAACACATTCACGCTTTGAATAAGAAGTTTCGCGGCGTGGATAGGGCGACGGACGTTTTATCGTTTGCGTTCAGGGAAAGTGACGAACCAGAAATTATCGGCACGGATTTTGAGATTTTGGGCGACGTGATAATTTCTCTGGAACGGGCAAGGGTTCAGGCAGAAGACTTTGGGCACTCCTTCCGACGCGAGATTATTTTTCTGGAAGTTCATGGGCTGTTGCATTTGCTCGGCTATGACCACGTGGACGACGACCAGCGGCAGGAAATGGAATCGGAGCAACGCTTTATCATGGACAAGTTAGGAATCGGCAGGTGATGATTTTGTACATACTCGGATTGACGGGCGGCATCGCGTGCGGGAAGTCAGCCGTTGCAGAAATCTTGCGTCGTCATCGTGGGGCGACGTGTCTTGACATTGACAAGGTAACGCGTTGGCTATTGGAACCAGGCGGCGAACTGTTTGATATTTACGTGCGACACTTCGGCGGCTATGTCGTCACGCCTGAGGGATTTTTGAACAGGAAACTAATCGGCGAGATAATCTTCAATCACCCTGACGAGCGGGTGTGGATTAACTCGGTGGCTCATCCCGTTCTTTTGAACAAGGCGCGGGATTTTCTGGTTGAGTGTTCGGAAGTCGGCGCAAGGCTCGTTGTCTTGGAAGTACCGCTACTATTCGAGGCGGGTTGGGAGCATTTATTCGACGAGATATGGGCGGTCTACACCAAACCAGCAGTGCAAATTTGGCGGCTCATGCAACGCGACAGATTAACGAGGCAACAGGCAATCTCCCGAATCAATGCGCAAATGCCAGTAAAGGAGATTTGCAAACGGGCGGACGTGAAGATTCGCAACGTCGACGGTCACAAGATAGTTCGTCGGCAAGTCTTCAAGGCACTTAGAGGAAGAACTTTTTAGCAGGAAAATAATCGCGGCGGCAGAATCAAGACTTAAAACCTAAAGCGGAGGCGATAAGATTGGATAAGAAAATCAAACGGGCGGCGGGCATAGGGATTGCCGCATTAGCATTAGTGGTGGCAGGTGGCGGCTATTATCATTTCCATGTAGACACCGACTCGCCCAACTTTGCGATAAAGACTATTGAGCAGTCGATTAAAGAGCACGACCCGAAGACTTTCCACAGCGTGGTTAATGTGGATGGCGTGCTTGCGTCGGGTTACGATGACTTTGTTGAAGTGGTGACTTCGCCTGACGTTGTGACGATGGCTGATACCAGAGACGTTATTAAAGACTTTACGCAAATGCTCCGCGACCCGATGTTGATGAGCTTGAAAGCGGCGATTGATTCTTACGTTGCTACTGGCAACTTTGACGCGGAAAAGAATGCCAGCGTAGTTGAATTGCTCGATAGGACTGGTCTTAAAAGTGCCGAGTTGCGCGACGTAAGAAACGTTCAGATAAACGACGCCAATCGCAACGAAGCCTTCGCCGATGTGATAATCTTTCAACCAGAGCTTGATAGAGAATTCCCGTTGCATTTCGTTTTGACCCGCGTTAATGATAAGTGGCAAGTCAGTCGCGTGCAGAACTTCAAAGAATACGTCGAACAAATCGCTCAGGCACGGAGGGCGCAACTCGACGACTATTTAAGGCAGTCGAGCGAGATAAACAACAAGCACGAGGCGACATTGCGTGAAGCAGAAAAAAAATACGGCGCGATACTTTCCACCGGCAACTTATCTGAGGAAAAGACACGAGCCGAATTGAAGACTTTAATTAATGACACGTTCAAAAAGGACTGGGAAGAGCACAAGCGGGAATTGTTCACTTTGCGAGTACCCAAGGACGCCGAGACCTTGCATAACCTTTACATGAAGATTTGCGACACCGCTATTGACGCCGCGCAGACTTATTCCAAATGGATAGACGACCGCAACCCCGATACGATTAAAGCGGCGGAAGAAAAGATTCATCAGGTGCAAACGCTCATGACTGAGGCGGCGGCCATTGCTAAGCGCATGACATCTTGAGACCTTGCGCACGGAAAAAATTTTTAGGAGGAGCTTGTAAAGCATGAAGCACGTTTTATCGATTTACGTCGAGAATCAACCGGGTGTCTTGGTGCGTGTGGCTAGCATGTTCAGCCGGCGCGAATTCAATATCGATAGCTTATCCGTTGGAATCACGCAATCGCCCGAATTCTCGCGGATAACGGTTGTAGTACACGGCGACGCAAACTTTGTCGACCAGGTTATCAAACAGTTGGAGAAAATGCCCGTGGTGCAAGCGGTGCAACGATTGGATTCGGCAACGGCAGTCACTCGCGGCTTGACGATGATAAAAGTTTCAGCTGACGACAGCACACGCCTTGACGTATTGAAGATGGCGGAGCTTTTCCGAGCACACGTGGTCGACGTTCAGCCAACGACGCTAATCTTTGAAATCACCGGCAACGACGAGAAAGTCACGGCATTTACGAGGCTCCTCGCCCCCTACGGAATTCTTGAGGTCATACGCACAGGACTGGTTGCCCTTGAGCGCGGAGAGAACACCATAAACGATTATCACCAAGTCCACGAGTACTACAGCAAAAATCTCCTCTAAGCGTCGTCCTTGACAGCAAAAAAAACTTCCTGTTACAATGAAGTTGCCCAACAACTCAAGAAACAGGAGTTTTTTTCAATGGAGGATAATAGCAAGCCCAGCGGCGAAAGTCAATCGGCGGTCGGCGTCATCTACAAAATCACTAACACCCTTAACGGCAAGCCTTACGTCGGGAAAACAAAGCGTTCGACTGAAGTACGTTTTAAAGAACACGTCAAGGAAAAAACGTATATTGGTAAAGCTATGCGCAAGTATGGTATTGAAAGTTTCACGGTGGAAGTTCTCGAAGAGTGCCCCGTTGAAAAACTGAACGAGAGAGAAATCTTTTGGATTGCTACGCTTGGCAGTAAAGCACCTAATGGTTACAACTTGACAGACGGCGGCGACGGCGGCGACGGCGGTAGCGGCAAGGGAAGGTCTCAAAGTGCGGAAACTCGCGCAAAAATTTCAGCCAAATTGAAGGGTAAGCCTTCGCCCAAAAAAGGTGTGAAACTTTCAGCGGAAGCACGAGCGAATATGTCTACTAACCACGCCGATTTCAGTGGTGAAAAGCATCCTTTTTTTGGCAAACATCATTCACCTGAAACTTGTGCTAGGCTTGCGGCGGCAAACACAGGCAAAAAACATACTCCGGAAGAGCTCGCTAAGATGAGAGGCAGAAAGCACACTCCAGAAGAACTCGTTAAAATGTCTGTCGCAAGAAAAGCATGGTGGGCAAGAAAAAAAGCAGTTGAAAATAACGGCGGGACGTGATACACTAGCGCGCGTTTCATTATTAGTTTTTTTTGGAGGTTTAACAATGGCAAAGACGTATTATGATTCCGATGTCAACTGGGAAATCCTGAACGGCAAGACCATCGCGATTATTGGCTACGGTTCTCAGGGGCACGCACATTCCTTAAATTTGCGGGACAGCGGCGTTAATGTCGTCGTGGGGCTTTACGAGGGTTCTAAATCCAAGCCCGTCGCCGAAAAAGCTGGCTTGAAGGTTCTGCCCGTCGCCGAGGCTGTCAAGCAGGCTGATATAACGATGATTCTTATTCCTGACGAGAAGCAAGCCGACGTTTACAAAAACGAAATCGCCCCGAACTTGAAAAGCGGCTCCGCTCTGGCCTTCGCTCATGGGTTCAACATTCATTTCAAACAGGTCGTTCCGCCCCCCGATGTCGATGTCTTTATGGTAGCTCCGAAGGGACCGGGGCATCTCGTCCGCAGGACTTTTGTTGAGGGCGGCGGCGTTCCCGACGTTTTCGCGATTGAGCAGGATGCCTCCGGTCATTGCTTCGACATTGCCCTTGCTTATGCCCGCGGTATCGGCGGCACCCGCGCTGGCGTTCTTCAAACGACTTTCAAGGAAGAGACCGAGACCGACCTTTTCGGCGAACAGTGCGTCCTTTGCGGCGGCTTAACTCATCTGGTTCAAACTGGCTTTGAAGTTCTCGTCGAGGCGGGCTATCAACCTGAAATTGCGTATTTCGAGACTTTCCACGAAACTAAACTTATCGTCGACCTGATGTACGAAGGCGGCATGGCGAAGATGCGCAAATCCATTAGCGATACTGCCGAGTATGGCGACTACACAACCGGTCCGAAGATTATCTCGCCGGAAGTCCGCAAGGCTA
>JACXWG010000017.1 GCA_014764605.1 Quinella sp. 1Q5 | reverse complement strand
GTTTCATTGTCAATTTATTGCGTTCCGCGTTGCTCATCTCAACACCTCCCATATTTTTTCCTCTGAAATTGCCCCGTGTCGTAAAATTTTCGGCTCCGACCCTGTTAAATCGATTATCGTTGAAGAAATTCCGAATTGACACTGCCCGCCGTCCAAAATCACTTCCACGCGCCCCGATAAGTTCTCGAATACTTCTTGCGCGGTCTTCGGCGGCGTTTTTCCGGATAAATTCGCGCTCGGTGCCGCTATCGGAACTCCTGAAAGCCTTATCAGCCTCAACGCTACGTCATTTGCCGGAATTCTTATCCCGACGCTCGATTTTCCAGTCACGAAGTCCGGAACAATTTTATTCTTTGGCAATATTATCGTCAAGGCACCTGGGCAAAACGCCGCGAACAATTTTCTTGCCTGCGAATTGATTTTTGCGACCTGCTCGACCATTTCTAGGCTTGCGACGTGTAAACTTAGCGGTTTGTCACTCGGTCTGCCCTTCGCCGCGAATATTTTCTTGCAAGCCGCCTCATTCAAGCCGTCCGCGCCCAATCCGTACACAGTTTCAGTCGGGAACGCGACTAATTCACCTTTTTTAATCATTTCTGCCGCCATTAGCAAATTTTCTTCCGTCGGCTGTAAAATTTTTGTCTGCAAATAAATTCCTCCTTACGAAATTGGATTATAACACAAAAAAACCCTTCAACACGTCGCCGAAGAGATTTTTTTACTTATCATCGTAATGTGTACCGCATTTATTTATTTTTATCTGTTCATTCTCGATTTTGAATATCAAACGATTCTTTTCGTCAATTCGGACACTCCACCAGCCAGATAATTCGCCTTTTAACGGTTCAGGCTTGCCTATGCAGTTATATCCGTTCCTGTCTATGTCTTTCAGCAGATTATTTATCCGTTTCAACGTCTTTTTATCTTGCGTTTGCCAATACAAATACTCTAACCAAGCTTTTTCGTCCCAATATATGTTCATTCGTCTACCTCAATTAAGTCGTGACGTTCCATTTTGCCATTTTTTATTCTACTTTTAAGTTCATTAATATTTTCGTCGCTCCAAAACGGGTCTAATTCCAATTTTCCGCCGTATTTTACGCTGTTCACCAATATTTTTATACAATCCGCTATGCTCATGCCGGTTTGTTTATTAAATTCCTTCAAATCTTCGCTATCAATCGCTATATTTATATTTTCAGTCATTTTAATCACCTCACAACCATTTTAACAAAAAGTTTTTATCTGTCAACGTAATTTGCCTGCCACAACGCGTTCAAGCCCTGCTAAGTCTTTGAAAATCTCCACGTCAACGAATTTTGCCGCCTCGAATAAATTTTTTACTGCCGAAGCCTGATTTATCCCGACCTCGACCGCCAAAAGTCCGCCGTCAACTAAAAATCGTGGCGCGTCGCTGATTATTCGTCGATAAAAAGTTAAACCGTCCGTTCCGCCGTCCAAAGCTAGTTGCGGTTCGCGTTTTACCTCCGCTTGCAAAGTTTTTAGCTCTGAAGTCGGGATATACGGCGGGTTTGATACTATCGCGTCGAATTTCCCTGTTAAAGGCTCGAATAAATCTCCGCAGAAAAATTTTATCCTATCATCGACGTTAAAGCGTTGAGAATTGAACTTCGCGACCTCCAAAGCCGCCTCTGATATGTCAACGGTAACTGCGCGAGCATTTTTGACAAATTTTAAGATTGAAATTGGAATTGCGCCCGACCCCGTGCCCAAATCAGCGAAAATTACTTCCCTATCGAGTTCGCGCATGTATTCGCCGACAAGTTCAGTTAAAATTTCGGTCTCTGGTCGCGGGATTAGGACATTTTCATTGACGGCGAACGACAAGCCCATAAAATCTTTAATTCCAGTCAGATAAGCGACTGGAACGCCTTCAAGCCGACGATTTACAAGCTCATTGAACTTCAAGACGGCTCCGAGCGATAAAATTTTATCAAAATCGACGTAAAGAGTTAATCGGCGGCAATTAAGGACGTGCGCGAGCAAAATTTCAGCGTCGAGGCGAGGCGAATCGATATTTTTAGCCGCGAGACGTTCAACGGCGGCTTTGAGAGTGTTTTGGATTGAATTTTTCATAACGGGAAGAGAAATTCTTAGCTGAAAAAGAAAATCCTGCCGAAAAAACTTTTTTGACGCCTCGAAAATGATTTTGGAGCTTTGAAATTGGTTTGAAGTGGGTTTTGAGCGTGCAAATTACGAAATCCAAAATACAGGATTTTGTATCGCGTCATTATGCGGCTTTTTCGGCATGTACAAAAATTGGGGCTGATTTGGAGGTTCGATTTACGTTTTCCAATATATTGGATTTTGTAAATCGTGCAACAAAAAAGCCCTCCGACACGTTGCCGAAGGGTTTTTTACTGTTTTGAACCGTGAAACTATCTTGGCTTAGCGAAAATCATTCTGCCAGCCGCCGTTTGTAATGCGCTAGTGACTTCAACGGAAATTGTTCGGCTCAAATAGCGGTGCCCGTTCTCGATAACAATCATTGTGCCATCGTCGAGGTACGCGACGCCCTGCCCAGGCTCTTTTCCGTCCTTGACGACCTGAACTCTCATCGTTTCGCCCGGAATCACGACCGGTTTAACGGAATTGGACAGCTCATTGATATTAAGAACCTCCACGCCGCGCAGTTGAGCAACTTTATTAAGGTTAAAGTCGTTGGTGATGATTTTGCCGCCGAGTTTTTGCGCCAGACGCACCAACTTTGAATCGACGCCTTGAATTTCCTCAAAATCGACGTTCATAATCTCAACTTCCATGTTTGATTCGTCTTCGCGGATTTTTTGAAGGACATCAAGCCCACGACGCCCGCGAACTCGCCTTAAAGTGTCCGATGAGTCGGCGATATATTGCAATTCCTCCAAAACGAACACCGGAATAAGCAAAGTGCCTTCCAAAAAGCCCGTCTTGCAAATATCAGCAATGCGCCCGTCGATTATAACGTTTGTATCCAGCAGTTTGTAATTTTTGTTCTTATGCTCCTGCAATTTGACGAGATTGACCTTTGGTTTTTCAGCAGGCGGTTCGGGCGGCGGTTCAGGCGGTTTTTCTTCCGGTTTAGTCTCTTTGACGACCTTATCAGCCTCTCGACTGCGTAAAATGTCTTTCAAAACGTGCGGAATGAAATCAAAACTGCCTGTAAGCTCTTTACGCTTCTTAATCGTGATTTTCACGCCCAGATAACCGAGCACGATGCTAAAAATTACGGGAATATAATTTCCGACGACAGGAATGCGGGCGAAGGCGTTGCCCAAAAGATTTGCAATTATAAGTCCGATAGCCAAACCGACCGCGCCGGCGATTACGTCGTTGATTGGCATTTTGCTAAGCTGTTTTTCGACAAAAGCAGTAAACTTTCCGAGTTTGCCGATTAAAAACGGTGAAATGAACCAACCGCCAAGCCCTCCGAGCGTTGCGCCCGCCAAAATGCTCACCAGACTCGCCAAAGTTAATTCAAAGATACCAGTTTCGATTTTAAAGAACTCCAGATTGATGTACGAAATTAAAAACGGGCTGACTTGGTGCAATGCCGCCCCTCCGACGATTGCAAAGGTCAGCGTGATGAAAAATTTGATTGCTTTATCTAACATAAACTTCACCTCCTATAAAGTTTGTGTTAGCCTAGCATATCTTTCTGAATTTTTAATGACGCATCGTTTTTTCTACGCGTTCAATGATTTTTTCCGCCAAATCAGCCTTACTCATCTTTGAAAAGCTCTCGACGGTACCATTTCGCCAGATAATCGACGCAATATTAGTTGAAACGCCGAAGCCCGCGCCCTCAGCCGTCACATCGTTAGCTACTATGAAGTCAAGGTTCTTTTCGACGAGTTTTTTATTGGCGTATTCCAAAATGTTTTGCGTTTCGGCGGCGAAGCCGACTAACACTTGCGATTTCTTCAAAGTTCCGAGTTCGCGGAGTATGTCGGGGTTTTTCACAAGCTCAAGCGTCAAAGTTTCGTCTGACTTCTTTATTTTTTGTGCGGAAGGGTTTTTAACGCGATAATCGGCGACGGCGGCGGACATAATCACGCAATCGACCGTTTCAAAGTGTTTTAGAACCTCATCGCGCATTTGCAAGGCTGATTCGACCTTGATAAACGATTTTAAGCCGTCTGGAGGCTCAACTTCGCTTTTGCCGGAGACTAAAACGACTTCCGCGCCCGAATTCATCGCTGATTTAGCAATTTCGTAGCCCATGCGCCCCGAAGAACGATTTCCGATATATCTTACGGGGTCAATCGCCTCAATCGTGCCGCCAGCCGTCACTAAAATCCTTTTCCCGCTTAAAATCGGTTCGGAAGCAAAAAATTTCTCGACGACGGCGCAAATCTCGACTGGTTCGGGCAAACGACCCTTTCCACTTGTGCCGCAAGCCAATTCTCCGACTGCAGGCTCCAAAATCTTCACGCCGCGAACTTTTAGGACTTTTAAATTGTCTTGCGTCGCGGAATTCAGGAACATTTTGGTATTCATCGACGGCGCGATTAAAAGTGGCTTGTCCGAGGCCAAAATTGTCGTCGTCAACAGGTCGTCGGCTATTCCGTGGGCTGCTTTAGCCAAAAAATTCGCTGTCGCGGGCGCAATCAGTATCAAATCCGCGAAATCGGCAAGAGCAACGTGCGCAACATGAAAATGCGCCGCATCGCCGAACATTTCGACGAAAACGGCGTTCCCTGTAATCTCTTCAAACGTTCTCGGCGATACAAACTCCGTTGCGGCGAGCGTCATCATAACTCGGACGTTCGCACCGGATTTTTTAAGGCGGCTTGCGACCTCAACGACTTTATAAGCCGCAATTCCGCCCGTCACGCCGATTAAAATGTTTTTTTTGTCAATCATAGCTCAATCCTTTATCTCGTAGGTGATTTTGCCCTCGTTAATCTCTTCCATCGCGTTTGTGACGAATTTACTTGCGCGTTTCTCCACTCGGCAAGGTTTTCCGCTCAAAAGTTCGCGAGCGCGTTTACTTGCGAGAACAACAAGGGCGTAGCGGCTGTGCGTTTGCTTTAGCATTGAATCCGTCGAAGGATTTACCATGCTCAGCACGTCTTCTTTTAATTTCATTTAAAATCCTTCCTTAAAATCAAATTTTTCAGCGTTGCGAGCGACTTTTAAGCGTTCCGCCGTCAAAATCGCTTTAATTTGTTCCGCCGCGTTATCAATCGTGTCATTCACGACGGCATAATCATATTCCAGACCGATTTTAATCTCCGCGACGGCGTTTTTCAATCGACGGGCTAGGCTTTCCGGATTTTCGGTGCCGCGACCCTCAATTCGGCTCTTAAGCTCCTCCAAACTCGGCGGCAGGAGGAAAATATAAACTCCGTCGGGGCATTTGCGCTTTACGTTCAACGCGCCTTGAACATCGATTTCCAAAAGAATATCTTCGCCGCGATTCAACCGCTCCTCAATCTTATTTAGCGGCGTGCCGTAGAAATTCCCGTAGACTTCGGCGTATTCGAGGAATTTTTCTTCGGCAATCCAAGCTTTGAACTCGTCGACGCTCAAGAAGTAATATTCCTTGCCGTCGATTTCACTTGGTCGCGGTTTCCTAGTCGTCGCCGAGATTGAATAAGCGACTTCGGGCAAGTCAGCTAGGATTTTCTTACAGACTGTGCCCTTGCCCGTGCCGCTCGCCCCTGAAACGACTATCAAAAGCCCCTTGCGCATTAGAACTCACCTACAAAGACTCGTTCAGCCGCGCCCGTCATGAAGATATGATTGTTTTCGCGCCAATCGATTTGAAGTTCGCCGCCGTCGAGGACAACTGTTGACTTCTTGCCAGCCAAGCCGTTGAGATTCGCCGCAACCGCCGTAGCACAAGCCCCAGTGCCGCAAGCCAATGTTATTCCGCTTCCGCGTTCCCAAACGCGCATACGCAACTTATCTTTCCCGATAACCTGCACGAACTCGGTATTCGTCTTGCGCGGGAAATATTCATGCGTCTCAAACTTCGACCCGATGTGCTCCAAGTCAAT
The DNA here is from genome assembly GCA_014764605.1 of Quinella sp. 1Q5. Classification (GTDB taxonomy): domain Bacteria; phylum Bacillota; class Negativicutes; order Selenomonadales; family Selenomonadaceae; genus Quinella. Next base: position 26,565 of record JACXWG010000017.1, on the reverse strand, counting down.
CGCCTTAATATCGTCGACGAAGATAACACAATGCGGATTGCCCATGCTAACACAAGTCATCTTGTATTTGACGCCGTCAACCTCGATAGGCTCGCCTACCAGCTTTTGACTGCCAAAGCCCGCCACGGGAATTTCATTTGCCGCGAAAATCGGCTCGCCCATGTCTACGGTTATCAAGTCGTATTTCATGCTGACAGTAAGGACGCCCGCGCCAGTTTCAACCGTCAAATCGTCGTCGGAGAAAAATTTATCGCCGCTCAAAAGGTAACGTGCAAAGCAACGAATGCCATTGCCGCACATCTCCGGTTCGGTACCATCGGCGTTAAATATTCTCATACGGGTTGCCGCCTTAGTCGAGTTTTGAACGTAAATCACGCCGTCCGCGCCAATGCCAAAGTGTCTATCGCACAGCTGCTGAATCTTTTCCGGACTTTCAATCTCGTTGCCAACGCGGTCGATGATTATAAAGTCGTTGCCGCACCCTTGCCATTTTTCAAACTTCTGCATAACTCCTACCTCCTTTGATTGGCGCAGTATACTACTTTCCCGCGCCCTTTGCAACTTGATTAGCCCTTTGATATAATCGCAGAAAAATTTTTCGAGTGGTGATTGGACGTGAGAAAGTTTTTGGCGGCACTTGTCTTAGGCAGTTTGATGGGCACGAGTCCCGTTAATGCCGAGGTCAGAAATTATGACGGCGTAGGCGAATACATTATGAGCGATTTTGAGACTCCTGACGTGGCTAAACAACGCGCAAAACTCTACGCCGAACGCAACGCACAAGAGAAAGCCGGCGTTTACATTAAAAGTTATTCTAAAATGTCGAACTTTGAACTCGTCGCGGACGAGGTCGAGAGCATGACAAGCGGTATTCTCAAGGTCATCAGCGTCAATTATAAAATGATTCCAATGGAGGAGTACGGCGGCATTATGTATCGGGCGACGGTTCTAGCAAGCATTGATACTGATAACGTCGACGAATGGATTTCAAAGGGCGTCTCGGAGCGTGAATCACTTGTTCAAAAGAATATCGAACTGCAGAGGCAAATTGACGAGCAACAAAAGCTAATCGAACGGCTCAAAGCGGAGGCTACTGATAAAAAGTCGCCAGAGGCGCAAGAAAAACTTAAAAACGAGTTCGCGACCGCTGATAAAATTTTCATGTCGAACGTTCAGCTTGAGGAAGGCAATCGCTATGTCTTGATAAATTCGGATTGGGCATACGAAAAGGCTTTGGCTTGTTGGACGGAGGCTATCGAACTCAATCCGCAGAATGCGTTGGCTTATGAGGCTCGCGGCTATTATTTCCTTTACTACACGAGAGATTATCCCGCAAGCTTGAGCGATTACACGCGGGCGATTGAGTTGCGTCCTTCAGTTGCGGACAATTATTTTTATCGCGGGCTGTGTTACTTGAATCAAGATGACATTGAGCTTGCCCGCTCGGACTTTGAACAGGCGTTAAGGTTAAATCCCAACATGTCGGGGGCTTATGGTGAGCTTGCGTATATTTACACGAAGAGCGACCCGCTTAAGGCGATTGAATATGCCGACCGGGCTATCGAATACAACGAGCGTAATTGGCGGGCGTGGTACAGCCGCGGGCTTGCACTCTACAACATGCACAATTACGAGGAGGCTCTTGCCAATGCGCAGGAGGCTTTGAATTGGGGTTGCGGCGATGCTTATCAGTTAATCGGCGATTGCTACGGCATGTTGGGCAATCGTGCTGAGGCGGAAAAGTATTGGGAGCTTGCCAAAGACCCGCCGGCGTTCGGTTAATGGAGGCATTCACTTGAACGGACTAATCACACGGATTGAAGCAGGCAGTCTTGCCGAGGAACTCGAACTTGTCACGGGCGATAAAATTTTGCAAGTCAACGGACGAACGCCGCTAGACATAATCGACTTAAGTTTCATGCTTGCCGACGAGGAGATTGAGCTACTGATTGAGCATGCGGACGGCGAACGCGAAGTTATTGCCTTCGACAAGGACGCGGACGAGGAACTTGGCGCGGAATTTGAATCGGCGGTGTTTGACAGGGTGCGGCGTTGTAAAAATCATTGCGTGTTCTGCTTCGTCGATATGATTGCGCCGAACATGCGTCCGACGTTATCAGTCAAGGACGATGATTATCGGCTGTCTTTTCTGTTCGGGAACTTCATCACGCTGACGAACTTAACCGCTAAAGACTTCCGCCGCATAAAGAAATATCATCTGTCGCCGCTGTTCGTGTCAATTCACGCAATGAATCCCGACCTTAGGGCAAAAATGCTACGGACGAAATTTGGCGCGAACATTAAGACGCAACTTGACGAATTGGAGCGGGCTGGCGTGGAGTATCATACGCAAGTTGTCCTGTGCAAAGGGTTAAACGACGGGGCGGAGCTTGACTTCACGATAACGGAAATATTAAAGCGTCGACCACACGCGCTGAGCTTGGCGATAGTGCCCGTGGGAGTGACACGCCATCGCCGCGACCCGTTCCCGCTTGAGCAATTCGATAAGGCGTCAGCGGCTAAGGTCATTAAGCAAGTCAAGACGTACCAGAGGAGACTGCGCGAGGAGTCGGGGCGGACGTTCGTTTATTTGGGTGATGAGTTCTATTTCCTTGCCGAGAAGGATTTTCCGCCCGTCGAGTTCTATGACGACTTCCCGCAGATTGAAAACGGAATTGGCATGACTCGCAACTTTATCGAAGAGTTCAAAGCCGAGCCGTTCGCCGCCGATAAAAAAATTGTTGTGGACGTAGTCAGCGGGACTTCCTTTGCTAAGGTCTTAAAGCGGTTGGTCGCGGTTCCGAACGTGCGGATTGTTCCTGTCGAAAATAAATTTTTCGGCGAACGCGTCAACGTGTCGGGCTTGCTTACAGGGCAGGACATCATCGAGGCTTTGCGCGGCGGCGAACGCGATTTGATATTGATACCGGCGACGGCACTTAGGGCAGGAGAAGATGTCTTCTTAGACGACGTGACACTTGCCGAACTTAGGGAAATCTTTGCACCCGCTAAGGTCTTGCCGATTCACGACGGCGCAGAGTTCAGGCGGGCATTAGAAGGAGAAATTTAAATGAGCAAACCAATAGTGGCGATAGTCGGGCGACCGAACGTGGGCAAGTCGACGCTGTTTAATCAGATAGGAAAGCGGCGGCTGTCGATTGTCGACGATATGGCGGGCGTGACACGCGATAGAATATACATGGACGCGACGTGGCTTGATAAGGAGTTCACGCTGATAGACACGGGCGGCATAGAGATTAAATCCGCCGATAAGATTTTGACGGAGATACGAACGCAAGCAAAAATTGCCGTCGAGGAGGCGGACGCGGTTATATTCGTCGTCGATGGACGGTCGGGCTTGACTGCTGACGATGAGGACGTTGCAAAATTCCTGCGCGGAGCCTCAAAGCCGATTGTCCTTGCCGTAAACAAAATCGATACGCCGCAACAGGAGAGCGAGCTTTACGAGTTCTATAACCTCGGACTCGGCGAACCGATTGGAATATCCGCGAGCAATGCGCTTAACTTGGGCGACCTGCTAGACACGGTGATTAAAACTTTTCCACAGGCTGAGGCGGAGACTCGCGACGAGGACGAGATAAGGATTGCGGTTATCGGGCGACCGAACGTGGGCAAGTCGTCGTTGGTCAATAAAATGCTCGGCGAAGAACGAGTTATCGTAAGCGACATACCCGGCACGACCCGCGACGCTATCGACACGCACTTTTTTGTTGACGGGACAAAGTTTACGCTGATTGATACGGCTGGCATGAGGCGCAAGTCAAAGATTGATGAGCCAGTCGAACGTTATAGCGTGATTCGTTCGCTACGTGCGATTGACCGAGCAGACGTCGTGTTAATGCTGATTGAAGCTCCCGCCGGGGTCACGGAGCAGGATAAAAAGATTGCGGGCTATGCTCACGATTCGGGCAAAGGTTGCGTTATCGTCGTCAATAAGTGGGACATCTTCCCGAACAAGCACGACCGCTCAACCAATCGTTTCACCGACGACCTTAGGGAACGGCTAGGCTTTCTGCAATATGCGCCCGTAGTTTATATCAGTGCTTTGACTGGACAACGCGTTGACCGTGTAACGGAGCTGGTTAAGTTCGTGGCGGAGCAACAATCAATGCGAATTCAAACGAGCGTCCTAAACGAGCTGATACGCGATGCCGTAGCCGTCAATCCGCCGCCGAGCAAAAAGGGCAAATCCGCAAAGATTTTCTTCGTAACGCAAGCCGACATCAAGCCGCCACGTTTTATAATTTTCGTCAACGAGCCAGAGCTTTTGCACTTCTCCTATCTGCGGTTCATAGAAAATAAGTTGCGTGATAGCTTTGGTTTCGAGGGCACGCCGCTAAAATTTATCGTTCGCAAGCACAATCAGAAGGACGACGATAATGAGCGTCATCAAAAAGATTAAACGCCGAGTCAATGGCTTTGAAATATCCACGAAGATAACTCTGGGCTACGCCGCCTGCTTTTTTTTGTTAATGGTGGTAATTAATGCGGCGATGTGGTTCGGGGTGATGACTGCGCTTTACGACCCCGCCGAAAAGACGATACGTTACAGCATGGAGCAGATAAAAAAAGTCCTCGACGAGCTGGAGGAGAATTACGGCACTTATAATCCTAATGACTTTCGCGGGGCATTGGTTGTGGGCGTCGTCCTTAGAGCCGTCGACGAACGCGGCAACGTTTTTATCGACACCGACCCAAAGTATCCGTCGATTGAGCGGTTCAACAGTGGGCTTTTGAAAAATCCGCCGATGTTCGCCGACAATGAGTTTGACATTGCCCGAATCGGTTCCGCGTTAATTTACCGTGCCAAAATGGATTACACGCACGACGGCGAGACGGTCACGCTTTATTTCTTCCGCACGATAACTTCAGAGCTGAAACTTTTCGACGACCTAGAAAAATTTTTATTGGCTTTGGACTTCTTAGGGATTCTTCTATCAATCGGCGTGGGCTACGCGCTAAGCCGCAGGATATTGACGCCGATTAAGACCATGAACGAATTGGCGCGGGAAATTGCCTTCGAGAAAATGAGCGGACGAATTCCAATCGGCACGGCGAACGACGAACTTAACGAACTCGCCAAGACTTTAAACCAAATGCTAGACCGATTGCAGGGCGGCATAAGTAAGCAGCAAAAGTTCGTATCCGACGCCTCCCACGAACTTAGGACGCCCGCCGCAGTCATCAAAGGCTATATTGACTTCATAGAGACCTACGGCACGGCGGACGAGGCTTTGCTCAAGGAAAATCTTAAAGTCATCGGTTCCGAAGCGCAGAATATGCAAGCCCTTTTGGAAAATCTGTTGTTCCTTTCGAGAACTGACCAGCACCGGCAAAAGCTTAACAAAAAGACTTTGGACTTGGATGACATTGTCGGCGACGTGATGAGCAAGATGAAGACCGTAGTTAAGACGCATGAAGTTGAACTTACAAAGAACACGCCCGCGAAGATTTTCGGCGACGAGACGACGATTAGACAGATGCTTAGGATTTTTTTGGACAACGCGGTTAAGTACACGCCCGAAGGCGGCTCAATCAAAGTTTCGTCGACGATTGCGGGCAATAAAGTTTCTCTCAGCATATCGGATTCGGGGATTGGCATTGCGCCGGAGAACATGGATAAAATCTTCGACCGTTTCTTCCGTATCGACAGCGAAGATTTAGTCAGCGAGGCGAACGGTAGCGGGCTTGGTTTGTCGATTGCCAAATGGATTGCTGACAGCCACGAGATTAAAATTTCCGTCGCAAGCGAGCTGGGCAAGGGCACGACTTTTACTCTTATCATTCCGATAAAGGAGACGGCATAATTGGAAACGTTAAGCAAAATATTTTGGTCGTCGTGGGGCGCGGCGTCGATTGCCGGTGCTGTGATTTTATTCGCGCTGTATGGTTGGTTTTGTGTACGGAAGGTTCGCAACCTCAACAAGGAAATCGAACGAGTTCTTAATGCTCAAGACATAGCCGCCGCGTTGACAGAATCAGAATCACTCGCGCCGGTATGGAGGGGCTTTGAACAGACGCTGACTAAAACTCAAGAGCGAGCCTATTCGACGACGGACGCCGCAGAATTCTTTACGCCGCAAGCTTTAACGCGGGATATGAACATGACGTTTTGGCAGAACTACGGCGGGATATTCACGGGCTTAGGGATTCTGGGGACGTTCGCGGGCTTGACGGTCGGGCTTAGCGGCGTGGACATGACGAGCGGCAACATTGAGGTTTTAAAGGACGGCATAAAAAATCTTTTGTCGGGCGTGGAGTCGGCGTTCGTGACTTCGCTGGTTGGGATTGGCGGCGCGATTATTTACAGCGTCATTCATCATTTGCTGATAAAAAAGTTTCAAGGCAACGTTCAAGCTTTGGCGAGCAAATTGGACGAAATGTATCCGCGCCGTTCGATTGAAGATTGGCTTAAGGATAATTACATCGAAGCCTAGGAACAGACGACCGCATTAAAGAATATCGGCGGACAAGTCACTACAGAAAATTCTTGGCTTGAGAAAAGCTACAGCGAAACTTACAATCAAACGACGGCTTTGCAAAGTATCGGCACGGACATTAGCAGTCAAAAGGCAATCTTGCAGAATATCGGCGAGGATGTGGCGCGAGCAATTTACGAAGGTCTTGACGAACGCATTAATGACGCCATAGAAAAATTCTGCGACCGGCTCGAAGAAAAGATATTGCCGCAAACCGATAAAATTTGCGCGGCGATTGATAACTTAAGTTCGGGCGGTTCAGAGAAAATCGGAGAGATTTTTACTAAAGGCGTCGGCGCACAAATGGAAAGATTTTCTGCCGCCCTCGATAAGTTCTCTGACAGCATTGACGAGAAATTAAAAGCCTCCGATGAGATTGCCAAAGTCATGAACGAACAACTATTGCAAACCCTTAACGAATTGAATGAGGCTTTGAAGCAAGATAGAGCCGAACGCGATAAAAAAGACAAGGAGAACAGTCAACACCATCGCGAAATCAACGAGAGCTTTGAAACGCTTGTAAAGAATTTGCTTGCCGACCTGAAAGACTTTACCGAACGGCAAAAAGAATTCTTAGGCAGGGTAGCGAACACGAACACGGCGCAAATCTCCGAGGCAGTCGAAGTCTTCCGCGAAATTGTCAACCGCCACAATCAGACGACGCAGAAAACTTTTGCTCAAGTTCAAAAGCTCTTGGACGAGACCGAAACTTACTTACAACTCATGGACGATGCAAGCACTTCGCTAAAGCAAGCCGCCGAGCCTGTCAAGGAAAGTACCAGACAACTCACGAACAACTTGCTAGAGACCTCCGCGCAGATGAAAAATCTTTCCACAGCCAATCAGCAGACCCGCCAAAACCTTTTCGACTTGTCGGCGCGGCTTAGGGAATTCGTCACGAACTTTAACGGCATTGCAAACGAACTCGAACGCTCAACGACAATCATCAACGACAGCTTGAGTCATTACAATTTCGAGATGAGCAAAGGCTTAAGTGACGCCCTAACGAAATTTGATGATAACATGACAAAGGCACTTGCCGATTTTAATGAACTTGTAGGCGAATTCAGCGATATGGTTGGATACGTTAAAAGGAATCGGCGGTGATTAAATGAGAAGACGGACGCCGCAACTTGATTCGCCCGCGCAAGACACGTTCACAATCAGCATAAGCGATTTGATGTCGGGCTTGCTAGCGATTTTTATTCTGGTGCTGTCGTATTTTATCTTGAACTTCAGCGAGAAAACAGCGCAACTAACTCAAAACGATGTGACACGCGAAAAACTTTTAACCTTCCTGCAGACGGAACTTAAGCGGGAGGGAATAGAGGTTAAAGTCGACGCGTCACACGGAATCTTGAGAATCTCGGAAGGCGTGCTATTCGACGTGGGATTAGCTGACGTGAAACCGCAAGGGCAAGTCGTCATAAAGAAATTGGGCGAGGCATTGGAAGTCGCATTGGAGGCAGAGCAATTTAAAGGACGCGTCGAGACGATTTTTATCGAAGGACATACAGACAACGTGCCGATAAGCAACGGAATCTTCCCATCGAATTGGGAGCTGTCGACGAAGCGGGCAATAAACACGTGGCTGACCATGAGCGGCGCAAATCCAAAGCTGGCGACGCTAAAAAACGACAAGGGCGAAATAATTTTCTCGGTGAGCGGCTACGCTGACACCCGCCCGATAGATCCGAATTCCACGGAAGAGGGGCGGCGCGTCAATCGACGAATCGACATAAGATTTTCGATGGCACCGCCGACCGAAGAGGACAAGAGCATTGTAAATTTCGTGCGGGAGGAGCTGACCAGATGAGTTTGCAAGACGCCGTTAAAGATTTGCGCCGGATTGCTAAGACTTTGGACGCCGTGAAGTTCAATCCGCAGATGAATGCGCTTGAAAAGTTTGTAGATAACCTTGAGGACAAAGTGATTGAACGGCAACCCGATAAAGACATATTGAATAAGTTGCTGGAAAAATTTCTGCGTGGCGATTATGATTTTTCATGGCGTGAAGAAAAAATTTTGCCCCAAATAATTTACAAGCAAGAAGTAAATACAGAAGACGTGAAAACCATTTACAGTTTGATAGATACTTCCCAAGAACGTATTTTGCGGCGCGTCATCGACATTTATCTTAAGTATCATGACAAGCTCAACTAAGACCGATTTTTTACGTCGAGAATTATATTCCATAAAGTTTGTTGGCACTTCGCGAAGATTGAAGAAAACTTTTGAGGCGCGGGATAATCTCTTCGGCGAACGACGCTTTGACAACATGACGAAACTTTTTGCACAGAGGCTGAGCGTTGAAGGTTCGCTGGCGTCAATCGGGCTTTCAAACTTTTATAAGGCGTCGAACTTCATTCAAGCCGCGTTGAAGATTTTCTTCCGGACGAATATGCCGCCCGCCAGGCAGTTTAAGCTTTTGGAGGAGCTTGACGCCGACTACGACACTTACAAAAATATTTTCCCAGCCGTAGCCGATGCCTTGATTCAAACCGTCAAACGTAGCAACTTTGGTAAGAAGCAGTGCATAGAAATTTTTTATAAGCGATTGGGCGACCCACGTTTCGGAGACGGGCGCATTAAATGGAAGGAAGTTTCGCCGAAGTCCAAAGATATTTTTAGTCAGTGGCTCTCCGAAAAGGACTTAGAGATTTTCTTTGAGATTGTTAATGCTACGGCACAGGATAAGCAATGGAAGTATCGCGAAAAATTTTGGCGGGCTTATCTGCCGCGCATAGTCAAGACGAAAATTTTTCTGGGCTACGACGCTAAGAGGCTCGCCGCACAGATAAAAGGCAAGGTCGACTTGAAGAACGGCGACTTGAAGGGAGCGACGGCTAATCAAAGCGTTTTCGTCTTCCAAATCGGGCGATATATCTTTTCCGAGTGGAGTCACAACGGCAAGTTACGCGTTCACGAGGTCGAGACGACGCTTAATCTTTTCGACACGGCGGAAGACTTCTTCGAGAAGGGGACAATCAGCCGCGATGTTCTCATCAGGAAACCTATTGCGGAATGGATTCATTCAAGCCCGAAAACTTATTCTTGGCAAGGCAACGTCAGCGGGTGGCTTAGGGAAAATTGCGGCATTGACAAGACAGAAGACGATTGGGGGCTTTGAATGTGACATGGCAGGAGACCACGTCGGGATATTTCTTCCCGCGAGCAAATTTATCAGCGGCAGTCGAATCAAAGTTGGAAATGCTAAGCCTTGAGGACGTCGCGCAGGCTGTCGAGGGTGGCATATTGATTCCGTTTGAAAAGTCGGTTAGCTTGACGGAAGAAGACGCCGAACTTTTGCACTTGCCGCCGCACAACCCCTATCAAGTTTCGATTCGGACGGAAGGTTACATCGGGAAGGATTTTAGATACGTCGTCGAGCTTTTGAACGCGGACGGGCGACCCGTCGTCAAGCCGCAAGTCAATGGCTCACTCGTCCACGTAGGCGAAAATCTTTTCCGCCTCAATGCTAATCAATTCGCGCTGATTAATCTGGTCGAGTTCGGCAATAAAAATCTTCCACGCGCCGAGGCTTTGTTGAACGTCAAGCGGATTCAAGAGACGGCGTCGCGGGCGGCGGCTAACCTTGAGAGCTACATTTCGACAAGCAATAAAAAAATCGTCGTGCCAGACAAGTTGAGCGTTGACTTTCAGGACAGCGGCGACGGTGTAAAAGTTCAGCCTGTACTTTTGGAGAATCACGGCGGGAAATTAGAGGCAATCGACAGCGCGGACTTTCAAAGTGCCTTTGATAAGCGCAAGCGGATTGTTGACACCTACACCAGCCGCGACGGCAAGACGCAATACATTTTCACGGAGACTTTGCGCGACGGGCTGGCGCAGATTAAATCCGTCGGCACGCTTAGCAAGACTGATGCTGACCGCTATAAAGCTCAGCCAAAAGAATTGTTCACGGGCGAGGCTTTCGATTTCGATTACTCCGACCGGGTCATAGGCGTCGAGGCGGTTCCAATCAGCACTTATCAAGGCATTAGCGGCGCAAAAATTAATTGGACGGAAGAAGACTTCTTAGCGGCTCCGCCCAAACCAAAAGAGCCAATCGAACGACCGACAATCCTCGCGCTGAAGATAAAGGAGAACTTCGAGCGCGTCGACTATGCAACCAACTTGACGACGCGGCAGGGAAGAATTTTTATCGACGTGCTCCGCCCCGAAGTAAGGCTCAAGGATTATCAGCTGTTCGGCGTGTGGAAGATGTCGCAGATATGGCAGGCGGGCTGGCGCGGCGTCTTACTGGCGGACGACATGGGGCTTGGCAAAACGTTGCAGACGCTAACTTTTATCGGCGGCTTGAAAAGATTCCGTGCCGTGACCTTGCCAATACTAATCGTTGCGCCGAATGCCTTGCTTGAGAATTGGCAAGCGGAGTACAAAAAATTTTTGCGCGGAAATATCTTGGGCGAAGTGATTGATTTGCACGGCGACGGCTTGAGGAAATTTTTTACGGACGAACGTACACCCAACGGCAGGAAGAAACTTTCGCTGATGAAATTGCCTAAAAACTCACTCGCCTTGACGACCTATGAAACTTTGCGCGATTATCAGTTTTCGTTCGGGGAGATTCCTTGGGGCGTCATAATCGCCGACGAGGCGCAGAAGATTAAAAATCCCGACGCGGGCATAACCAAAGCCCTAAAGGCGATGAAGTACGACTTTGCACTTTGCCTGAGCGGCACGCCCGTAGAAAACTCTTGGCGCGACCTGTGGAGCATAATGGATTTCGTGCACCCCGCCAAACTCGCCGACTTGAAGACGTTTACGGCAAAATATCTCGAACGACTGACGGGCGAAAATATTTCACAGCTCGGAGAGGAACTCAAGCGGGAATTGGAGCCGCTGTTAATTCGGCGCATGAAGGAAGATAACTTGCCCGCCCTGCCCGATAAAAAGGTTTTCATCTGCCGCGAGGAAATGCCGCCGTATCAGAGCAAAATTTATTCGACGGTCTTGGAAAAGTATCGCCGCGGAGGATTCTCGACGCCGCTAAATTTTATCGACGAGCTAAGCAAAGTTTCATTGCATCCCGACCTTGCCACCATGTCAGAGAAAAGTTTCTTTGAACTCGACGCGGCGCAGGTCATCAATCGTTCGGCGCGGCTGATAAAAACTTTCGCGCTCCTCGACGAAATAAAAGCTCGCGGCGAGAAAGTCCTAATCTTCGTCACGAGTCTGAAAATGCAAGCGATACTTCGACACCTGCTTGAGGAAACGTTCGGGATAAAAGTTCTGCCGCCGATTAACGGGAAGATAAACGGCGCGGCGCGTCAAAGACTTATCGACGACTTCAAGAGGACATGCGGCTTTAATGTGCTGATACTTTCTCCTGAGGCGGCGGGCGTCGGCTTCAATATAACCGAGGCTAACAACGTGATTCACCTAAGCCGCACATGGAATCCCGCTAAAGAAAATCAAGCGACCGACCGCGCCTACCGTATTGGGCAAGATAAATCCGTCAACGTTTATCTGCCGTTCGCCGTCAATCAAAATTCGCGTGGCAAGACCTTCGACGAGAACCTTGACTTGCTGTTGAGCTACAAAAAGATTTTAAGTGCGAACGTCCTCTTCCCGACCGCCGAGACTGCCGCCGATATAAAAACCCTTGCCGCATGGCTCGCGACGACGGAAGAGAATTCAGCGGCATATTGGACGATTGAAGACGTTGACGCGGTTGAAGGGCTGGTCTTCGAGAAGATTATTTGCGACCTGTTCAACGCCATGGAAAACTTTTCAGCGGAGAAGACGCCCGCAACCAATGACTACGGCGCGGACATTGTGGCGAAGTCGGCGGACGGCACGGGGCTTTTGATTCAATGCAAACACACGACAAATCCCGGCGGCTCAATCGGCAATAAGGGCGTGCAAGAAATCTGCGCGGCGGTCGGCTACTACGAACGGATTCATCAGCTGAAGTTCCGCCCACTCGTCATCACCAACGCCAAAAGCTTTACGGCGGGGGCAAAGGAACTCGCTAAGCAAAACGACGTAAGATTAATCACCCGCCGAGAACTTGAAGACCTTTTCCGCAAACACAAAGTCTTGAGGTGCTGAATTGAAAGTTAAAGTATCAAACGCCCTGCTAAACGTCTGGCTAGCGGCAATGGCGGCGGGCGTGCTCTTCATGGAATATTATCGTTCGCCACGGTTCTTAATCGTGACTTGCGCGGCGTTGCTTATCGGCGGAATAATCTTCACGTGGCGGCGGAGGAATTTGACGGCGTGGATAATCTGCCCGATAATTTTTTTTGCGCTCGGCGGCTTGAGGCTCGCGGCGGTCGATAATCTTCCTGCCAATGACGTTTCAAAGTTCGCGGGGCAATCGGTTCAGATAACGGGCGTCATACGCGAGGAGCCGCAGAAGAAAATTTTGCCCAACGGATTAACTCAACTGCGTTTCGTTGTCGACGTGCAAGGGAACATGTCTGGCGGGCTGATTCTGACTTACTACCCGAAGGACGGCGAACAACTTCCCACGGCTCGTATCGGCGACAAAATCTCCGCACGTGGCAATCTCAAGCTCCTTACCAATTACAACAACCCAGGGCAAATCGACACCGTAACCCGCATGAAGGCTAACGGCATAACGGCTCGGCTGTCGGCGAACAAGCAAGGCATTTTGATTGAAGAAGTCGACGGCGGATTTTGGATAAAGTTCCTGCGACTCGTGGCGGCTATCCGTGAACACTACCGCGACTCAATGGCGGGTGTTATGTCGGCAGATGACGCGGCGGCAATCTTTGCAATGCTCTTTGGCGGTTATGCGGGTCTCAATCCCGAACTCGTCGAGGAATTCCAAACTACAGGCATCGTCCATATCTTATCGGTCAGCGGTTCGCACATGAGCTTATTGGCAATGGCGACGGCGTGGCTTTGCTTGCTGTTAAGACTGCCACGCGGGCTGACGTTCGCAATCGGGCTGTTCGTCATCGGCACGTATGCAATCCTAAGCGGGCTGTTGCCTCAAGTCTTGCGGTCGGCGTCAATGGGCGTGTTAGTTTTCTTCGCTAAGACACTCGACGCGGAGGCTCAGGGCGCACGCCTTTTGACCTTGACGGCTCTGGCAATGCTAATCAATCAGCCGCTTTTAATCTTCGACGTGAGCTTTCAACTTAGCTTCACGGCGACGGCGGGGCTAATGTACTTGTCCGAAGACTTACGAAACGCAATGGAACGTTTGCCGAAGTTCTTTTCCGAGCCAGCTTCCATGACTATCGCCGCACAACTAGCAAGCCTGCCGGTTGTCGTCTGGTACTTCAATCAAATTTCGTTGAGTTCGGTCTTGGCTAATGTGTTCGTCATGCCGCTGTTGGAAGTCGTAATCGTCGGCGGGTTGATTGGCGGAATCATCGCAGCGGTCGTTCCTCTGCTTGGAAAAATTTTTTTCATCGGCGAGGCTTTAATCTTCGGAGCGGGCGCGGAGCTTAATAGGGTCTTCGCGAACCTGCCGTTTAGTTCCGTACAAGTCCCTACGCTCGGACTGCTTGCAGGCTTTTTTTATTACGCGGCGTTGATTTTGCGTCGCCCGATAATTTTGTTGCCGATAATCTTCTTGCTTGCGTTTAACGTCTTGCGTGTCGGCGGGGAGCTTGAAGTTAGTTTCGTTGACGTGGGGCAAGGCGATTGTGCAGTTGTTATCACGCCACATGGACGTTGCTTAATCTTCGACACGGGCGGCGTTCGCGAGCATATGTTTGACGTGGGCGGGCGTGTCGTCGTCCCTTACCTCAAGCATGAGAACATTCGCGAGGTCGATAAGATTTTCCTGACGCACGTCCACGAAGACCACGCGGGCGGCGCGGGTGCCGTGATAAAAAAATTTCCCGTCAGCGAGGTTATCACTGCGGGCGAAAGCAAATCGGAGTATGCGGCGGTCTTCGGCATCGCTGAAGAGTCATTGCCGAACTTGAGAGCTGGTCACGCGGGCGAAGTCTTTGTCGTTGACGGCGTGCAAGTTAAAATTCTCTACGCGCCTCAAGTCGGCACTGGCAACGAGATTTCCAACGTCTATCGCATTCGTTACGGCGAAGTGACTTTTCTAATCACTGGCGACCTTGTCAAGGAGATTGAAGAGCAAATTCTTCGTGAGGGCGTCGACGTTTCAAGCACGGTATTAAAGGTCGGGCACCACGGCTCCAATACCAGTTCAAGCGAAGACTTTCTGCGAGCCGTCAAGTCTAAGTGCGCGGTTATCAGCGTTGGTTACGGAAATAATTTTGGTCATCCACGCGCTGAAGTCTTGGAAAGATTGGAGAGCTTGCCGACGAAGATTTATCGCACAGACCAAGACGGCTTGATAAAGTTCCGCACGGACGGCAAGTCCTTAAGCGTCGAGACTTTCAATAAACGCTAGCTAACCGCCTTTTCCTTGCGTCTAGGATTCACGCGGCGGAATTGCTTAAGTTCTTCGTCGGTGAGTTCGGGGCAATCTTCGTCAAAAACTATCGGACGGTCTTTCAATGCTTTTATTTCTTCAATTTGCTCTGGCGTCGGCTTTTGTCCTTCATAAATAATTCGTCGCACAATCATAGTATTCGCTCCTTTCTCTAGGTGTTGCGGCGCGAGCAGTAATTAATCTTACGGCTTCGCCTCGTTCAGTGAAAACTACAAATAATACATCATTGACCATGCCGATAACTTGCCAGCGGTCTTCGTCCTGTGAATGTCTATCGTCGCGACGTTCAATGCGGTTTTCATCAGTAAAAACTAACGCGGCAGTTTCAAAGCTTATGCCGTGCTTTTGTTTATTAATCGCCGCTTTCTTATTATCCCATTCGACAAATTGCCCTTCAATTATTTTCTTAACGTCACTCATGCCAGTGCATCACCGCCGCCGACGTAATCTTGAATCGCCAGCGAGTAAACCAATCGTCTATCACGCATGAAGGTTAAAACGCGCATGACTTCCCACGCCGTATCAAGACTCGTCAGGCAGGGCACGCCCAATTCAACCGTGGCACGACGAATGCGGAAACCGTCTTTGGCAATGTGCTTGCCGGGGGCTTGAGTATTAACGACCATGTGAATTTTGCCGAGCTTAATCATCTGTATAATATCCGTGCTACGTTGATGAACCTTGCCGACGACCTCCGCATCAATGCCGATTGACTGCAGAGCCTTAGCAGTTCCCTCCGTAGCCACAATCTTAAAGCCCAGTTCCGAAAACGCTTTGGCGAGTTGTTTCATCTCTTCCTTGTCTTTGTCGGCGACCGTAAACAGTATGCAGCCGTTCTTTGGAATGTTCATGCCAGCACCGGTTATCGCCTTGTAAAGTGCGCGGGCGTAGTGATAATCAATGCCCATGACCTCGCCGGTTGACTTCATCTCTGGTCCTAGGGAAATATCTACGTCCTGCATTTTGGCGAACGAGAACACCGGAGCTTTAACAGCGACATAGGGCTTTGGCTCGACCAGTCCCGAATAGTAGCCCAAACCCTTGAGCGTCTCGCCAAGTGCTACACGCGTCGCCACGTTGACCATTTTAATATTCGTGACTTTGCTGAGGAAAGGAACCGTGCGGCTTGAACGCGGATTGACTTCGATAACGTAAACGCACCCATCCGCCACGACGTATTGAATATTCAACAGCCCGTGAACGTTCAGGGCAAGAGCCATGCGCTTAGTATAGTCGGTGATTGTGTAGATGACTTTCGATGGCAACGTTTGCGGCGGATAAACGGCAATGCTATCGCCGCTGTGAACGCCAGCCCGCTCGACATGCTCCATTATGCCAGGGATAACCACGTCCACGCCGTCGCAAATCGCATCAACTTCGACCTCCGTGCCCTGCATATACCTATCGACAAGTACAGGGTGGTCGGGCGTGACTTTGACGGCACGGCTCATGTAATCGCGGAGCTCTTCTTCGTTGTAGACAATCTCCATTGCCCGCCCGCCGAGGACATAGCTTGGACGAACCATAACGGGATAACCGATATTCGCGGCACCGGTTATGGCGTCGTCAAGGTTGGTTACGCTGATTCCTCTTGGACGCGGGATATTTAGTTCCGTCAACATCTCGTCGAAGCGTTCGCGGTCTTCTGCGCGGTCTATGTTGTCTACGCTCGTACCGAAAATCTTAACGCCCGCCGCCGCTAGGCTCGCCGCTAAGTTAATGGCTGTCTGCCCGCCGAATTGAACAATGACGCCTTCGGGCTTTTCCTTGTCGATAATGTTAAGCACATCTTCAGTAGTTAGCGGCTCGAAGTAAAGCTTATCGGATATGTCAAAGTCCGTCGAAACCGTTTCTGGATTGTTGTTGATGATAATCGCCTCAACGCCCGCCTCGCGAAGTGCCCAGACGCTATGCACAGAGCAATAATCGAACTCGACGCCCTGCCCTATGCGAATCGGTCCCGAACCCAAGACGACTATCTTGCGGTTGTTGCTGACTTCGACTTCATCGACCTCGCCGCGATAAGTCGAGTAGTAGTAAGGCGTCGCCGCCTCGAATTCAGCCGCGCACGTGTCGACCATTTTATACACGGGGAAAATTTTAAATTGCTTGCGCATGTCCCGAACGTCGTTAAGCTTCGCGCCTGTCAGTTCAGCGATTGATTTATCCGCAAGCCCTAAAAGTTTTGCCTCGCGCAAGGTCTTAGCGTTGAGGTCGCCCTTCTGCAAACGAACTTCCATATCCGTGATATTCTTAATCTTGTCGATGAACCAGCGGTCAATCTTCGTTATGTCGGCAATCTCTTCGGGCGTGGCGATGCCTCTGCGCAATGCCTCGGCGATGAGGAAAAGTCTTTCGTCGTCGATGCGGCTAAGGCGTTTCTTAATCCTGTCGTCGTCCCAATCGTCCATCTTGTCCATATGCAGACGATTAACGCCGATTTCAAGACTCCGAACGGCTTTAAGTATCGCGCCCTCAAACGTCCGGTCTAAGCTCATGACTTCGCCAGTCGCTTTCATCTGCGTGCCAAGGGTCGTGTCCGCGTAAACAAATTTATCGAACGGCCAACGCGGGAACTTCACGACGATATAATCAACGCTCGGTTCAAAGCAAGCCTTAGTCGTCTTAGTCACGGCGTTTACAATCTCGTCAAGCGTGTAGCCAATGGCAATCTTCACGCTGACTTTAGCAATCGGATAGCCCGTCGCCTTGCTCGCCAATGCCGAAGAACGACTGACACGCGGATTGACTTCGATTACGTAATAGCTTTGGCTCTTCGGGTCTAAGGCGAACTGGATATTGCAACCACCCTCAATCTCAAGCGCACGGATAATTTTCAAGCTCGCCGAACGCAAGATTTGATATTCCTGGTCGGTTAGCGTCTGCGTCGGTGCCACGACGATTGAATCGCCCGTATGAACGCCGACCGGGTCGAAGTTCTCCATACTGCAAATCGTTATACAGTTGTCATTGCCGTCGCGCATGACTTCATATTCGATTTCCTTCCAGCCGGCGATTGAACGTTCGATAAGCACCTGTCCAATCATTGAGTACTTTAGCCCGCGCAAGGTCGTTTCGATAAGTTCTTCCTCGTTATTGACGATACCGCCGCCCGTGCCGCCTAACGTGTACGCCGGACGAACTATCAGCGGGTAGCCGATTTGATTAGCAAAGTCAATCGCCCCGTGAATGTCCTCGACAATCGTTGATTCGGGTATCGGCTCGCCAATGCGTTCCATTGTCTCCTTGAATAGTTCGCGGTCTTCAGCCTTCTTAATTGCGTTAATCGACGTGCCGAGCAATTCAACGTTGAATTTGTCAAGCGCACCACTCTCCGCCAGCTGAACGGCAAGATTCAAGCCCGCCTGCCCGCCGAGCGTCGCAAGTAATCCGTCGGGGCGTTCCTTCTCGATTATCGCTGTGAGGAAGTCGACAGTCAAGGGTTCGATATAAACTCGGTCGGCAATGTTGGCGTCCGTCATAATCGTTGCGGGATTCGAGTTGACGAGGACGACTTCTAAGCCCTCCTCCTTCAGCGAACGGCAAGCTTGCGAACCAGCGTAATCGAACTCCGCCGCCTGCCCGATGACTATTGGTCCCGAACCGATGACGATGATTTTATTTAGATTCTTTTTCTTCGGCAAAGTGTCATGCCCCCTTAAACTTCTTCATGTTGAATATAAACTCGTCGAACAGGTGAACGCTATCATTAGGCCCCGGCGCGGCTTCGGGGTGATACTGCACTGAACTAATCGGCAAGGACGTATGGCGGAAACCCTCAATCGTACCGTCGTTCAATGAAACGTGCGTAATCTGGACGGGCAAGCCCTCTAGTGACTTCGCGTCGATTGCGTAGCCGTGATTTTGCGACGTGATTGCAACCTTGCCTGTCGTCAAATCCTTGACGGGCTGATTGGAGCCGCGGTGCCCGAACTTTAGCTTATAAGTGTTCGCGCCCATTGCCAAAGCAAGTATCTGATGCCCTAAGCATATTCCGAAGATTGGACGTTGCCCGATTAGCTTTTTGACTTCGCGGATAATGTCGGGAACGTCTTTAGGGTCGCCGGGTCCGTTCGATAAAAAAATTCCGTCGGGATTGAGTGCAAGGACTGCCTCGGCGGGGCTTTTGGCGGGGACGACTGTAACCTTACAACCCAACTTGCGCATGGCGTCTAGGATATTGCGCTTAACGCCAAAATCCATCGTCACGACGTAAGGCGCACCCGCCCTGCCGTCAAGCGTGTAGCTAACGGGCGTCGTCACTTGCTCCACAACGTTTTTCCTAATCGGCAAGGACATCATCTCATCAATCGTGCCCTGCGAAGTGTACTCACTGACAATAACGCCCTTCATGGTGCCCGCCGAGCGAATCTTCCTAGTTAAGGCGCGAGTGTCCACGTCATAGAGGCAAGGAATCTTTTCCGCCGTGAGGAATTCTGCCAGCGTCTTTTGCATTGAGGAGCTGGAAGGCTTTTCGCACAGCTCACCGACGATTAAGCCTCCGACGAAACTTTTGCGGCTCTGATTGAATTGCTTCGCCGTGCCGTAGTTGCCGATTAAAGGATAAGTCAGCGTGACGATTTGGCGGCAGTAGGAAGGGTCAGTCAGAATTTCTTGATAGCCAGTCATGCCCGTGTTAAAGACGACTTCGCCTTCTGTCGTGGCATTGGAGCCGCCGAACAGTTGCCCGCGAAAGGTCGTGCCGTCCTGCAGTATCAGTTTCCCTTTCAAAGTTTTCACCTACTAAATCTCAAATTATTTTGTTATACTAACGGCGAAAGTTTATCACACGGCAAGCGGCAATGCAAACGTCCGCTAAATTATTCTGTATGCAAGGGGGCGAGCTTATGAATCCTTTACGCGAGCTTTGGGAGGCAGTGATTTATTTTCTGTTCCCGCCGAGGTGTCCAGTTTGCCGCGAGATTGTCGACGAACGCTATCAGCTGTGTGCGGCGTGCGAGGAAAAGATTTTGTGCGTGGACTTTTATAAGCAACCGCCGCCACCCTTGGATAAAGTCTTGCGCGTGACAAAGTATCGGGGCGGCTCACGCGACCTTTTACGCAAGCTAAAGTTCGATAACAATTTAAGCGTCCTGCCGCCGCTTAGAAAAATCCTAGACGACGTTAGCGGGCGCGAAGAAGTCTTGCAGCTGTTAAAGGGCGTTGATTTTGCCGTAGCCGTGCCGCTTCATCAGGAACGACTTAAGGAGCGTGGCTTCAATCAGACGGAAGAAATCTTCGACGCGTGGTTGGCTAAGAAGAATCTGCCGCTAAAAAACTTTTTGATTCGGACGAAGGAGACTCCTAGACTTTACAATTTCGGCAAGGCGGAGCGCGAGAAGATTTTAAGCGGGGCTTTTGCGGCGACGGAGCAAGTCGATTTACACGGCAAGACAATTCTAATCGTCGATGACATCTTCACGACGGGCACGACCTGCAAAGAGTGCGCTAACGTTTTGAAGTCATTGGGCGCGGAGAAAATTTTTGTGCTGGCGTTCGCGGCGAACTTCGGAGAAAACTTTTAATTTCCCACGCGGGCTGATATAATATGCCGCGTTTAACAGGAGGCTGATTAAATGGAAAAGTACAATCCACAAGAAATCGAACGTAAATGGCAAGAGGTTTGGAACGCGCCCGACTACTACCGCACGACCGAGGACAGCACGCGCCCAAAGTATTATGCGCTGGAGATGTTCCCGTATCCTTCGGGCAATCTGCATATGGGGCACGTGCGCAACTACTCAATCGGCGATGTGGTTGCCCGTTACCGCATGATGGCTGGTTACAACGTCTTGCACCCTATGGGCTTTGATGCCTTCGGAATGCCGGCGGAGAATGCTGCGATTGCTCACGGCGTCAAGCCCGGCGATTGGACGTTCGCCAATATCCGCAACATGACCGCTCAGCAAAAGGCAATGGGTTTGGCTTACGATTGGGATAGGGAGGTCGAGACTTGCCGCGCTGATTATTATCGTTGGACGCAGTGGCTGTTCGAGCTGTTTTATAAACGCGGGCTGGCTTACAAGAAAGAGGCTTCCGTCAACTGGTGCGACACGTGCGGCACGGTTCTTGCCAATGAACAAGTCATCGACGGAAAGTGCTGGCGTTGCGATTCGGAGGTTCATAAAAAAAATCTAGCGCAGTGGTTCTTCAAGATAACCGACTACGCCGACGAACTCTTAGCCGACCTCGACAAGCTGACGGGCTGGCCTAATCGCGTCAAAGTCATGCAGGAGAATTGGATTGGACGTTCTGAAGGCCTGGAACTTTCTTTGGACGTGCCCGCGATCGGCGAAAAAATTTCCGTCTACACCACGCGCCCCGATACGTCGTTCGGGATAACGTTTCTTGCTTTGGCTCCCGAACACCCGCTTGTTGAAAAAATCTGCGCGATTTCTCTTAAGGCTGACGAGATTAAAAAGTTCTGCGAACGCGCCCGCAGTCAAAGCGACATTGAACGCACAAGTAGCGAATCGGAGAAGGAAGGCATTTTCACGGGCGTTTATTGCGTCAATCCCTTCAACGGGCGCGACGTTCAAATCTGGGTGACTAATTACGTTGTCTTTGAGTACGGAACTGGCGCGGTTATGGGCGTGCCTTCGGGCGACCAACGCGATTGGATATTCGCTAAAAAGTACGGACTCGATATTATCCTGACACTTCAACCTAAGGACAAGGAACTTAAGCTTGAGGAAATGGACGCGGCTTACGTCGAACACGAAGGCATTATGATTAATTCAGGCAAGTTCACGGGCATGGACTTTGACACGGGCTTTAAGGCAATCATGGACGAGGCGGAAGCTCAAGGCTTCGGCGTGCGCAAGGTTAATTATCGTCTGCGCGATTGGCTGATTAGTCGTCAACGCTATTGGGGCGCACCGATTCCCGTAATCTACTGCGACAAGTGCGGCGAAGTCCTCGTGCCCGAAGAAGATTTGCCCGTTCTCTTGCCCGACGACGTTGAGTTCAAACAAGGCGCATTAAGTCCGCTGTCGACTAGCAAACAGTTTAACGAATGCACCTGCCCAAAGTGCGGCGGACATGCTCACCGCGAGACCGACACGATGGACACGTTCATTTGCTCAAGCTGGTACTACATGCGCTACACCGACCCGCATAACACAAAGCGTCCCTTTGACCGTGACAAGGTAAACTACTGGAGCCCCGTCGACCAATACATTGGCGGCATTGAGCACGCGATACTTCATCTGCTGTACTCAAGGTTCTTTACTAAAGTCCTCCGCGACGCCGGATTGCTTGACTACGACGAACCCTTTGCAAATCTCTTAACGCAAGGCATGGTCATCAAAGACGGCGCGAAGATGTCGAAGTCCCTTGGCAACGTCGTCAGCCCCGAAGAGATTATCAGCAAGTACGGCGCGGACACTGCCCGCTTGTTTATCCTGTTCGCCGCGCCCGTCGAACGCGACCTTGATTGGAGCGATGAAGGCGTTCAAGGTTCGTTCCGTTTCCTTAACCGCGTTTGGAGAATTCTAAACCTCTTCGACGACGCAATTAAGTCTGGAACCGACGATTACTCCGCTCAAGCTCTGACTGCTGAAGAAAAAGATTTGCGGCGCACATTACATAAGACAATAAAAAAAGTCACGGAAGATGTCCGCGACCGCTTTGCCTTCAATACGGCGATTAGTTCGCTAATGGAACTGGTCAACGCAATGCACGCCTTCCAAGACAAAACGATTAATCCGAGCCTTGCCCGCGAACTTGCTAAGGATTTGCTGTTAATGCTTGCGCCGTTCGTGCCACATATCGCCGCCGAGCTTTGGAGCAAGTTCTTTGAAGGCGACGTTCACAAGCAAGCCTTCCCGACCTTCGACGCGGCGGCAATCGTCGAGGAGGAAATTGAAATCGTCGTGCAGATTAACGGCAAAGTACGCGAGCATGTCAAAGTTCCCGTGGGCTTGAGTAAGACTGACCTTGAGAAACTTGCTCCGACCCTGCCGCGTGTCGACGAACTCACAGCCGGCAAGAAGGTCTTTAAGATTATCGCCGTGCCAGGCAAGCTGATTAATATCGTAATAAAATAATTTTACACACGAACGCGGCGATTAGCTGATGTTATCAGTGACTTGGACGCGACCGCTGGATGCAACGTCCACGTTGCCAAAAAATTATCCCCTTCCAAATTCGGAGGGGGATTTTTTTATAAGACTTTGTAAGTTAGCGTCGTGCGCCCGATTAAAATCTTGTCGCCGTCTCGGAGTTCGTGACGACTTATCGGCTTTTTGTTTACGAACGTTCCATTCAAGCTACCCGCATCGTAGATGATATGCCGGTGCCGTTCGTAGGCAATGTAAGCGTGAATCCGCGACGCACTCTCATCACCTAGCACGAAATCATTTGTTTCCTTACGACCAAGATAAATCTGCTTCTCGCCGAAGACAAGCTCCGCCGACTTGAAGTCAGTTAAGACGGCCAAATTGTATTCAACTTTCCGCGGCGTGGCAGTTCGCATGGTCTCGACGATTTTAGCTTTGTTGGCGATAATCGTTTTGTCGTCGTCGTTGGAATTCGCATTGGCAATCAGTGTATGGCTTAGCACGTCATTTTCAAGATTAATCGTGTCCTCTTCCTGCTCGGCGTCTTCGGCATAGCTCGTGACGATAACAATAGCATCTTCGCCGGCGGTCATCTTCTTTAGCTTTATCGAAAGTTTGCCGTCCATGAAACAATCTTCACGAATAACCTTGCGTTCAACCGCTTCATGCAGAGCCTTAATCAAACGTGCCGCGCTCAAGCGGTGGCAATCTTCTTCGCAAAGATAAATCGTGTACGAGTTCGGGACGAGGTTTTCTTTATTCTTCTGCTTAGCGACTTCGCGTTCCAAGGCTTTAATCAATTCTTTCGGCTCAAGTTCGCCGCGCCGCTGAAAGAGATTGGACAGCTGTCCCGTTATCACGCTAGCAAAGTTCAACTGCGCCGCCTCCTTTGTTCAAAAAAAATGCTCTCCGACGGGGAATCGGACAGCACCTTTTATCGTCAAAAATATTTTACACCAGCTCAATTATAACCATAGGCGCAACGTCTCCGCGACGAGGCATAAGCTTATAAATTCTGGTGTAGCCGCCCGCACGTTCGCTGTACTTTTCGGGAAGCTCCTCGAAAACTTTATGAACAACTTCCACGTCCGCGACGAGATTTATAGCTTGACGGCGTGCGCTAAGGTCTCCGCGTTTGGCGAGCGTGATAACTTTTTCCGCGAACTTGCGAAGCTCTTTTGCACGAGCCTCTGTCGTCTCAATGCGTTCGTATTTAAAGAGTGAACTAAGCAAACTCCTAAACATCGCCTTGCGTGCGCCACTATTCCTTCCGAGTTTCCTATAACTCATTAAGTTTCCTCCTTCCTGCTTAATCGTCCGAGTTCATGCCGTTTTGATTTGGCGACGGTTTGAACGAAACGCCGAGTTGTTGCATCGTGTTCTTAATTTCTTCTAGAGATTTGCTTCCGAGATTGCGGAACTTCTTCATCTCGTCTTCGGTCTTGTCGACCAAATCCGCTACAATGTGAATGCCCGCACGCTTAAGACAATTCGTCGATCGAACAGACAACTCCAACTCTTCGATAGGCTTGCTAAGATTTTTATCCAGCATCAGCGTAATATCCTCGTCGGGCTGTTCCTTCATAGAAATTTCTTTAGCATCTTCCATTTCTTCAGCGGCGACGGTATCCATGCTTTGGAAAAGCTTCATGTGGGAGATAAGAATAGCCGCCGCTTTGGCAACAGCTTCTTCGGGGCGCAACGTGCCGTTTGTCCAAACTTCCAACGTCAATTTATCAAAGTCCATTTCATTGCCGACGCGGGTATCTGTCACATCGTAGTTGACACGCAAGACCGGCGAGAAAATTGAATCGATAGGGATTGTGCCGATTATGTCATCTGGATTTTTATTTTTCTCCGCCTGATCGTAGCCGCGTCCATTGCGAGCTATCATCTCAATTTTAAGCTTTCCAGTTTCGTTTAGCCACGCGATATGCAAATCGGGATTCAAAATCTCAATGCTTGGGTCGCAGTCAATATCGTCGGCTGTAACTTCTCTGCGTCCGCCTTTATGCACGCCGTTTTTAATTTCCTCTTCAACGTCGACATCAATCCGCAAGGTGTAAGTTTTCGGCTGTGTGACGACGACTTGCGCAAAAGGCTGATACGGTTGATTTTTTTCGTCGTCGACCTTCAAGCAGAGTTGTTTGATATTGAGCACGATATTAGTCACGTCTTCGCGAACGCCAGGAATTGCCGAGAACTCGTGGAGCACGCCGTCAATCCTAATCGACGTGACCGCTGCCCCTTCCAACGAAGAAAGAAGCATACGACGCAGACTGTTACCAATCGTTATGCCGTAGCCACGACCGAGAGGCTCACAGACAAATTTGCCGTAATTGCCATCGTCACTAATTTCGACCATCTCAATCTTCGGCGGCTTTTGTTCATTCTTTTCGTTGTCAGTCATTCAGTAAATCCGCTCCTTTCACAGAAAAAATCTGCCGGAATCATCGGATTATCTGGAGTACAACTCAATGATGGACTGTTCATTGACGGGAATATCGCTAATGTCTTCGCGGATTGGGAAGCGTGTAACCGAGCCTTTAAGGTTTGCTTGATTGGAATCAATCCACGGCGGCGCGCTCAGGGCGTTGTTGACTTCCTTAATCGCCTTGAAAATTTCTTTGCCCTGGCTCTTCTCGCAGACTTCGACGACATCACCGACGCTAACCAGTGCCGACGGAATATCAACGCGCTTGCCATTAACGGTAATGTGTCCGTGACGAACGAATTGCCGAGCCTGACGGCGGGTGTTCGCAAAACCCATGCGGAAGACGACGTTATCAAGGCGGCGTTCAAGGAGAATTAAAAGGTTTTCACCAGTGACGCCCGGCATCTTCTTAGCCTTTTCGTAGTAGTTGCGGAATTGACGCTCAAGCACGCCATAGATAAATTTTGCCTTCTGTTTTTCTTTGAGCTGCAAGCCGTACTCGCTGACTTTGCGGTTCGTGCGCTGTTGACCTTGATGTTTCTTCTCGCCAACTTTACGAGAACGACCGATAA
Source organism: Quinella sp. 1Q5 (assembly GCA_014764605.1). Lineage (GTDB taxonomy): Bacteria > Bacillota > Negativicutes > Selenomonadales > Selenomonadaceae > Quinella. The sequence goes on along the minus strand of JACXWG010000017.1, from coordinate 580 downwards.
CCGCCTGTTCAATTCCGAGTGCGCGGCAGCGTTTCAAAGCGGGTGTTCTATCGATTGCCATATTTGCACCTCCAAATTAAACTCTGCGACGTTTAGGCGGACGACAGCCGTTATGCGGGATTGGCGTCACGTCTTTAATCATGTTGACTTCGAGCCCCGTTGCCTGAAGCGAACGGATTGCCGCCTCACGACCTGCGCCGGGACCTTTAACGTAAACTTCGACTTGCTTTAAGCCATGTTCCATAGCCGCCTTAGCCGCAGTCTCTGCAGCCATTTGCGCGGCGAACGGAGTAGATTTGCGCGAGCCGCGGAAGCCGAGCCCGCCAGCCGATGCCCATGAAATTGCGTTGCCGCTTTTATCGGTGAGCGTGACAATCGTATTGTTAAACGTGGAGCTGATATGCGCCACGCCGTATTCTATATTCTTGCGAACTTTTTTCTTGGCGCGGACTATTCTTTTTGTTGCCACCTGTCTTGACCTCCTTTATTAGTCTTTCTTCTTGCCGCCCTGGACGAGCTTTTTGGGACCCTTGCGAGTCCTAGCGTTGTTTTTGGTGTTTTGTCCACGAACGGGAAGACC
>JACXWG010000127.1 GCA_014764605.1 Quinella sp. 1Q5 | reverse complement strand
CTATGCACAGTAACTTAATTTTTCCTTCGTACTTTTTTGATTTAATCTCATCTATCTCGTTGATGCTACCGATTTGTTTGACTTCATCCTCGTTAAACAGCCTCATTATAATTTCAGCCAGAGTAGACTTGCCACCATTTGAGATTCCTTGAAAAACAAAGACATTTTTTAAAGTGACGTTTGAAAGAAATGCACCGATTATCTCGTATACAAGCGTAGTTTTTGTTTTGTCATTGTCAAACATATAATTTAACAATTCGTCAAAAGCTAATGGACAAAAAAGTCCTTGCTCGAAAATATATGGTAGACAAAAAACATGAAAATAATCTTTTGTATCTACGGGATAAAAATAATTGTAACCATTCGAGTCAATTTTAATGTCAAGATAGCCATCTTTAAAGAAAACCTGAGTATCTATGGAAAATTTAATAATTTCCGATTCATTTAGTAATGGAACACTGGCATAGAGCATTCGATTTACGACATCATCCAATTTATTAGATGACAATTTTATTTGTTCACCATATTTTTCATACGCATACATGCTGAGTGCCGCAATTATTTCATTTTTAGTAATGAAAGAAACGTAACGATTTGTACCTTCGTCCCAACGATAAATTTTAGGCTCTCCATCGCGCATAACTCTAACAAGAGATTTTTCCTTTATAAAACTTTCTTCCAATTCCAAGTAATCAACCGCCACAATTTCGGGAACCATCGTTGTTTGCCCATGTGATTCTTCCTCTTTACGTTTTTTGGCATCTGCGGCAAATTCCAAATCCTGTTTATGTTTTTCTTCTCTGAACCAGAGCTTAATTTCTGCGTCTGCTTTTTTATTTTGACGATATTCATTTATCCGGGTTTGAGACCTTGCCCATTCTTCGTTCAGCCGAATTTGAGATCTTTCTCGCTCCTCATCTATTCTGAGATGAGAGTAATACTTTACTTCGTTGATTCGGATTTGAGACATCGCTTGAGCTTCGACTACTTTTCGCGCATCTATACTTAAAGGTATATTTTTATTACAAAAATCAAAAAACGCATTTATTTGTCCATCTTTTACAAAACATATTATCTCTTTCATAATCTTTTTTTATAATCAAGCGTAAATTTATTAATTGATAACAAATGTGCAATAGATTCAGCCAACAAACATTGATTATATCTTATCAAGAGTGGAAATACGGCATCAACTAATGCATGTTGTCTCCATGTCTTGCCCTCCTTACCAGTGATACGGTTCGTTGCGATTGATTTTGAATGCGCGATAGATTTGTTCGACGAGGACGAGCCGCGCCATTTGATGAGTTAGCGTCATCTTTGACAAAGATAATCGGAAGGACGCCGCCTGCCTGAGTTCCTCGCTCAAGCCGAACGCCCCTCCGATTGCAAATGTCAGATTGCTCACGCCGCCTAAGTTCAGCGCGGCGATTTTCTTTGCGAAGTCCTCCGAAGTCAATTCCACGCCTGAAACGTCCAATACACACAGCCACGAATCCTTTGGCACGAGCGATAAGATTTTCTGTCCTTCCTCTTCGACCGTGCGACATTCGGGCACCTCGCGAATTTCAAGCCGTGCGAACTTCTGCAGACGCTTTACATATTCCGCCACGCCCTCGACTAAAAATCTTTCCTTGAGCTTGCCGACTACGATTAGATTTATCTTCATTGATTGGAAGGCTGAGGCATTTCTTCTAACGTGACCTCGACAGTCTCCTCGCGTCCTTCTCTGTCGTAGCGAACTTTGACTTTATCGCCGACCTTGTGAGCCGCGACCCCGTTGCGAACATCCGCCACCGAGTTTACGTCCTTGCCGTCAATGCTAAGGATAATGTCGCCGCGTTGGAAGCCAGCACGACCAGCGGGCGAATCAATCGCGACCTGGAAGACGTAAACGCCCTTTTCAATCGACAGCTGATAACCGTAGCGGGCGGCAGTGGGCTTATCAAAAATCGTAACGCCCAGATAAGGACGAGCCACGTAGCCTTTTTCCATTAGCTCATTGACAATCGTTTTGACGGTATTAATCGGGATTGCAAAGCCCATGCCCTCTACGCCGTTGGTCGCAAGCTTTATGCTGTTGATTCCGATAACTTCTCCGTCCGCGTTCGCAAGTGCGCCGCCCGAATTGCCAGGACTAATCGCCGCGTCCGTTTGCAGAAGCTTAACGCGTCTGTCGTTCAAGTCCAGCGTGCGATTGAGAGCACTGATAACGCCGACCGTCACCGAGCCTTGAAACTCCAAGCCCATAGGGTTGCCGATAGCGATTGCCGGTTCCCCGACGACGACTTCATCAGAATCGCCGAGTTCAGCTGTCGGCAAGTCCTTAGCGTCGACTTTGACAACTGCAATATCCGTCATCTCGTCGGTTCCGATTAAGGTTCCGTTGATTGTGTTGCCATCCGCGAGCGAAACGATAATCTCCTTTGCCCCCGCGATAACGTGATTGTTCGTGATAATGTAGCCGTCGCTCTTGAAAATGACACCTGAGCCGACGCCTTCTGTCTCGAACGTCCTGTCGAAGAAGTCACGAGCAATCGCTTTATTGGTTATGCCGACGACAGCTGGACCGACAGTCCTAGCCACGCGCACGGCAGGAGTATTCCTCGCATCGGAAATCTTGCCGCTACTCTCTGGTTGGTTAGGCGTCTTCGGAGCCGCTTCCGTGTGTGCCGTCTGCGTTACTGTGGACTTATCGCTCGCCGACTTATCATCGGTATCAGAGCCGCCCATACCCGTAAGACCACCGCAACCTCCAAACGTCAACGCCGTCGCGACCGCCGCCGCACAGATTATCTTTGCTATTTTCTTAGACTTCATGCTTAACGCACCTCCACAGTCATTGTAAGTTTTGCGCCGCCGATTGTCAATTTTAATTTCGGTTAAGATCGGAAGAGCA